>JAGBJQ010000021.1 GCA_017934385.1 Campylobacter sp. | reverse complement strand
CCCCAACCCCCGACGACGCTTTTAAGGTGGCTAAATTTAGAAAAACTTCGTTTTTCTAAATTTAGCTGGTTTTATTTTTACGGAAATGCTTCGCATTTCTTTGTAATTGCAAAGTAAAATTTCGGCGCAGTGTTTTAAAGGGCTAAATTTGCCACGCACTCTTTAAATAAATTTCCCCGTTGGGCGTAGCTTTTGAATTGATCTAGGCTAGCGCAGGCTGGGCTTAGAAGCGCTACTTCGCCCGCACCAGAGAAATTTTCATCTATTTTGGCGACTGCGTTTTTCAAAAATTCGCACCTAATGCAAGGAATTTTAAATTTTTCGCATAAATTTACGAGTTTATCGGTGTTTGAGCCAATCGCATAAATTTGCAAATCATACGGCGCAAAACTCGCAAAGAGTGGCTCCAAATCCACGCCCTTATCATCGCCACCCAAAATCAAATGGATTTTTTTGTCTGCGTATCTTTTTAAAGCTTGCGCGCAAGCATCGATATTTGTGGCTTTTGTGTCATTTATCCACATGCGATTTTTTACATCAAAAAATTCTTCTAGTTTGTTTGCCTCGATTACAAATTCGTTCAAAAGCTCCACACTAGCGCGATCTGTGAGGATTTTTTCGATACAAAGCGCAAGAAGTGCGTCTAGCAAAAATGGCGTTTTAAATGAAATTTTTTCAATTTCGATTTCAAATTTGGCCGCCAAATCATTTTCATCTTCGTAGCAAATCACTCTTGCGTGCGAGTTTTTCACGGCTTCGTTATTCGCATACACGGCTGGAATTAGTGCGACTGAGCCCTCGCTCATAGCTAGGAGTGGCGAGAGTTTGACACGCTCATATTCAGCAAAACTGCCATGCCAGCTAAGATGATCTGGCGTGATTGGCAAAAGCGCGTAAATGCCAGGGCGAGCGTGTTTGGTGTAATGGATAGTAAAAGAGCTAGTCTCCAATATCCAAATTTTGGCATTTTTATCCAAAAGCGCAAGTGGCGTGCCCACATTGCCACCCATAACTGCGCCACGATTTGCTAGCAGGTGTTGGGTCATCTGTGTAGTTGTAGTTTTGCCATTTGTTCCACTAATCCAAATTTTAAGTGGGGCAGTATCAGCGAAATAATCATATTCGCTGATTAAATTTTTAGCGTTTTTGATTAGATTATGATTTTTTGGAAAACCCGGACTTGGGATTTCAAGCTCACTTTTTTCTGCGTCGAACTGGCTAGGGTTCAAAAGTGCATTGCCAAATTCGTCAAATTTAGTTTCATCAGCTTTGAAATTATCATCGTAAATGTCCCAACCACCGCTTTTTGCTAACGCTTTTGTAGTGGTGCCATGTCCAAATAGTGATTTTTTCATTTTGTTTCCTTATCGTAATTTTATCGAAGTTAGCGCGATTAAATTTGCCATTAGCGCGATTATCCAAAAGCGAATTATGATTTTGTTTTCGCTCCAACCTTTCAGCTCGAAATGGTGGTGAATAGGCGCCATGAGGAAAATTCGCCTTTTAAACATTTTAAAGCTTCCTACCTGCAAAATCACGCTTAGTGTCTCCATTACAAAGACAAATCCGATAATAATCAGCAAAAATTCATTTTTTGTCACAATCGCGCAGTATCCCAAAAACGCCCCCACGCTCAGGCTTCCGCTATCGCCCATGAAAACTTCGGCTGGGTAGCAATTAAACCACAAAAACCCAAAAAGTGCGCCGATAAGGGCTGCGATGATGATACTTAGCTCGCCAACACCGGCGATTTTTGGCAAAAATAGGTATTGCGCATAAATCGCGTGTCCGCACAAATAAGCAAAAATACCAAGGCTAGCTAGCGAAAAAACTGAGGGAATCGTGGCTAGCCCGTCAAGGCCGTCGGTTAAATTTACAGCGTTTGAGCTTGCGCTGAAAACTATCATCCAAAACACAATGGCGAAAAATTCTAAATTTATTATGTGGTTTTTCACGAATGGCAAATACAGCTCGCCGCCGACTGGGCTAAAAATATAAAGAGCAAATGAAATTCCAAATGCTAGGGCATTTTGTAACAAAAGTTTAACTTGCGGACTAAGTCCTGCATGATTACTCGAACCTAGAATTTTGGATAAATCATCTTTAAATCCAATAGCGCAAAATCCAGCTAGTGTAATAATCCCACATGTCGTAAATATGCTAAATTTCACGCATAAAATACTCGCAATAATCGCCGAAAAAACAAAAACCAAACCACCCATTGTTGGGGTTTTTGACTTTTTTTGGTGAGTTTGCGGAGCTAGTTCGTATATGGGTTGTGAGGCGTTTTTGGCTCTTGCCCAAGATATGAAGCGTGGCATTAGATACACGCTTAAAATAAAAGCTATGAAAAATGCGATTCCAGCGCGCGCTGTGGTGTATTGAAAGAAATTTATATTTGTGATTTGATAGATATAATATAACAAAATTTGCCTTTTGAAATTTATTTTTAAAACCTGCAATTTTAATACTTTATTAGTAAAATTTAGCTTTTAAATTTCAAATTTTGTGATATTTGCTAAAAAAAAGTATAATGCTAAAATTTTGACGCCTAGCGTTAATTTGGGAGAAAATTATGAAACAAAAAACAATCCTTGTCATAACTGACGGCATAGGTTGCAACCAAAGTGCCGAATTTAACGCCTTTGCCGCAGCTAAAAAACCGACTTATGATATGTTATTTAAATCCGTGCCAAACACGCTACTTCGCACATCTGGGCTTGCGGTGGGCTTGCCTGATGGGCAAATGGGAAACTCTGAGGTCGGGCACATGACGATTGGAAGCGGTCGCGTGCTGTATCAAAATCTAGTCAAAATTGATAAAATGATCGAAAATGACACCCTAAAAACTGCGCCCGAAATCGTAAATTTGCTAAAAATTTGCCCTAGGGTGCATGTCATAGGGCTATACAGCGACGGCGGTGTGCATTCGCACATGCGCCATTTCGACGCGATTTGCCAGATAGCAAAAGACGCTGGCGCGCAGGTTTTTGCCCACGCTATTACCGACGGACGCGATGTAAGCCCTACGAGCGGGGCAGGGTTTTTGCAGGCTTTGGAAGCGAAATTTAGTGTAGGAAGCGTTTGCGGGCGGTTTTATGCTATGGATAGGGATAATCGCTGGGAAAGGGTGCAAAAGGCCTATGCCGCGCTAATGGGCGAGGGCGAGAAACAAAAAATCTCCCCAAGCGAGTATGCTCGCAAAAGCTATGAGAAGGGCATTACGGACGAATTTATCGAGCCAGCGATTTTTGGAGAATTTGACGGGATTAAAGAAAATGACGGAATTATTTTTGTAAATTTCCGCAACGATAGGGCGCGTGAGATTTGCCAAGCTTTGAGTATGGAGGATTTCGCGGGATTTGAGCGTAAATTTTGCGTGCGAAATTTAATCACCATGACAGAATATGACGCGAAATTTCCATTTCCAATCATTGTCAAAAAGGACATTTTGCAAAATACTCTTGCCGAGGTCATTGCGGACGCGGGACTTAGACAGCTCCACACCGCCGAGACCGAAAAATACGCCCATGTTACATTTTTTTTCAACGGCGGCAGCGAAGAGTGCGTGCAGAACGAAACCCGCATTTTAATCGACAGCCCAAAGGTCGCGACCTATGATTTGTGCCCTGCTATGAGCGCGCACGCTGTGTGCGAGGCTGTGATAAAGGGCATTGAAGGGGGCGAGGATTTTATCGTGGTAAATTTCGCAAATGGCGATATGGTCGGCCACACGGGCAACTTCGACGCTGCGGTTAAGGCAGTCGAGGCGGTAGATGAGTGTCTGGGTAAAATTTACGCTAAGGCAAAGGAATTTGATTACGCTTATGTGCAAATTTCAGATCACGGCAACTGCGAGCAAATGCGAGGGGCACAGGGCGAGCTTCTCACAAACCACACGACTTTTGATGTGTTTTGCTTCGTAAGCGCGCAGGGCGTGAGTGAGTTAAAGAGGGATTTTGGGCTTAGCAATGTCGCACCAACTATCTTAAAGCTAATGGGGCTTGAAATTCCAGCGCAAATGGACGAGGCGCTGTTTTAAAATTTGAAATTCAAAGAAAGGATAAAAAATGAAATTTAGTGGAAAAAATGTCTTAATCACAGGCGCAAGTAGAGGAATCGGCGCAGATATCGCAAGAGTGCTAGCCAGCATGGGGCTTAAAGTGTGGATTAATTACCGCTCAAAGCCTGAGCTAGCTGACGCGCTTTTAGAAGAAATTCGAGCTGGTGGCGGCGAGGGCGCTGTGGTAAAATTTGACGCTACAAACGAGACGGAATTTATCGAGGCGAT
>JAGBJQ010000001.1 GCA_017934385.1 Campylobacter sp. | reverse complement strand
CATACCGCTTCCGCTTCGTCCTGCCATTTCAAAGCTACTAGAAGTTAGCCCTGCTGCTCCCATGTCTTGAATTCCAACGACGAAATCAGTCTTAAAAAGTTCCAAACAAGCTTCCATTAAAAGCTTTTCGGCAAACGGATCGCCAACTTGCACAGTTGGGCGAAGAGATTTGTTCTCATCGTTAAAGCTATCACTTGCCATAACAGCTCCGCCAAGCCCATCACGACCAGTTTTTGAGCCTACATAGATGACTGAATTTCCCACGCCTTCTGCCTTGCCGTAGAAAATTTCATCACTTTTTACAATTCCAAGAGCAAAGGCATTTACCAAAATATTTCCGTTAAAACTGCTATCAAATGTCGTTTCGCCGCCGATTGTAGGAATTCCCATGCAGTTGCCGTAGTGTGCGATACCGCTAACTGCACCTTTGACCAAATATCTTTGATAGCGATTTGTTTTGGAATTTCCCACGACATCGCCAAAACGAAGCGAATTTAGATTTGCTTCGACCCTTGCGCCCATTGTGAAAATATCGCGCAAAATTCCGCCTACACCTGTGGCTGCTCCTTGAAACGGCTCGATGTAGCTAGGGTGATTGTGGCTTTCCATTTTAAAAACAGCCGCCATACCGCCACCAATGTCGATGACACCGGCATTTTCACCGGGACCTTGTATGACCCATGGAGCCTTGGTCGGAAAGCCGTTAAGGTATTTTTTGCTTGATTTATATGAGCAGTGTTCGCTCCACATAGCCGAAAAAATGCCAAGTTCTAGCAAATTTGGCTCACGCCCTAGAATTTCTAAAATTTTCGCATATTCGTCTTCGCTGATTTTGTGTGTCGCAATGGTTTTTTTATCCATTTTATCGCCCTTTTTGTGGAATTTAATGATTTTTTATGATAGCTAAATTTTGCTTAATTTCCTTTTTTGTTAAGCCAAATTTCATACAATTTCGCCTCTTTCATAAATGCGTAAAATGCGTTTATAACGGCAATTATGAAGCCTTTTTTGCCGTCGAAAAAACTTCGCCTTAAAAAATACGATTTGAAAAAGACAAGCGGAAAGATAAAAAGCAGTTTGGCTAGGCTCGGTTTTTTGCCTTTTTCAAATTTTTGCTGTGCGCGCAGGCTCGAATAGTTGTTGTTTTTACTCACTAGCTCTTTGATTGGTTTATCACTAAAATGATAAATCACCCCACGAGATTTTCGCACCTTGCCATTTATGCTAACTTGCGCATGAACGCCCAAATTTCGATACTCGCCAGAGCTTTTGCGAAAAAATCTGATATGGGTGTTTTTTCGCACCCTATCATCGACGATTCCGCCCATATAAAATTCATGAAATTTAATATCAAGCCCGTCGAATTCGCTCTGCGCCATAAACTCGCAAATTTCAGCTTTTAGCTCTTCGCTTACTTCCTCGTCGCCGTCAAGGTTTAGCACCCACTC
This sequence comes from Campylobacter sp., assembly GCA_017934385.1. Taxonomy (GTDB): domain Bacteria; phylum Campylobacterota; class Campylobacteria; order Campylobacterales; family Campylobacteraceae; genus Campylobacter_B. The sequence goes on along the minus strand of JAGBJQ010000001.1, from coordinate 3,122 downwards.
GTGAGAGCAGAGCGAAAAAGCGTAGTTTTTTTGCACACCCTCGCCTTGCCAATCGTGGTGGTAAATTTTGGCGTTAAATTTCTTTGCAATTTCAAGTGTCTTATCGGTGCTACCACTATCGACGATGATGATTTCAGCGAAATCCGCGACACTTTTTAGCATTCGTTCGATATGTTTTTCTTCGTTTTGCACGATTGCATAGACACTTGCATTTATCATAGTTTATTCCTTATGCGCGTAAATTTCAGCCAAAAATCAAAAAAACTCTCCGTCCCCAAAACGCCAATTCTCTTTATGGCGAATTTATCATCGCCCGCTTCGTAAAGTCCGCGCTTTACCACGACCGCGGCGCAGTATCCCACGCTCCTAGTAAATGATAAAATTTCATCATTAAATTTACCATAAGGATAGGCAAAAACCCTGCACTCTCGCCCGGTGATTTTCTCTAACTCTTTTTTGGATTTTTCGATTTCATCTCGCGCTTTTTCGGGCTCGCTCGCCCACAAACGCTCTAAATTCGCGTGGCTTAGCGTGTGCGAGCCAAACTCGATTAAATTTGAGCAGTGCATTAAATTTATCTCATCGCTAGTTAAAATTTGGCTTAAATGCTCGGTATTTCCGCGCTCCCAGTCGTTTTGTTTGGCACCTGCTACCACAAAAATCGTGGCTTTGAAATTATATTTTTTCAAAATTTCAAAGGCGTTTGTGTAGTTATCCATAAATCCGTCATCGAAGGTAATACAGAGCGATTTTGGCGGGATTTGGGCTAAATTTGCTAGCTCGCTAAGCGTGAAAGTAGTAAAGCCGTTTTTGGCTAGCCACGCGATTTGGGCCTCAAAATCGGCTGGGCGAACGCGCCATTTATCAAATTTATCGCCCTTATGCTCGCTTATGCTATGATACATCAGCACGCGCGCTTTATCCCAGCCCTGCGGGATCCGCCACCAGTTATACCTGCACGAAAACGCTATAATCGCCACGGCTAAAATCACGAAAAAATATATCATTTTTTAAAATCCTTTATCAAATTTTCATACGCATTTATGTATTTTTGCGCCATTTTTGCTACGCTAAATTCGTCTTTTTTGGCTTTGATAGGGGCGAAAATTTGCACGAATTTATCATAGTTTGCGTGGATTTCATCTAGTTTGTGAGCTAAATTTTCTGGTGTGGCGCTAAATTTTAACTCACTAGGCAAAATTTGCTCACAAATGCCAGTATTTGTTGAAATCATAAGTGGCGAATAATAAATCCCGTCAATCGCCACAAGTCCATATGGCTCAAAAATGGAAGGAATTATCTGTAAATCACAACTAAATAAATAATCATTTATATTATCTACAAATCCCATAAATTTAATTTTTTCATCTAATTTAAGTTCTTTTACAAGCGTTACAAAATGTTCTTTGTCTAATCCATCTCCAAAAATATAACAAATATAATCAAATTTTACTGCACTAAGTGCATTTATCAATATCCCAAGACCCTTTGCTTCAACCAATCTACCTGAAAAAATAATTTTAAATTTTTTATCCATTTGAAGTTTTTTAGGAGTCTTATACGACATTCCATTTTTTATGATAATTTTATTTTTTGAATTTATAATATCAAATGTATCTTCTAAAATTCCTACACAAAGATCTGCTAATGCGTATTTTTTCTTAGGAGTTAAAACATGTTTTGTTGCGATTAGAGGGATTTTTTTCTTCAAAAAAACCTGCATATAACGCATGATTTCAAGCTCTTTTGTGTTATGACAATGGATAATATCAGGGCGAATTTTTTCTATAAATTTCGCTGTTTTATACAAAAAAAATGGATTTCTGCGATTTTTTTCAAAATCAAAATTTATAAATTTGACATTTTTGCTTATATAATTTTCGATATTTTTATTGCTTAGCAAAATAACTTCATTTTGTTTTGATATTTCGTTGCATAAATCCACGCAAACTCGCTCAGTCCCAGCAAACTGCACCCAATGAAGCGTATGTAATATTCTCAAATCTTCTCTCCATTTTGGTAAATATGCTCACGCCACTCGTAATTTTCGCTAAATTTCTCGCTAAAAATCATTTCAATCATAAATTTAGTTACTCGTTTCGCATTTGCCAAATTTAGAGCTTTTTCTCTCCCTGCTTTAGCGATTTGGGCGTATTTATCATCATGCAAATACTCTTTTATTTTTTCAAAACAATCGCTCGGATTTTTGAAATACACTATCTCCTTTTCGTGCGTAAAAAACTTCTCAAACCCCGCAATCACGGGCGAAAATGTGCAAACTCCACACCCCATAAACTGCGCCATTCTATCACTTGCCCCAAGCAATTTTTGCGATTTTTCGCACTCTAAATCATCATCGCGGTTGAAATTTATGGCGATTTTGCTTTTATTTATAACTTTATGATACTCATCTCCAAAAATCACTGGATTTCCTAAACTAGCATAAATTTTATATTTTAGATTTTCTTTTTTACAAAATTCATCAAGCATTAGGGCGAATTTATGGCGATTATCCTCTTTGTAATCCCTTGAAATATAAATTATATCGTTTGTTTTTTCGCACTCATAAAATCTATCAAAAGCATTATCAGAAATATTTGGAAAAAAGGCAAATTTTGCGTTTTTATATTCATTAGAAAGTTTTTGTAAATTTAATGCATTAGCTTGAAAAAAGAAATCAATCTCTTTTAAATTTTGCCAAAAATTATCATTTTCTTTGAAATGATCTACATACCACATTGCAATTTTTATATTCGGAAGTGCTTTTTTTATCTCTTTTAGTGTTGAAGTAGCGATTTTTTCGCCTTTTCCAATCAAAAGCAAATCTGCATTTATGTTTTTACAAATTTTTATAAGTTTTTCTTGCATTTTAGCTAATCCGCTATTTTTTATTTTTAGCACTCGCAGGTTTCGCTCCCAGTCACGATAACTAAAATCATAGACAAAATGACCATTTTGCGCTAATCCATGCGAAATTTTGCGTTCTAATCCATAAAAAAAATTTCCATCATCAAATTCATTAAAAATACCGCAATGCACGATTTTTAGGCTCTGCATAAAATTTCCTTATAGTAATTTTGTAATTTAAAATATAGCTATCAAACAATAAATTTTGCCTAATT
>JAGBJQ010000020.1 GCA_017934385.1 Campylobacter sp. | reverse complement strand
TAAGCTTTACGCAGGAGCGGGAGTTGGCGCGATTATTTGCACGGATATCGGCAAAGATGGTATGCTATGTGGCGTAAATGTGGGATTTACCGAAGCAATCGCCGAAGCTAGCGGGATTGATACAATCGCAAGTGGCGGAGTGAAGGACATTAGCGACATTGTGGCGTGCAAAAACAGCGGCAAAATCGCAGGCGTGATTGTCGGCAAGGCATATTACGAGGGCAGTATAGATTTAGAAAAAGCGTTTAAAATTTTGTGATATCGTAATGGCTTTTAAGGTTTTGTGATGAAAGAATTTTATAATGAAATGAGTATAAAGAGCCAAAACGGCTTGGAATTTTTCAAAGATTTTGTCTTTGAGCTTGGGATTTCGTGCATTGAAGAGCGCGAGGGCGAGTTTATCGTGCGCGATGAGGATAGCCTAGAAATGGTGAAATTCGCGTTAATCGAATTTAAAGAAGCCTTGCAAAAATCCACAGGGGCGCAAATTTCGCTAGAAATCGAAATTTCGCAAAAGAAAAATCAAGATTGGATAAACGAGTATAAAAAGGGCGTCGAGCCGATTGAGGTGGGTAAATTTTATGTCCGCCCTAGCTGGTGCGAGAGCAGGGCAGGGCTAATCGATATTTTAATCGATCCAGCACTCGCCTTTGGCTCAGGACACCACGAGAGCACAAATATGTGTTTGCAAATTTTAAGCGAGATTACCAAAGAGGGCGCAAAAGCCCTTGATGTGGGCTGTGGAAGCGGAATTTTAAGTATCGCGATGAAAAAGCTTGGCGCAAATGTCAGCGCGTGCGATACTGACGAGCAAGCCACTGATGCTAGCGTGCAAAATGCGCAAAAAAACGGCGTGAGCTTGGATAAAATTTGGACAGGAAGTATCGCAGGAGCGGGCGAAAAATACGATTTAGTCGTAGCAAACATAATCGCTGATGTGATTTTGATACTAGCTAGCGATTTGAAAAACGCGCTAAACCCGGGCGCACACCTCGTGCTTTCTGGAATTTTAGAAAATTACAAAGATAGAATAAAATCTGCATTTTCGGATTTGCGCTTTGTGAAAATGGAGCAAAAAAACGAGTGGTGTAGTTTTGTTTATGAGAAAGGTGAAAATGAATAATCAAAATAACAAAAATCAACAAAACGGCGGAGGAAATTTTTTCAACAAAAATCCTATTGGTATGTTTGTGGTTTTTGCGCTGATTTTAATTGTGATTTTTAGGGCAATTAGCCCAAATGGTGGCGGTTTTGGCGAGGGTGCGACCCTTGGAAATTTAGGCGTGGGACAGACTAGAAATGTCAGCTACTCAGAGCTAAAATCACAGCTTAAAACAGCTCAAATTTCAATGGTTTCTATCGGCAAAACCACGATAAAAGCCCAAAGTGGCGATACTATGTATGTAGCCCAAAGGGTCGATGATAACGAGCTTGTGAGTATTTTAGAGAGCAGAAATATCCCTTATGGCGCATATAACGAAACAAATTTACTCACAGATTTGCTTTTTAGCTGGGTTTTACCGCTTGTGATTTTCTTTGGAATTTGGATGTTTTTGGCCAATCGCATGCAAAAAAATATGGGTAGCGGTATGCTAGGAATCGGCAGTTCGAAAAATTTAATGAGCGCAGAGAAGCCAAATGTCAAATTTAGCGATGTCGCTGGTGTCGAAGAGGCCAAAGAAGAGGTCAAAGAGATAGTCGATTTCCTCAAAAACCCTGAGCGATACATAAGCTTAGGAGCGAAAATCCCAAAAGGCGTCTTGCTCGTAGGCCCTCCTGGCACGGGTAAGACACTGCTTGCAAAGGCTGTCGCAGGAGAAGCAGATGTGCCGTTTTTTTCGATTTCGGCTTCTAGCTTTATAGAGATGTTTGTGGGCGTGGGCGCAAGTAGGGTTAGAGATTTGTTTGAAACAGCCAAAAAACAGGCGCCCGCGATTGTTTTTATCGATGAGATTGACGCGATTGGAAAAAGTAGAAATTCAGGCGGAATCGGCGGCGGAAACGACGAGAGGGAGCAGACCCTAAATCAACTTTTGGCAGAAATGGACGGCTTTGGCACAGAGTCTAGCCCAGTCATCGTCCTAGCTGCGACAAACCGCCCAGAGACGCTTGACGCTGCGCTTTTGCGCCCGGGTAGATTTGATAGGCAGGTTTTGGTCGATAGACCTGATTATGACGGCAGAATCGCGATTTTAAAGGTGCATATGAGAGATGTCAAATTTGCCCGTAATATTGATATTGAAGAGATTGCTAGGCTAACTGTGGGCTTTGCAGGAGCGGATTTGGCAAATATCATAAACGAAGCCGCGCTTTTGGCGGGTCGAGAGGCGAAAAAAGAGGTCGAGCAAAAAGATCTGCTCGAAGCAATCGAGCGCGTGGCGATAGGACTAGAAAAAAAATCGCGCCGTGTCAATCCTGTGGAGAAAAAAATCGTCGCCTACCACGAGAGCGGTCATGCGCTCATCGCCGAGCTTACCAAAGGCGCAATGCCAGTTAGCAAGGTTACGATTGTTCCGCGCGGGCTTGGTGCGGCTGGATATACGCTAAATTCGCCGTTTGAAAATAGATTTTTGCACCAAAGATATGAAATTTTTGCCGAAATTGATGTTTTGCTATCTGGTAGGGCGGCCGAAGAGGTATTTTTGGGCGAGATTACAGACGGGGCTAGCAACGATTTACAGCGCGCGACTGATTGGCTAAAATTTATGGCGGCCAAGGTCGGTATGACAGACGAGCTAGGCTTAATCGTGCTTGAAAAACAGCAATATTCGTTTTTAAACGGCGGTCAGAGCATTAAGGATTATAGCGAGGAAACAGCTGTAAAAATCGACAACTATGTCCGCACAAAGCTCGATGAACGCTACAAAGCTGTGAAAGAGACCTTGCGAGTTTATGCGCCTGCAATCGAGGAAATGGTAAAAACTCTGTATGAAAAAGAGACCGTCGCTGGCGAGGTTATCGTGGATATTATAGATAAATTTGAAAAAGAAAACAACTTGCCAACTCGATTAGTTCGAAATTTAGCCACAGAAAATTCAGGGGAAGAGGCGTAAAATGGAAGAAGAAAGAGGAAAATTAGTATATATTTTGCCAAATCTTTTCACCGCGGCTAGTATATTTTTGGCTATGCTTAGCATTTTTGCCTCGATAAATGGGCATTATGCTAGTGCGATTGCGTATATAATTTTTTCTTTGATTTTTGATGGACTTGACGGGCGCGTGGCAAGGCTCACGCACACGACAAGCAAATTTGGCGTAGAATTCGACAGCCTTGCCGATATAGTGGCGTTTGGCGTGGCACCAGCGGTGCTATTTTATTTCGTCATCGGCAAGGATTATGGGCAGGTTGGTACTCTAATTAGCGCGCTGTATGTGATTTTTGGCGCTGTGAGGCTAGCGAGATTTAATGTCACTGTGGGCACCTATGAGCCAAATGTTTTCATCGGTCTGCCGATCCCAACTGCGGCTATTACGATTGCTGTGTGGATTGGGATTTACCTCAAATACGAGGTTTCGTCAGTGTGGGGTGGCGTATTTATCATCGGCATGGCGCTTTTATCGTTTTTAATGGTTAGTAATATCCGCTTCCCAAGCTTTAAAAAGATAAATTTAAAACGACCAAATGCGATTAAAATTTTGGTTTTGCTCATTGTGGTGTTTTTTTCGTGTCTGTATCTTTTCAAGCTCGAATTCCCTGCATTTATCATTTTGCTATACATAGGATACGGGCTCGTGCGCGCGGGGCTAACGCTTATCGGGGTTAAATTTAACAAACAAAGCAAAGAGAACTAAATAATAAAATTTATCAATTCCAACTAAATTTAAGCCTAAAATTGCTATAATCGCCAAATTTTATCAAATGAAAGGGTAGGTTATGGATAAAAATAAAATTATTATTTTTGATACGACATTGCGCGACGGCGAGCAAAGCCCGGGCGCTTCGATGAATACAGAAGAAAAAATCCGCCTTGCACTCCAATTAGAAAAACTCGGCGTCGATGTTATCGAGGCTGGGTTTGCAGCGGCTAGTCCGGGGGATTTCGACGCGATTAATCAAATCGCAAAGGCTACTAGCAAGATTAGGGTTTGTTCGCTATCTCGCGCGCTCGAAAACGATATCAAGGCTGCGGCGCAGGCTATCGCGCCGGCGAAATTTCAGCGCATACACACCTTCATCGCCACTAGCCCGATTCACATGGAATTTAAGCTAAAAATGAAGCCTGATGAGGTCATCAAACGCGCAGTTGCAGCTGTGCAATACGCGAAGACTTTTACGGACGATGTGGAGTTTAGCTGCGAGGATGCGTGCAGAAGCGATGTGGGCTTTATGAAGGAAATTTGCGAGGCGGTTATCGGCGTGGGCGCAACTACGATAAATTTACCAGACACCGTGGGATATCGCTTGCCAAATGAAATTTACGCTATTTTTAAACAAATGGTCGAATTTATAGATGGTAGAGCGATAGTATCGGCTCACAATCACAACGATTTAGGGCTTGCCACAGCAAACACACTAGCGTGCATTGAAGCTGGCGCGCGCCAAGTCGAATGCACTATAAATGGTCTTGGCGAGAGGGCTGGAAATACTGCGCTCGAAGAGATTGCAATGGTCGTAAAAACTAGAAATGACCATTTCTCGCCACTTTATACGGATATAAATTTCAAAGAAATTTATCCTTCAAGCCGTCTAGTCGCAAGTATCACAGGTATCGAACCACAGCCAAATAAGGCAATCGTGGGCAAAAATGCCTTCGCACACGAAAGCGGAATCCACCAAGACGGCGTTTTAAAACACCGCGAAACTTACGAGATTATGAAGGCCGATGATATCGGGCTGGATAAAAACTCTCTCGTGCTTGGCAAACACAGCGGACGCCACGCTTTTAAGGACAAATTAATCGCCCTTGGCTATGAGTTAGACGACGAACAATTGCAAGTAGCATTTGAGAAATTTAAAATTTTAGCCGATAGCAAAAAAGATGTCTATGACGAGGATCTTAGAGAGCTTGTAAATGACGAATTTATGGGCGCGAAAACCAAAGCTTACGAGATCGCGCTTCTTAGCTCAAATGGCTGCAACAAAGGCCACGCAAGCGCGGCTGTCACGCTAAATCACGATGAAATTTTGCTAAGCGATAGCGCGCTTGGAAATGGTGGGGTCGATGCGATTTTTAAAGCGATTGATCGCATAAGCAAGGTTAGTGGCGAGCTCAAAGATTATCAAGTCAAGGCCGTATCCAAAGGTAAAGATGCTCTTGCCAAAGTAACCGTTAAGGTCGAATTTGAGGGCACTGGCGCGATTATGGGGCATGGGCTTGATGTAGATACTATGCTAGCCTCAGCCAAGGCTTATGTCGGCGCACTAAATACATATTTGGCTTCGAAAAAATAAAATTCATAAAGTGGCGAAATTTGGGCGAATTTTGCCACTTTTTTAAACTAATTAAAAGCAAAATTTCACTAGAATACCGCACTCAAAATGTTCTTAGTAGGGGACAGATCCGAAAGGCGTTTTGAAATTTTATTTTGGAGACTTTTATGAAAAAAGTTTTGGTTTTACTTTTCGCGCTTTGTGGCGCAGCATTCGCAGGTGAGGAGCTTAGCGCTTATACTCAAATCGTATCATATTCAGCAATCGCTGTTGGTATCGTTCTTGGTTTTGCCGCTCTTGGTGGTGCTGTTGGTATGGGTAATGCAGCTAATGCAACAATCCTTGGTATCGCTCGCAACCCAAGCGTAGCTAGCAAACTATCAACTACAATGTATATTTCGCTAGCGATGATCGAAGCACAAGTTATTTATGCGCTTGTTATCGCATTTATCTTGCTTTTCGCTAATCCTTTTGTTACAGACGCTCTTACAAAAGCAGCTGCGTAATCACTCGCCCGCACCTTCGCGGGCTCTTTCATGCGACCATGGTGGAATTGGTAGACACGCTATCTTGAGGGGGTAGTGCGCTTCGCGTGTGCGAGTTCAAATCTCGCTGGTCGCACCATTTCAAAAACTTAAAAGTCAATAAATTTTAATATCAGTTTTGAATTTTTCGTTTTCACTTTCGATAAATTTAACATAACGATTAAAAACCATTTCTGTGCTATTGTGTCCTAATTGTTTTGAAAGCTCGTAAGGCGTTAAATTTGCATTTTTAAG
>JAGBJQ010000019.1 GCA_017934385.1 Campylobacter sp. | reverse complement strand
GTCGTCGGGGGTTGGGGGTTTGTAAGGGGGAAGGGGCGCGACCTCGCAATTCAAGCCCCTTCCCCCTTACAGAGAATTTCACGGCGCAGGTTAAATTCAAAAAATAATTCAATGCTAAATTTAGGTTGAATTTTGCTTTAAATTTTACTGGATTGACTTCGCCTACGGCTCGTCCAAATGCCCCTTCGCTTCGCTCGGGTCGCTACGCTCATTTTGCTTCGCTTTCTGCGAAAGCTCGCAATGACAGCGAATTTACAAATTTGGAATTTTTATTTCATAGATTGCCACGCGAGCAAAGCTCGCTCGCAATGACAGATTAAAGCAATTTAGTGTCAAATTTTAAATTTGACACTAAATTTGCAAATTTTACTTTTGGATAGCGATTTTGCCTTTTAGCTCTTCGAGTTTTGCGATACGGTCGCTTGTGCTAGGGTGCGTGCTAAAAAGTTGAGAGAAATTCGCCTTAATCCCGCTAAATGGGTTTATGATAAACATGTGCGCGGTCGAACCCGTCGCAGAGTGCATGCGGTAGTTTTTGGCGTAATTATCCAGCTTGGATAGAGCAGAAATCAGCCACTCAGGGTGCCCTGTAAGTGCGGCTGCACCGGCGTCTGCTTTGAATTCTCTGGTGCGTGAGATTGCCATTTGGATTACGCTAGCAGCTAGCGGCATTATCACGGCTCCGATGAGCAAGAAAATGCCGTTTGCGCCACCGCGATTTTGCGAGTTTGAGCCCGCAATCGCGCCAAATTTGGCGAAATTCGCTAGCATTGCGATTGCGCCTGCAAACATCGCAGCGACCGAGCCGATTAGGATATCGTAGTGACCCACATGGCTTAGTTCGTGAGCTAGCACGCCTTCGATTTCTTGCGGGCTCATTAGATTTAGCAGGCCTTGTGTAACGGCGACTGCGGCGTTGTTTGGGTTACGACCTGTGGCAAAGGCGTTTGGAACTTGCTCGTTGATGATATAGATTTTTGGCATTGGCAAATTCGCCTTAGCGCAAAGGCGATCGATTATGTCGTATAACATAGGCTGGCTCTCGGCCGTAACTGGCGTAGCGCGGTAGTGTTTCAAGACTAGTTTGTCGCTGAAAAAATAGCTGAAAAAATTCATACCGCACGCCACGACAAACGCCATAATTATACCCTTTTGTCCGCCAATTAGGCTGCCGACGAACATAAAAAGTAGCACGAGCCCGCTCATTAGCAGGGCGGTTTTTATTTTTTCCATATATCCTCCTTGGATAAATTTTTCGCACTGATTTTTGTGTCTAAATTTTTGATTTTTCCGCCTAAATTTTTGGTTAGACCGATTAGGCCTTGCGGATTGATATGTGGCAGGTGAAATTTACGCCCGCCCGTAAAAAGCCCGCTTAAAAAGGATTTTGGGCGGTTTGCGATAGCTTCTTTGAAAACCACAGCGTCGATTCCAAGCTCGGCAAGCTGTTTTAGAGCGCGAGTGGAGCTGATAAACATCGCGATTTTAGCGTCAAAAAGATAGTCGTTGGCTAGCTTTTGTGCGAGTGGGGCGGTTTTTTTATTTACGATGATAAATCTCGCACCTGCGCCGTTTGCGAGCAAAATTTCGTTTAAGTTGTTTGTAATGACGCTGAAATTTTTCTCCGTGCTTTTGGCTAGCGAGATTAATTTGGGATCAAATTTAAAGAGCAAATTATCGTATTTGAAAACCTCGTCTGTGTGTTTGATAGCGTAAAATGGCTCGTAATCAACCAATTCATGCCCTAGAATAATCATTTTTTTTCCTTTATTTTTGCCAAGCAAGATTTGCAAATTTGGCGAGAATTATGCGAGATAAGCGCGCCTTGCTCGTAATATGTCCCGCACTCATCGCAAGGCATTAGCGCTGTTGGCTCTTGCTCGCCCTTTGTGTCTGCGCTCTCGACCTTTTTGGCGCGAAATTTCGTCACGATTAAAAAATAAATTAACGCAATAATTATCGCTAATGATAAAAATTTTCCCATTTTTGGCCTTTAAATTTTTAATAAATTTTCAAATATTTCTTGCAATTTTTCTTTTGAAATACTGCCGTCTGCGACGCTTACGACTATATTTTCCATAAATTCGTAAAAACTATCTTTGTCAAAAACTGCCTCATTAATTATCAAAAAAGCCTTTGAAAGCATTATGGCACTTCGTTTGTTTCCGTCTAAAAATGGGTGAAATTTGACACACGAAAACATTAAATGCGTTACTTTTTCTGCAATGCTAGGATAGTATAAATCGTTTTTGATATTTTCTAATGCTGAGGCTAAATAGCCGATTTGAGCGTTATTGTAGCCAATCAATCCGCCCATTTTTTCTAAAACGCCGTCGTGCAAAGATATGGCTTGATTTAGCGTTAAATATTTCATTTATCTTTTAGCCTTTCAAAGACAGCGCGATTTTTGGGGTTTTCGAAAATATCGTTTAAAATTTCGTTTTTGAAATTTTCAAAATCCTGTGTTTGCTCTGTTTTGTAGCCGATTTTTTGGCAAAATTGCGCAAAAAATTCAACTTCGCCATTTGGAACCAAAACCAACATAGGCGTAAAATCCTTTGAAGTTTGCATTACTTAATCCTTTTAAAATTCGCTTTATTGCAAGATTATACAATATTTTAACAAATTCCGCTAAGAAGTAGGTAATTTCGCATACCGGCGTTAAAAATCTCAAATTTGGCACTTGGAAATTTGCTTTTAGTCTCGGTGATTTCATCATCTACGCTGCTACCTTTATAGAGCAAAAAGTGCGTATTGCTATCATAAAATCCATCGCAAATTTCGACTAAATTTTTCGTTTTCATCACAGCCCTTGAAGTTATCAAATCAGCCCTAAATTTTAGCGAATTTTCGATTTTTTCTCTATGAATTTCGACATTTTTTAGCCCCAAATTTACCTTAGCGTAGGTCAAAAATGACGCTTTTTTGGCGATTGGCTCGTATAAATGCCATTTCGTGTGGTTTAAAACCATAGCCAAAAATATCGCTGGAAACCCAGCCCCGCTACCGATGTCAATGGCAATTTTAGGGTATTTTGGGATAAATTTCACCCCACCGATACTATCAGCGATAATTTCGCTTAAATCATCGTAATTCGTAAGGCTGTGGATTGCGTTAAATTTACGCAGACACTCGCCAAATTTAGCGCACTTTTCGTCGAAATTTTCAGGCAAAATCAAATTCACAGCAAATGCCCCATTTTATCTTTTTTTGTTTTTAGGTAATTTTCGTTAAATTCATTTGCCTTTATGACAATCGGAATTCGTTTTACAATCTCGACACAGTGCAAATTTGATAGTTTTTCAGGGTTGTTTGTAAGCAAATTTATCTTTTTGATTTCATAGTGTTTTAGGATAAAATCCACGATTTCATAGGTGCGCTCATCTGCCTTGAAACCTAGCTGATGATTTGCCTCGATTGTATCAAATCCCTTATCTTGTAGCGCGTAGGCATTGATTTTATTTAAAAGCCCGATATTTCGCCCTTCTTGGCGCAGGTATATCACCATGCCGCCGTTTTTTTCTATGTATTTTAGGCTCTCTTCGAGTTGGTCACGGCAATCGCATTTTAGGCTTCCGATCGCATCTCCTGTGAGGCATTCGGAGTGGATTCGCACATTTACGATTTCATTTAACGGCATTTTTGCGATTACTAAGTGTTCTTTTTCGTTTTCTTTAAAGGACTGCACCTTAAATTTACCGAAGCGTGAGGGCAAATTTGCAATCTGCGAAATTTGAATATTCATATAAAATTTACTCCATTTGTGATATTATAAATCAATGATTTTACCCAAAAAAGGAAAAACAATGTTTAAACGATTTAGAAGAGTGCGCATAAATCCCGTAGTAAGGGAGCTCGTGCGCGAAACTTCGTTAGAGATGAGAAATTTTATTTACCCGCTTTTTGTCGTTCCTGGTAAAGGTGTCAAAAACGAGATAAGCTCCATGCCAGGCGTATTTCAGCTGAGTTTGGACGAAATTTTAAAAGAGTGTGAAATTTTATCAAATTTGGGAATTAATAAAATTTTGCTTTTTGGAATTCCGGAGGTTAAAGATAGCATTGGCTCTGACGCGCTTAGCGATGATGGCATAATCGCCACTGCGCTTCGCGCGATTAAGGATAAATTTCCAAAATTTATGGTGATTACGGATTTGTGCTTTTGCGAATACACTGACCACGGACACTGTGGGATACTAGATCATGTTCATCAAACCGTAAATAACGATGCTACGCTTGAAATTTCAGCCAAACAAGCCCTAATCCACGCCAAAAATGGCGCTGATATGATAGCCCCAAGTGGTATGATGGACGGCATAATCACCACTTTACGCACAGCGCTTGATAGCAATGGATTTGAAAATTTACCGATTATGGCGTATTCGACGAAATTTGCGAGCGGGTATTACGGGCCGTTTCGCGATGTAGCGGAGAGCGCGCCTAGCTTTGGCGATAGAAGCTCGTATCAAATGGATCCGGCAAACCGCCTAGAAGCGATAAATGAGAGTTTAGAAGACGAGGCGCAAGGCGCTGATATTTTAATGGTAAAACCAGCACTTGCATATTTGGATATAATCCGTGATTTGCGCGAGCGCACACTGCTTCCGATTTGTGCGTATAATGTCAGTGGCGAATACGCGCTTTTAAAAGGCGGAGCGAAGCTTGGATTGATCGATTATGAGCGAGTTTTAATGGAGACTATGATAAGCATAAAACGCGCAGGAGCGGATATGATAATCTCATATCACGCAAAAGAAATAGCTGAGCTTTTGCGTAAATTTAGCTAAATTTAGGAGTGAGTATGCGACATTTTTTGACTTTTGAAGATTTTAGCAAAGATGAAATTTTTGAAATTTTACGCCTTGCAGCTGAGATTAAAAAAGAAGCCAAAGCAAAGGATTACAAACCGTATCTAAAAAACCAAACCCTAGCGATGATTTTTGAAAAAAGCTCAACTAGAACGCGCGTGAGCTTTGAGACTGGTATGTATCAGCTAGGCGGACAAGCGCTGTTTTTAAGCTCAAAAGATATTCAGCTTGGGCGTGGCGAGCCTGTGAGGGATACTGCGCGCGTGATTTCTAGCATGGTCGATATGGCTATGCTTAGGGTTTATAAACAAAGTGATTTGGAAGAATTTGCCAAATACTCAGCCGTGCCCGTGATAAATGGCCTTAGCGATTATCTCCACCCAGTGCAGTTAATCGCGGATTATATGACTATGCAAGAGAGAGCTAGTGGGGACTGCGTGGCGTATATCGGGGACGGAAACAATATGGCGCACACTTGGATTTCGCTGGCTTCGATTTTGGGATTTGAGCTTAGAATTGCTACACCAAAGGGCTATGAGGCTGATGCGTCTATCGTAGCGCAAGCCGAGAAAAACGCCAAAATTTCAGGGGCAAAAATCCTCTACACTCACGATCCGCGCGAGGCAGTCTGTGGCGTAGATGTCGTTACGACTGATACTTGGGTTTCAATGGGACAAGAGAGCGAAAAAGAGCGCAAAGTTAAGCAGTTCGAGGGATTTTGCGTAGATAAAGATATGATGAGCCTAGCCAAAAAAGATGCTATTTTCTTGCACTGCTTGCCAGCGTATCGCGGATACGAGGTCAGTGATGAGGTGATAGAGGGCCACGCAGACGATGTTTTTAGCGAGGCTGAAAACAGACTGCACGGCCAAAAGGGCGTAATGGTATGGTTAGATAGACACAGAGGTAATTAAGTGGAAAAAAACGATAAAGCATTAACAAAAATTGATCAAATCAATGAATTTTTCGGTATCGAGGACGCTAATAGCACGGTTTTTGAGATTTCGCACGACCCACAAACAAACGAAAAAAAACTAACACTAAAAAAGGGTTCATGGAGTGATGAGGAGCCGTGGTTTGGGATAGATGAGAGTGGCGAGCTGCACACAATGGTATCTTTAAAATCGCTAAATAATCTAATCCAAGTCGCAAAAGGGGCGATTGCAGAGAATTTCAACCTAAAATTAGAGCGCTCGATTTTACAGCAAGCCCCAGTGGATTTTGGCGATGCGTGGATTGTGTGCATGGACGAAATCCGCAAAATCACGAGCGAAAACCCAAGCATAAAAAAGATAAATTTAGATTTAGACGCCATAGTTTCGCGCGTGAAACAATCACACCCAAATTTATTTATTGATATCGAGGAGTTAGTAAGGAGCAGAAATGGCAAACATTGATTTTGACGCGTATGCTAAATTTTCGCGCCCAGGACCGCGCTATACGAGCTATCCAACTGCGCTAGAATTTAGCCAAAATTTCAGCTACGAGCAGTATATAAACGAGCTAAAAACCCAAGACAAAAACGCCCCACTCTCGCTTTATTTTCACATGCCGTTTTGCCGTTCGGCGTGCTATTTTTGTGGCTGTAATGTCATCTACACTGGCAAACGCGATAAAATGGACAGGTATTTAGACTACATCGATCGCGAAATGGATATTTTGTGCGAGCATTTAGACGCTAGCAGGGTAGTGACGCAAATGCACTTTGGTGGTGGCACACCGACATATTTCGACGCGGACCAACTAGATCGCCACATAAAAAACATAAAAAAACATTTTAAAAATTTCAGCGCTGACGCTGAGATTAGCTGTGAGATTGACCCTAGATTTCTTACGCAGCAGCAGCTTGATGTGCTTATCTCGCATGGTTTTAACCGCATAAGTTACGGCGTGCAGGACTTCAACGAGCGCGTGCAAAAAGAAATCCATAGAATTCAGCCTTATGAGCTGACAAAAAGCGTAATGGATATGGCGCGAAAGGCTGGGATAAAGTCTATTAATATGGATTTGATTTATGGTTTGCCATATCAAAATTTAGCGACTTTCCAAGAAACGCTAAATTTAGCCCTTAGCCTTAATCCAGATCGTTTTGCGATATTTAATTACGCCCATGTTCCATGGATAAAAAAATCTATGCGTAAATTCGACGAAAGCACGCTTCCTGCGCCAAAAATCAAGCTTGAAATTTTAAAATTTACCCATGATTTTTTGACCGCTAATGGATACGAGCCAATCGGCATGGATCACTATTCTAAGCCAAGCGACGAGCTTCACGCTGCGCTTAAAGACGGCACGCTTCATAGAAATTTCCAAGGCTACACCACAAAAGGTGGCGCGGATTTGGTGGGCATTGGGCTAACAAGTATCGGCGAGGGCGCGCGGCATTATGCGCAAAATTTCAAAGATATGGCGCCGTATGAGGAGGCGATTGATAGCGGAAAATTGCCGTTTTTCAAAGGAATTTTGCTAAATAGCGAGGATTTGCTTCGTAAAGATGTCGTAATGAGCCTAATGGCGAATTTCAGGGTAAATATCAAAGAGATCGAAGCTAAGCATAATATTAAATTTTTCGAGCATTTTGCAAATTCGCTAAAAGAGCTTGAATATCTCAAAGATTTTGTGAAAATTTCAGACGATGAGCTTAGCGTAACGCCGACTGGAACGCTTCTAATCCGCAATATCGCAATGTGCTTTGATGAGTATATGCACAAAAATTTGGGCGAGAAAAAATTCTCAAAAACGGTGTAAAAAATGTATGATTTCAAAACCCTAAGCGATAAATGCGTAAAATGTGGCAAATGTATTCCAGCCTGCACGATTCATAATATCAATAGCGACGAAGTTACCAGCCCACGCGGGTTTTTGGACCTGCTTGGTGCGGTAGAGCGGGGCGAACTCGAACTCGATAAAAATATGAAAAATATCTTTGAGAGCTGTTTTTTATGCACAAGTTGCGTCGATGTGTGCAACGACTCCCTGCCTACCGATACTGCGATTGAAAACGCGCGCTACAAAATCGCGCAAAAATTTGGTATAGCGTGGTATAAAAGGGCTGCGTTTTGGTTTTTATCTCACCGCAAAATTTTGGATTTAGCAGCAAGACTAGGGTATTTTTTCGTGCCGTGCGCCTTTAAGACGCAAAAAGATAGTGAGCGCGGAAATACGATGAAGCCGCGATTTTCGGTGCCGATGATGAGCGTGGAGCGCACGCTGCCGACTTTGGCGAAAAAAAGCTTTATGAACTCACACCCTGAATTTATCGATAATGGCGGAAGCAAAACTATTGGGCTTTTTATCGGCTGTATGGGAAACTACGCATATACGGGCATTGGCGAGGCGTTTTTGAAAATCGCAAAAAGCCTAAATTTAAATGTGCATTTGATGAAAAAGCAAGCCTGCTGTGGCGCGCCACAGTATTTTACTGGGGATTTTGGCTCTGTGGAGAAAAACGCGAAATTTAACATAGAGTATTTTGAAAAAATGCTAGCTAATCTCGACGCTATCGTCGTTCCAGAAGCCACATGCTCTGGTATGCTAAAAGTCGATTATGTGCATTTTTTCGAGGGCGATTCACACTGGCAAGAGCGCGCAAAGGCCGTGGCGAGTAAAATTTATCTAGCGACGGAGTATTTTGATAAATTTACAAATTTAAAAGAAATTTTATCAGAGCGCGGAAAAATAGGGCAAATCACATACCACGATCCGTGCCACTCACGCAAAATGCAAGGAATTTGGCGCGAACCACGAAATTTGCTCTCGCAAAATTACGAAATAATCGAAATGCCAAACGCCGATCAATGCTGTGGATTTGGCGGTGTAACAATGCAAAGCGAAAAATATCATCTCTCGCGCAAGGCTGGGCTTGATAAGGTCGCCTCGCTCAAAGATAGCCCCCTAAAAATCGTAAGTGCGGAGTGTAGCGCGTGCAGAATGCAGCTAAATAACGCCTTTGGCTTAGCGCAAATCGATATGAAATGCGTAAATCCGCTAGAACTGATTGCTAGGGCGTTGGGGTAGCATGGGTTAAATTTAAATTAACCCCAAATTTCAATCTTCGTAGGCGTTTTCTTCTGCTTCTGGCTCTTTTGGGCTGTTTTCTTGGATTAGCATGCGGTTGGTTTCGATCTGTTTTTTTAGCTCGTCGTAGTTGCTCTCGGCTTGGTTTAGTCGCTTTTCTAGCGCTGTGATGCGCTTTTCGGAACGAGAAATAAAATAATACACCACATAAATCATAAATATAACGATAATCCAAGGAACGATTTTCATCTTTTTACCTTTTTGTAAATTTTAAAGCGTGATTATAGCATAAGTTAAATTTACCAAAATTTTAACTTTTAATTGCTTGGTTTTAAGGTGAAAAAAGATACAATGCAGGCTTTATTTTAGGTAATGGACAATGAAAAAGATAATGGGCAAAACCAAAGATAGTCGCGAAAATATCGCTATTAGACTTCTTAAATTTATGCAATTTGCGTTTTTGGGCGAGAGCTTTCGCGAGAAAGATTTGCAAAGCGAATTTGGCGTAGATGTTCGGACGATACAGAGGGATTTGAAGGCGCTTAGAGCGTATGGATTTGAGTTTGAGACCAAAAACGGCGTAACTCACGCAAACTGCGTTGGGGGGGGGTTCTAGATACTTGCTCGCTTAGTCTAGCGCGAAATTTAGGCGTTAGCGAGATTTTCCCAAGCTTTGGAAGTGAGGAAATCACAGACCTACTAAACGGCGTTTATAAAATCGACGCCAAATTTGACAAATTTGTCCCAAATTCCACGCTCAAAAGGGATTTTGAGGAGATTTGCTACGCTATCAAAAATCACAATATTTTAAATTTCACTTACTCGGGCAAGGAGCGCACCGCAAAGCCTTATGCCTTTATTTTCCGTCTTGGTGTATGGTATGTGCTATGCGATGAAATGGGGGTTTTAAAGACCTTTACATTTGAGAAAATTTCAAATTTAGATGTTTTGGAACAAACCTTTTCGCCAGAAATCAAAAAACTAGCCCAAATCAAAGAAAACAAAAATCATTGGTTTTCGCAAAGCCCCGTGAGTGCGAGACTGCGCGTGGATAATACTGCACTTGCATACCTTGGGCGCAAAAAATTTTTCATCTCGCAAAATTTTATTGATAAAAACGATAAATTCGCCACGCTTGCCGTAACTGCGGCGTTTGAAGATGAAATTTTAAATTTCGCAAAACTCTATCTGCCATATATCAAAATCATCGAACCAGCGAATTTGCAAAGTAAATTTGAAAAAATTTTGCAAGATTATCTAAAAAATGGCGGAAATTTATGAGAAACGACAAACCCTGTCGCAACCATTTCGTAAAATACCATAAATTTTTTACGAAAGGATTGAAAAATGTGGAAGTTTTTCTTAGGTTTAGGCGTAGGTGCGATAGCAGGAGTAGGTGCGTTAGCGTATGTCAAAAGTAGATGCGAAGAGGACGCAGAGTTTGCCGATAAAGTCGCTGATGTCATAGATAGCGTTTGTGATGGTTTCGAGAGCGCGAAAGACGCCATAGAAAGCACAGCTTCAAGCATTTCTGAGGTTATTGACGAAAAATGCGAAGCCATAGACGAAGCCTTTGGCTGGGGCGAGAAAAAGAATAATGCGTTTCTGGGAGCTGATATTTGCAAACGATATTTAAATGTGAGAGAAATTTAAAAAACAAGGAGAAAGATATGGATTTGGGAATTTTTGATGAAAGCGCAGTAGTCGGTGGTGTAAGCGGTTTTGTAGATACGGAGGCGACGCTTAGCGAGCTTGATGAGAGTTTAGATGATTTAAGGCAGAGATTGGCTGATATATCTGAGGAGGCTGAGAAATTTGGTTGCACTGGCGGATATGATAAGATAAATCTGCAAAGCGAGTGGGCAAAAAACGCCCCAGAACTCATTAGACAATGGGATTTGGAGGTGAATTTGATAATCGCGCTTTGTGAATTTGCAATCAAAGAAATCGATGAGAAAAGTGCGAAACTCGAACAAGTCCAGGAGGCTATGGACGATGATGAGCTATACAATGAAATCGATAAAAAACTAGATAGTGGCGCAGATCTAAAATACGAACTCGAAGATATTTTATCAGACGCTAGGGATTTGCAAAAAACGCATGATGAGAAAAATGAAGTAAGTAAAGAAGTGCCAAGGGCGAATACTGGAAGTCAAATTGGCGGTGTCTTGGGTCTTGTAAAAGACATGCTTGTGGGAGATAAACCATTTCCTCGCTCTTAGAAATCGTAGGCTAATGCGCGAGTGAAAATTTGCGAATTTGCAAAATTTCTAAATTTGCGAATTTCACTCGCCAAAAGCCTTTAAATTTCACTAAACAAGTCCGCCAAACGCGGGTTGGTTTAGTCAAATTTTTTTAAGGAGAAAATGTGAAAAATTTACAGGTTAAATACAAATCGTATTTAGACGAAGTTTGCGAAGTTTTAAGCAGTATCGATTTTGATACAACTAAGCAAAAAGAGTTAAGCAAAGCCATTGACGAAATGCGTTTAATTGTCCCAGTTATCGGTGGATTTAGTGCAGGAAAAAGCACTTTTATAAATTCGTTTTTAAAAAATCAAATTTTATCTGTGGCTATTACACCTGAGACTGCACTTGCAACGGAGCTAATTTATGATAAAAACGAACGCTTTGAAGCGATTTTTGATGATGATAAATTTGATACTTTTGAAATTTCAAAAAGCAAATCTATAAATGAAAATTCAGACAAATACGAGTATGTTAAAGCGTTTTTAGATAATGATGATTTAAAAAATATAGAACCGCTTATTTTGGTCGATATGCCGGGTTTTGACTCGCCTATCTCATTGCATAACAAGGCTATTTTAAATTATCTTTCCAAAGGTAAATTTTTCATCGTTTTAGTTAGTGTAGAAGAAGGCGGTATAACAAATAAAGTTATGCGTGAATTACAAAATATAAATGAACTTTCAAAAGATTTTATAGTTTGTGTAAGCAAGGCAAATTTGCGTTCAGATAACGATGTAGAAGAGATAAAATCGCATATAAAATCGCAGTTGCAAGATTATTTTGATTACGACAAAGAAGTTATTGCCATTGGATTAGATGACGGCGATAATTTAGGCAAAATTCTATCATCAGTTGATAGCGGAAAATTATTTAAAAGCATTGTTTTACCTGATTTAAAAGACGATAGCTTTGCACTGGAAAGTGCCATTGCTACACAAATAAATGCACTTCAAAATGATAAGGAAGCAAGTGATAGAGCCATAAAAGAGTTAGAAAATGCAGTGATAAAATTGCAAAATAAAAAAGAAAGTACCATTGAAAATATCAAGGCAAAGTATAGCTCAAATACGGCTAGTAGTATCGTTAAGAGCATAGAACGAGATTTATATGATAGTGCTGACAATCTAGCAAATTTAGCTATGAGCGGGGTAGGTTTTGAAGCAGAGATGAACGATATTATCCAAAATACGCTTATTAGAGAGACTAGAAGAAGACTAAATTCTATTAGCTCGGATATAGTCGGGGATTTTAAATTTGAGTTAAAAGGGCTAAATTTAGAAAATTTTGCAATCGATGATACTTGGCTAGAAAAAGTTTCAAGCGGTGTAGAAAATTTATTAAAAAATGCTATGAGTGGTTTGGAAGCCTTAAATACTACTATGAAAGAAAATGCCGAAAAAGCAGGTAAGGTTTATAAGGCTCTTGCCGCTATTTTAGGCATTACGACAAATGTCGTAGCTCCCGTTGTGGAAGTTGTGATTTTCTTTTTGCCTGAAATCATTTCATATTTCACAAAAGATAGTAAAAAAAGTGAGATAAAAAATCAAATTATTTCAAGTGTGATACCAAAAATCAAAGGCAAATTAGACAATGAAATAAATATTGTTTTTAGCGAACAAATTTCAAATATCGTTGCGACGGTAAGTGAAGAATTTGAAAATCAATTAACACAAAAAAGAGATGAAATTCAAAAAGCTATATCGCTAAGAAGTGAAAATTCTGGCGAAATAGAAAATAAAATTTCAGCCCTCAAAGATGCGAAAGAGATGGTTTTCACTTCAACAATAACGAGTGTTTGACCATCTAGTGCAATGATGTCCAAGTCGCGGTGTCCTGACTTCCAGTTGCGTTCGATGATAGTGTAGC
>JAGBJQ010000018.1 GCA_017934385.1 Campylobacter sp. | reverse complement strand
TATTTTGGATTTGTTGGCATAAGTTGCAAGTTTTAATGCGTGAAATCCGATATGAAGCCCCGCAAATACAAAAAACCAGTGCGTTAAGCATAAATGAAATTCCCTTGCTGTGGATATTTTTATAATGCCGTTTAAAAATGGAGTTGCGTATTTACTCATAGATAGACCCGAAAAAATGCTTAAAATAAATGAAATAATTAGAGCCAAATTTATAAAATTTAGGGTTAAATTCAGTGGATTTTTTTGAATTTTTAGAGCGTTTTTATACCACCATAAATTTAAAATTTGATGAGCCAAAACCATAAAAAGAGCAAAAACACCGATAAATTCGTGTGCTCTTTGCTCAGTGGATTGCGAACTCATAAGTAAAATCAGTAAAAGCAACAAAAAAATATCAACTAACTGCCTTTTACTTTTTTTATTCATTTTTTGCCTTTTAATAAACTATAAATTTATTGAATTTATGGCAAATTTTAACAAACTAGCTTAAATTTACCTAGAACGATTCTCCAAATTCCTTGCCTAATACTACAAATTCACGGGCGGTTTATGCCAAGACTATCTTTAATGCCAAAGTTTTCATAAATACAACGCCCAACCAAATGTGCTATGCTTTTGCGTGAAATTTGAGCGGATGGATTTTTGAATTTCTCGTGTCTGTGCGTAACTTCGTAGTTTATCTCATCGACATAGCTAAACCACTGCGGACGAATCAGCGTATAATCCAAATCCGAGCGTTCTATCACAGCGGCTGAATTTACATACGAGCTTGGCGGAGTGCCGCCGCGTTCTGCTTCGCCGTAAATTCCGTAGCTTGTAATCCAAATGAGCCTTTTAACTCCTGCATTTTGCATAGCACTTACTACGGAGTTTGCCAAATTTACCAAATCCCCTGCAAGTCCCGCATACACCGCATCTACGCCTTGCAAAGCTTTTGAGAGTTCGGCTGTATCGTTTGCATCGCCTTGAATTATTTTAACTCGCTCGTTTTGGAATTTTTTGGCTTTTGCAGGATTTCTCACATACAAAATTAGCTCTGCGTTTTCGTTTTTCAAAAGCTCGTCAATGACAAAGCTTCCTAAACTTCCTGTCGCACCTAAAAGCAAGATTTTCATATTTTTTCCTTTGTTTGAATTTTGTGAATTTGCCAAATTTTCAGCCCCAAAAAGCAAATTTGGGCTTAAATTTGCCACACTAAATACCGCCATAGTGCCAAAAATAGCGGTATTTTTAATAAATTCTCGTCTTTTCATCAAAATTATTTTTTACCCCAGTCTCTCATACCGCCACCTTGAAACTCTTCTATTCCCCTGTGTCCGTGGATTTCGATTTTATCAAGTGTGCTTTGAAGTTCGCTAAATTCGCTCTCGCTTAATTCCACGCTCCAAGCACCTAAATTTTCTAAAATCCGCTCTTTATTTTTTGAGCCCGGAATCGGCACGACATTTGGATATTTGTGCAACATCCACGCTAAGGCGATTTGTGCAGGAGTTGCGTTTTTTCGTTTGGCAAATTCATTCACAAGCTCTACCAATGGAGCGTTTTTTTGCATATTTTCCTTTGACAACTGCGGGATAAATTTCCTAACATCATCGCTATGCGAAAAATCGCTTTTAGCGTTTAATTTGCCCGAAAGCAGACCGCTAGCTGTTGGCGAAAACGGCACCAAGCCGATATTGTTAGCTAAGCAGTATGGCAAAACTTCGCTTTCGCAATCTCGCTCGACCATGTTATAAAGATTTTGCACGGCTGAAACAGGCGTGATTTCGTGTGCTTTTTGGATAGTGTTTTTAGCAACTTGTGAAAGTCCCCAACCGCGAATTAATTTCTCATCAATCAATTTTCCCATAGCCTCAGCTACGATTTCTACGGGGATTTCAGGATTTATGCGGTGTAAATAATACAAATCAACATAATCAGTTTGCAGATTTTCAAGCGATTTTTCTAAATGCTTTTTGATAACCGCATACGCCGAGCCTTCGGCTGAAATTTCAGATTTGTCAAACATTAATTTTGTAGCCAAAACCACGCTATTTCTAAATTCTTTTACGGCTTTTCCTAAAATTTGCTCGTTGTGTCCGTAGTGGTAGAGTTGTGCGCCGTAAATTTCGGCAGTATCGAAAAACGAACAACCAAATTCAAAAGCGGTTCTAATGGCTTCTATACTATAATCAATGCTAGGAATTTGTCCGTATCCGTGCGAAAAGCCCATGCAACCAATGCCGATTGGCGAAACTTCTATGTTGCCTAGTTTTCTTGTTTTCATCATTTTGCCTTTTTTTTGATTTCATCTGCGTCTAGTAAATTTACGCCAAATTCGCAACTACACCTAAAATCAGCGAATTTTTCAAAAAATTCCTTCGTTTCATAAAAGCCCCTTAATCAGGTAGTTTCCAGCCGTTTAGCATTTCTACTGTTTTTGGGTCTAAGTGGTTGAAATCATTAAATAGCGATGTTTGCTCGTCCATATTAGCGATTGTTTGCATATCGTTTGCGTCAAGTTCAAAGTCAAAAACGCTGAAATTTTCTATCATTCGCTCTTTGCGAGTGGTTTTTGGTATAACGATGATATCAAGCTGGATTAGATATCGCAAAATTGTTTGAGCCACGCTCTTGCCGTATTTCTCGCCGATTTTTTTGAGAATAGGGTTATTAAACATATCGTTTCTGCCCTCGCCAAAACTAGCCCAGCTTTGCACCGCTGTGCCATATTTTTTGGCGATTTCGCGGTCAAATTTACGCTGATGAAATGGATTTAGCTCGATTTGATTAACGGCGGGTTTAATTTCGTTATTTAAGGCAAAATCCACAAGGCGATCAGGATAAAAATTGCTAACGCCGATTGATTTTATGCGTCCTTCGTTTTTTAGCTTACTCATCGCGCGCCACGCTCCATAAATGTCGTTATATGGCTGGTGGAGCAAAAGCAAATCAAGATAATCTAAGCCCAGCTTTTTCATACTAGCTTCAAAACTGCGTAAAACACCACTTTCTGTCGCGTTGCTAACCCAAATTTTGGTCGTGATGAAAAATTCCTCTCGCTTAATCCCGCCTTTAATAGCCGAATTTACCGCCGCTCCCACGCCAAGCTCATTTTGATACGCCTGAGCCGTGTCGATAGAGCGGTATCCCACGCTAATGGCGTCTTCAACGCACCTTTGGGTGTCGTTTTGTGGGATTTGATACACGCCGTATCCAAGAATTGGCATTTTATTGCCGTCATTTAAAGTGATAAATTTCATAGCTTCTCCTTTTAAAGAATTCGCGTTTAAATTTAACGCACCGCCAAGCAGTGCCACGCTACCTAAGATTGCAGAATTTTTTAAAAATTCTCGCCTTTGCATAAAAATCCTTTCGGTAAATTTGATGAAATTTTAGCAAATTTGAGAGTAAAATTCATAGAACAATTCTCCAAATTCCTTGCCTAATCCTGCAAATTTTAATTGTTTTAAAAATTTATCTTAAATTTTATATAATTTTGAAATTAAATTCATAAAAATGGATATAAAAAAGGTTTATAATGTGGTTAAATTTGCGTAAATTTTTTGGATTTTTGGCACTTTTGCTATGTTTGATTTCATTTTTTTATGCCATTTTTATGCAACTGAGTGGTAATTTTTTTGCAATTTTATATTATCCCGTAAGTGCTATTTTTTTTCTCTTTTCTTTGTATTTTTATTTTAAACAAGATAAAAAAATCAAAAGGCAAATGGTTGGTTTTGCTTTGATTTTTGTTTTCATTGTGTTACCTTTTGTCGGTGTGAAATTTTATGATTATGCTTTTAAAGAGCCAAGCTATTTAGTGGGTGAAATAATTTTGGCTAAAAAAATCTCGAATTCAGACGGAAATATCACAAAATATCTAAAACCACAAGTTATACAAACCATAAAATCACAAAATTTAGATTATCTAAAATCACAAGGTTTTAGCGTAAATTCGCAAGATAAACGCACAAGTGCATTTTTTAAAGGTATTGTCAAAAGGCAAAATTTCGCAATATCAATAATAATTGAAAATAACAAAGTGGAAGTCCTAGCGTTTAGTGGATACAATGCGTTATGAATTTACTTAGGCGATTTTGCCTAAGTAAATTCCTTGCCTAATCCTGCAAATTTTATTTTCGCTCGATTCGCTCTGGACCGCCTTTGTTAATCGCACCGACAACTTTGTGCGGAACATAAAGCTCTTCAAGGTATTTGATTTCATTTTCATCAAGTGTGATTTCAAGGGCTTTAACCCAGTCGTCTAAATGCTCTGTTTTAATTGCTCCAAGCACAGGGCTATCCACGCCTTTTGCAAACTGCCAAGCAAGGGCGATTTGTGCCATATTTACGCCGCGATTTTTCGCTATTTCATCAATCCTAGCGATGATTTTAAGATCGCTTTCTTTAAATTCATCGTATTTTACGCACAAAACCTTGTCTTCATTTACTCGCTTTGAATATCCACTCCACGAAGTGTGAGCCAAATGTCCCCCAGCTAGTGGGCTATACGGCGCGATACTTGTGCCAAACTGCCTACACACGGGGATTAAATCCCGCTCATCTTCTCTGTAAATCAAACTATAATGATTTTGCATAACGCTAAATTTGGTCAAATTTTCACGCTCGGCGCATAGTTGCATGTTGAAAAACTGATAGCCATACATCGCACTAGCCCCAAGCGCACGGACTTTTCCGGCTTTTACTAACTCGTGCAAAGCGCTCATAGTCTCATAAATTTCATGGTCGTAGTCGAAGCGATGTATCATATACACATCGACATAGTCCATATTTAGGCGTTTTAGCGAGCCTTCGATTTCATGCATGATTGCCGTTTTGCTTAGTTTGCCTTCGTTGAAAAATACCTTAGTTTCGATGACGACATCTTCGCGCTTAACGCCTAAATTTCGAAGCGCCTTGCCTAGATAAATCTCAGAATCGCCGTTGGTATAGACATTTGCGGTATCAAAATAATTTATGCCAAGCTCTAACGCCCTTGCAACGACCTTTTCGCAGGTTTTCTCATCAGCGTCAGTCCAAGTAAGAAAGTTTGGATTTGGTCTGCCAAAACCCATACAACCAAGGCAAATTTGCGAAATTTTAATGTCGGTTTGCCCTAAATTTGTGTATTTCATAATCTCTCCTTTTAATATCTGTTTATAAAATCTTTGATTTCGATAAACGAGCTCTCGCTCTCCCAAAGCTCTGGCATCACAAGCGCGAAATCGTGCGGCATACCACTATACACGCTCAGGCTAAACTCGCCGTTAGCTTTGGCTAGTCTGCGCGCGAGTTCGACGCCGTCATCGGCTAATAGCTCGTATGCGCCCACTTGGATTAGCATTGGTGGCAAGTCGCTCAAATCGGCGTATAAAGGCGAAAGACGCGGATCTTTTAAATCGAAATTTTTAGCATAGCTTGGCGGAGTGATGATTTCTTTGTAGAGAAATTTGTTTTTCTCACCCAAAACAGCGTCCTTTTTGGCGTTGTCTTTTTTGGAAGCCAAAGCCATACTCATATCCGTCCATGGCGAGATTAGCACCATAAGGCGGGGTTGCGCGACATTTTTTTCTTTTAGATACAGGCTTAATGCAAGGGCTAAATTTCCACCGGCACTATCGCCGATGATTGCGATATTTTCGGGCTTTACGCCGTTAGCAAGCAGATATTCATACGCGCTAAACGCATCTTCAAGCGCGGCAGGATATGTAAATTTAGGCGCAAGGCGGTAATTTAGCATATAAATTTCCTTCGCGCCCGTAACCGAAGCGTGTTTTAGGGCGAAATTTCGGTATCTATCGTTTAGTCCGCCCACATAACCGCCGCCGTGGAGTTGCAATATGGTTAAATTTGAGTTTGATTTCAAATTTGCTAATTTTTCGATTTTTAGCTCGCCACTCATTATCTCGCTGTGCTCCCAGCTGCTAGGTGCGCTAAATGGCGCAGGTTTTGGCGCGTTTTTATCAGGATTAAAAAATTTATCCATTTGCGCTGCCATATACTCTTGCTTCGCGCTATTTTCGAATTTCAGCCCCGAATTTTGGGGAGTTGTATCGTGTTTGGCGCACCCTGCTAGGCTTAGTGCCACAGCCATGCTCACACAAAAAAGTGAAAATTTATTTAAATTTTTCATGTTTTTCCTTTTTAAATTTTGCCTAATTCTGCAAATTTTATTTTAATTTCTCATATTTTTTACTTAAATTTAGGCCCAAAATTCCCCAAACAAACGAAATTATTGCACCCAAAATCAAAACCCCACTCACGCCAAATTTAGCCAGCGCTACGCCTTCGACCTGCGATGAGAGCGCGTCTCCGCCACGATAAACGACCGTGTCAAGGAAGTTTTTGACCTTGTATTTGCTTTCGCTATCAAGCGGGACAAAAAGCATTTCGCGAGCCGGTTTTACAAGGGCGTATTCACCGATTCTACGCAGGCTCATCACAAGCGCAATGCCCCAAAATGCTGGGTGTGTGAAATTTAGCATGATAAATCCGAGTGCAATCACAAATCCAAGCAGAGCCAAAAGCCACTTTATGCCAAAAAATTTAGCGATTTTTGCCGTTAGGAAAATTTGTATAAAAAAACTAGCGCTTTGCACGATAAGATCGATATTTGCAAAGGCTGCGGCTCTGGCTTCGCGGGTTTCGAAAACCGCGCGCACAATCCTAGCTTGTTCCATGTATAAAAATGTGCTAACACTCGTTAGCAACAAAACAAAGCCTACAAAAGATAGCAAATAGGGCGATTTAGCGATGATTTTAAAGCCATCAAGCGGATTTTTGCTGGGTAGGGGAGTGCTGAATTTTTGAGTGAAATTTGCTTTTTCATCAGCGTTTTTAAGCAAATTTAGTCCCTCTTTTATGATTAAATTTTTCAAAATCAAGGCAAAAAACAGCAAAAACGCCGATAAAAATATGAAATTCCCAGTCTCCACTTCTCGCAAAAAGCTAACCAAACCAGCCCCTGTAATCCCACCCAAACTAGCTCCTGCGCTGATTATGCCAAACATTGATTTGCTCGTTTCTTTGCTAAAAACATCTGCTAGGACGCTCCAAGCCGAGCTTATGACAAAGAGATTAAAAACGCTAACCCAAATGTAAAAAACCCTGCAAAGTGTGACAAATGCGGGGCTTTGGGCGTCAATAAATCGCATAGCGACAAAAAATCCTAGCAAATTTAGGGCAAAAAATATAAAAATGGCGTCGGTGTAGAGTTTGCGCCTGATAGCCCCGCTTAGCCACATAGCTACAAACGAACAAACAATCGTAGCGACAAAAGTGCCTAAAAATAGCCATTTTAGCTCGTCGCTTCCGCCATGAATACCAAGAGCGTCGCGAATAGGACGAAGCAAAGCATACGAGCAAAAAAGCGAAAAAATAAAAAACGCACTGTAAAGCAAAAGTTTAATTTCCTCGCGCCTTATCTCAAAAATCGAGTAAAATTTCTCTTTAAATTTCATTTCCATATTTTTGCCTAATATTGCAAATTTTTAAATTCATCTTGCTTCCTAAAATTTAACTTTTTATTTTTATCTTTAAATTTAATCTTTTAAATCCACTGCCCTAAGACGATAAAATTTAACCCCTTTTTCGCCCATTTTGGCAGCTTTTACGATCTGTTTTGCGATCTCTTTTCCACTCATCGGATAGTTATCAAACCACGATTTTGGGAAAAGCTCATAAAAACCTATCATAAATTTTTCCATTATGCGTTTATCTTTTCGCTCACCCTTTATGAGAGGAGGTGCGAAAATCTGCGTAGTTTCATAGTTCTGGGCTATGACAGCTTTCTCAGCCATTGCTTTGGCTCTAAAATAAAAAAACATTGAGTTTTCATCGGCATTTGGGGCTGAAACTAACAAAAATCGCTTTGCGCCGCCCATTTTGCCCCAAATCGCCGTGTTTTTCACATACTCCACATCGACTTTTAAAAATGCCTCCTTGCTACCTGCTATTTTCATCGTAGTTCCCAAAGCGCAAAAAATTTCATCGAAAAATTCGGGTGAAATTTGCGAAATTTCATCGAAATTTATAACTTTTGTCGTAAGTTTTGGGTGCGAAATTTCTGGGTCTCTTCGCACCCAAATTGTGATTTTATCGTAACTCTCATCGCTTAAAAGCTCGTTTAAAATTTCTCGCCCAACGACACCTGTGGCACCCACGATTAAAGCTTTTTTACCCATTTTGTTTTCGCTTTCGTTTGAAATTTGACTAAATTTATTGTCGCTATTTCTAGCACACCCACAAAACAGCGTCAAAATCGCTAAAATTGTGCAAATTAATTTAGCAAATTTCATAAATTTTACCCAAAAATCTTTTGCAAATGCGCCTTGTAATCGCTCACAAATTTTTCTATTTTCGGATTTTTGATGACATCGTTGCACATAAATGTAGGAAAGCCCGTCATTCCCACAAATTCCATTGTTTTGTGCAGGTGCATATACACAGCCTCCACGCCCACTCCACCGAAAAATTCGTCCTTGTCATCAAACGCGTCAAGCGGGGCGTTCCATGTCACGCTAAACATATACTTTTTGTCTATGAGTTTGCCACCCTTGCCGTAGTCTTTGGTAGGATTAGTGCGGTGTCTGCCGTCGTTTCCGCCAGTTTTCATAGTGATTTCCATAAATACTTCATCGATATATTTTTTCACAATCCATGGCTCGCCCATCCACCACGCAGGTATTTGCCAAATCACACAATCGCTTTCTAAAATTTTATCGCATTCGACTTTTTGCTCATATCCATTGTCGATTTTTTTGATTTCTACGCTTTTGCCTAGGCTTTCAAGCGTCTGTTTTGCTGTCTCGCACAAAAGCTTACTAAGCTCACCTTTGCTTCCCCAAAATTCCTTTGAGCCGTCGATAATGTAAAATTTTTGCATTTTTTCTCCTTGATTTTCTTCTGAAATTTTTAAATTTGCAAATTTTGGATTTAAATTTGCCGAATTTTGCTGAGCGTTTAAATTTAACACACCGCCAAAAGCCATAGCACTTCCCAGCACAGCGGAATTTTTAATAAAATCTCTGCGTTTCATTTTTTCCTTTTAAATTTAAAATTTCAAACGCCCTTGCCGTCAAGATAAAATTTTTTCCCTGCTACATAATGAAGCGTTTTTAGCTCATCGCCCACTTCATCAAAACGCCAGTGGCTGCCGTCAAAAACCCTATCGTCGCCGTAGGCTGCCACAACCTGTCCGATAAAAAGGTCGTAAGTTTGCTCGTTGTGAGGCTCCGGGATAACCTTGCAGATTATCCATGCAGCGCAACCTGCGACTAGCGGGACTTTAAAATCGCCTTGATAAAACAGCTCCACGCCGTCCATTTTATGCGGATTGTCGAAGCGAGAATTGTTTTCATCGCCCAAATTTAAAAGCAAATCTTTTTGCGTAAAAACTGGGATTTGCACCGCAAAATATCCGCTTTTTTCAATCAAAGTGCGTGTAAATGAGCCATTGTGCGGCACTATCGTAACTTTGTCGTAATCAAGCGGACACGCCCAAGTAACCGCCATAGCGTTTTTTACGCCCTCAAATTCAGCCGAGACTATCGTCGTGGCACCGTGGTTTAAAATGTGGTAAGATTTTTGAATATCGACATTAATAATTGCCATTTTTTGCTCCTTATTTTAGCTTTCCATACTGCTCGTCGCTTACTGGTTCTAGCCACTCGTTGCTAGCTTCCACGCCCTCGACTTCGACGGCGATATGCGCAAACCAGCTATCTTTTGCTGCGCCATGCCAGTGTTTGACGCCAGCTGGTATATTTATGACATCACCTGCTTTCATTTCCACGGCTTCCTTGCCCCATTCTTGGTAGTATCCGCGACCTGCTGTGGCGATTAGGATTTGACCGCCACCGCTTTTGGCATGGTGGATATGCCAGTTGTTGCGGCAGC
Organism: Campylobacter sp.; assembly: GCA_017934385.1. Classification (GTDB taxonomy): domain Bacteria; phylum Campylobacterota; class Campylobacteria; order Campylobacterales; family Campylobacteraceae; genus Campylobacter_B. The sequence goes on along the minus strand of JAGBJQ010000018.1, from coordinate 5,701 downwards.
TTGGCTCAAAGACCACATTATACATTTTGACTTGTTCGGTTGAGACGGCGTTTAAGTAACTATTTCCGCTGAAATACTTCGCATACGCACTGTTTAGTTCGCCCACGCCAAATGGGCTAATTTTGGCGAATTCGTCCTTACTCATGGCACTAGAATTGCTAAATTTAGCCGAATTTGAAATATTTAAAATTTCATTTATTTGTGCGTCGCTAACGCCGTTTAATTTGGCTATGTTTATGTGAGCGTCCCTTTGTGGCTCTGTGCCACTCATCGCCGCAAGGGCTGCAACCGTGATGATCTCGCGCTCCTTCCACGAAAAAATTTCACTCGCAAAAATATCGCCAAATAAATGCGCCTTCAAATAATAATCCACATCTGCGCTAAGTGCGCTTAAATCGACTTTTGAGCCCACTAAATCGGTTTGGGTTTTAGAGCCGATTTCAAGGCTATTCAAATTTTTCTCTATGATTTTATTTTCCGTGCCTTGTGTGGTTTTTAAGCCCATTTTTTCGCGCTCTTTAAGCGTTTCGCTCAAAACACCAAGTCCGTTTAGGGCTTTTGGAAAGCCACAATACGCATAAAGTTGCGCCATTAAATCTTTAATCTCAGCCACGCTTATACCGCTATCAAGCGCAGAATTTACAGCGATTTTTAACTCGCTTAAATTTGAACTAGCCAAAAACGCTGAAATTTTGGTTAAATTTAGCTCTTTTTGGTTTAAATTTTTGATTTCGTTTTGTGAAATTTGCATATTTCCTCCCGTTTCATTTGCCATGCAAACCCCGCAAAATAGCGAAGTTATGGCTAGTGTTAAGATTGATTTTTTAAAAAACATACTCTCTCCTTTAAAATTTTTCAAGATTTGCGATTTTTTTCATATCATCATCGCTTAAATTAAAATCAAAAATGCTTATATTTTCGATCATACGGGACTTTGTCGCGGTTTTTGGGATAGTGATGATATTCCTTTGGATTTGCCAACGCAAAATCACCTGTGCTGCCGTTTTACCGTATTTTTCGCCGATTTTTTGAAGCGTTTCATTTTTTAAAATTTTAGAACTACCTGAGCCAAAAGGCGAGTAGGCCTGAGTGGCGACACCAAGCTTATCAAGTCCGTTTTGCGCCAAAATTTGTTGTTTAAAAGGGTGGAGTTCGATTTGATTAAGCGCGGGTTTTACGCTAAATTCATCACAAAGCTCTCGCACTAAATCCACGCTAAAATTGCTAACGCCGATTGATTTTATTAGCCCCTTTTCTACTAGCTCGCAAAACCCAGCCCAAATGCCCTTAATATCGCCATAAGGAGCGTGGATTAGATACAAATCGATATAATCAAATTTAAGCGCGTCTAGGCTTTCATAAACTGCCCTTTTTGCACCCTCAAAGCCCACATTTGCGCCCCATTGAAGCTTTGAAGTTACGAAAATTTCGCTTCTAGCGATACCGCTATTTCGCACAGCTTCGCCTACGATATCTTCGTTGCGATAATACTGCGCCGAGTCAATGTGGCGGTAGCCGACTTCTAGGGCATCTTCAATAGCTTTTTGACCCTTGCTTCCTCTTATATCCCAAGTGCCATAGCCCAAAATAGGGATTTTTGCGCCATTGTTTAATTCATAATTTGGAACTAAATTTTGCATTTTTGCCCCCTTGTTTGCAAAAAGCGAATTTGCGCCCACAATCACGCCTGCGCCAAAAATTACAGAATTTTTCAAAAAACTTCGTCTTTGCATAAAATTTCCTTGCGAGAGGTTAAATTTGCAGAAATTTTACCAAATTTGGGGTGGAATTTGGTAGAACAATCCTCCAAATCCCTTGCCTAATCCTGCAAATTTTTGTCTAATTCTTTGATTTTTTCGATTGCAAGAAGTGCGCCAGTTTTGGCTGTTTGCGAGAGCGTGGAGGAAAATTCGCCTAAATTTAGCAAATCAACCTTAATGCCTAAAAATAGTATTTTTGGGATAAATTCGCGCAGGTATTTGATCCACACGCACGCTGGGATATTGTGCGCGCTGTAAAAATAACTCACATCATCGCTTAAATCCACGAATTCGCACTCAAATTTGGCGTTTTCGTCCATTATCACGCCGATTGCATCGACAGCGACTAAGATTTCTGGCGCGTAAGCTCTGATTTTGGAAAATTCGTTTTCTGGCATGTCTCCGCCAAAAAACACCTCCCAGTCAGGAAGCTCACGCATGGCGATTTTACCGACCTGTGCGCCTACGCCATCGTCGCCTCTGAGCTCATTTCCTACGCAAAGCAGGGCTTTTTTCATAGATTAACTCTTTTTAGCGTGAGATAACCTTCGTTTAAATTTCGCAAAATCTCGCCCAAACGCGAGTCTGCGACGCTTTTTAAAAGCGCCTCGGCGTGTTCTGGGAAAATTTCAATTTCATTTATCGTGGCGATATTTCCTAGCTTAAATTTCGCGTATTCATCGCCCACGCTTAGTATCTCTTCCCACTCATTTTCGCTAAATTCGCAAATCTTCTCGCTAAAATCAATCGTGCCAACCCCATGCCCAAGGCTTGTAAAAATAGTGATATTTTTAAATTTCGGTGCATTATCTGGCTCATCTACATGGCGTTTTGTCAGCTTCCAAACCTCTATCATAATACTATCCTAATCGTTAAAATTTTACTAAATTATACAGATGAATTCTTAATTGTTAGAATTTAAAAAAAATTGAAAATTTCAACACTTTTTTGCCATATTAATAGTATAATTTTCTCTAAAAGCGTGAGGCTTTTTAAAAGTAAAATTTAAGGAGGGCGGTATGAAGGTTGTAAGCATTGTTGTGGTAGATGGCAGTGTCGTAAATGAATCTGATTTGATTACAAGTATTGCGTCGTATGATGATTTTAGCGCGATTAGCGCAGAGCTTCGAAAAGCCTTGAAAAAAAATTATATTAACAAGTCGCAATATACGAAAATTTACAAAAAAATTACCGCGCAAACCGGGTTTTCGCGTGCGAAATTCGACTATGCTCCATACGCGAAAGATATCGAGGAGCTGGTTTCAAGGGGATACACGGTCAAAGCGATTTTAGCCCATATCGGCGAGAAGGACGCGGAGTTTAAAAAATCTGTGAGCGCTTCGGGGCTAACGCACTTCATCGCTACGAATTGTAAGGACGAAAAAAACAAAATTCGCGCAATTGCAAAGAGCAAAAACGAGCTTTTGCAAGCGTATAAATTTGAGCTTAAAAAGCTCCATTTCAAGGGCATTTCTGACAAAGATATTTTGCGAGTAATGAGAGAGAAATACCCAGAAGATTTTACCAAAATCACAGAGGTGCAAATCCATGAGTTTATAGAAACCAACGCCAAACTCGATATGGGGCGCAAAATTTCACTTCTTAAAAAACCAAGCCTGTATGATGAGCATTTCGACGAGATTATGAGCTTGTATAAAAGCGGCATGAGGGTCTATGATATCTGGAAAACACTAAGGCAAAAATATCCAAAACTAGCCAAACTTCAAGCCCCAAGCCTGTATCATTTCATCGGAAATAACGCGCTTGGCAAGGCAAAATATATGCAAGAGGGATAGGCTTGGGCGAGCCTAGATTTTGCGTGATTTTGTGCGGTGGCAAAAGTTCTCGCTTTGGCAGAGATAAGGCAGTAGAGCCATTTTTGGGCGAGCCTAGCATGACGCATTTTTGTTTTAAAAGGTATTCTCGCATTTTTTCGCAGGTTTTTGTCTGTGCAAAATCGCAAAAATTTAGCCCCCCGCTTCCTTTGATAAAAGATGATTTCGAGGATTTTTCGCCTATGGGTGCGCTGTATTCGGCGTTAAAGGGGTTTGCTGGGGAAAAGGTTTTCATCGTGCCTGCTGATACGCCATTTGTGAGCGAAGAGGCAATTCGCGCGCTTTGGGAGAGTAGGGCTGAGATTTCGCTTGCAAGTGATGGCGAAAAAACGCATAATTTATGCGGATTTTTTAGCGGGGATTTGGCGGAGCGTGCGCTGAAATTTTACCGCGAAAATAACCATAAAATCGGCGAATTTATTACTTCTTGCGATAGTGAAATTTTAAAATTTAAAGATAAAGCGCAGTTTTTAAATATCAATTACGAAAGCGATTTAGAAAAAGTTGAAAACTAAAATTTTATTTTTGGCGCTATTTAGTGTTTTGTGCGCAGATGATGGCGAAATTTTGGCGAAAGCTAGGGATTTTGAGGCAAAGGGCGATTATAAAAACGCTATGATTTATTATAAAAAATTAGCTCTTGCAAATACTGGCGCGCAAAATTCAAGCGGAATTTCAAAGTCAAATTTAGCGTCAAATTCTGGCAAAAATTCGGCGCAGTATCTGAAAAAGCAAAATTTAGCGAATTTAGACTTGAATTCCACGCCAAAACCAAGCAAAAATCAAAATTTTAGCGAATTTTTGGGCATTAAATATTACGAGCCAATTTACGCTCTCTTTACCCACGATCATCATAAAAAAGAGGGTCGTAGCCCCAACGAAGCGCACTTTGCGTTTAGTTTCGAACGGCCTATAAGCTATGATTATTTTGGCTTTGGCGAGAAAATTTCTTTTGCTTACACGCAAAATTCGTGGTGGCAAATCACCGCTGATAGCGCGCCATTTAGGGAAAATAACTACAAGCCAGAGCTTTTTATGAGTCTGACGCCAGATTTTGCCGATGAGCTAAAACTTGGCGTTTTGCACGAATCAAACGGCAAGGACGGGGTGGATTCACGCTCGATAAATCATCTTTATGCGCAAAGTTCGTGGAGGTTTGGGGGCTTTGAAATCACGCCGAGACTTTGGTATGCTTTCGGGCTAGATCAGCGCAACAAGGACATTAGCGAGTATATGGGGTATGGGGATTTGCGCGCTTCGTATAGTTTCGGGCGACACAAAGTCATGGCCAAATGGCGCAACAATCTGCGCTTAAACTCGCAAAATCGCGGTGCAATCGAGCTTGATTTTATATTTCCGCTATTTAACAGCGGGCTTTATGGGTATTTTAGGTATTTTAGCGGATACGCTGAGAGCCTAGCGGATTATAAAAAAAGTGTCGATAAAATCGGCCTTGGCGTCTCATTTGTGGAATTTTAAATTTCGCCAAATACTGACCTTGAATTTTGTATAATTTGTCATTGTGAGAAATGCGAAGCATTTCCGTAAAAATAAAACCAGCTAAATTTAAAGCGAAGCTTTAAATTTAGCCACCTTGTAACGCGTCGTCGGGGGTTTGGGGATTGTAAGGGGGAAGGGGAGCGACCTCGCAATTCAAGCCCCCTTCCCCCTTACAGAGAATTTCACGGCGCAGGTTAAATTCAAAAAAATCGTTCAATGCTAAATTTAAGTAGAATTTTGAATTTAAATTTTACTGGATTGTGATAAATCTCACCGAAAAGGTAAAAAAAATTCTCATTTTTTACCTTTTGCAGGATTAGGCAATTCTCGCTAACTCCCCAGGTCGTAAAAAATGAGAATTTTTATTTCACTCTAAACCGCTTAAAATATCCTCCCCAAACTCTCGCGATTTTACACCCTTACGCTCACGCTATCACTTTTATACGCTTCGCCGTTTAGCCCTACCGCATAAAGCGTGAAAGTCGTGTTATTTGGCGCGTTTTCGAGCGTTACGCTCTCGCCTGTGGCTACTTCTACGCGCACGCCGTTATATGTGATGATTGTAGCTCCTTCTTGCAGCCCCTCGTCCGCCCCAGCTTCGATATT
>JAGBJQ010000017.1 GCA_017934385.1 Campylobacter sp. | reverse complement strand
CGGCACTATCGTAACTTTGTCGTAATCAAGCGGACACGCCCAAGTAACCGCCATAGCGTTTTTTACGCCCTCAAATTCAGCCGAGACTATCGTCGTGGCACCGTGGTTTAAAATGTGGTAGGATTTTTGAATATCGACATTAATAATTGCCATTTTTTGCTCCTTAAATTTTGGTTTTTAAATTTATCTATTTAAATTTGCAATCTCTCTCATATCTTCATCGCTAAGCTTGAAATCAAAAATGCTTATATTTTCGATCATACGGGACTTTGTCGCGGTTTTTGGGATAGTGATGATATTCCTTTGGATTTGCCAACGCAAAATTACCTGCGCCGCGGTTTTGCCGTATTTCTCACCGATTTTTTGAAGCGTTTCATTTTTTAAAATTTTAGAACTTCCCGTGCCAAAAGGCGAATAAGCCTGAGTGGCGACACCTAGCTTATCAAGCTCGGTTTGCGCGCGAATTTGTTGTTTAAATGGGTGAAGCTCGATTTGATTAAGCGCAGGTTTTACACTAAATTCATCACAAAGCTCTCTCACTAAATCCACGCTAAAATTGCTAACGCCTATTGATTTTATTAGCCCCTTTCCCACTAGCTCACAAAATCCAGCCCAAATGCCCTTAATATCGCCATAAGGAGTGTGGATTAGATATAAATCAATATAATCAAATTTAAGCGCATCTAGGCTTTCATAAACTGCCCTTTTTGCACCATCAAAGCCCACATTTGCGCCCCACATTAGCTTTGAAGTTACGAAAATCTCATCTCGTTTTATGCCACTATTTCGCACAGCTTCGCCTACGATGTCTTCGTTGCGATAATACTGCGCTGAGTCAATGTGGCGGTAGCCCACTTCTAGGGCATTTTCTATGGCTCTAAGCCCGTCCTTGCCACGAATATCCCAAGTGCCATAGCCTAAAATAGGGATTTTCCTGCCGTTATTTAAAGTAAAATTTGGAACTAAATTTGATGAATTTTGCATATTTTCTCCTAAAATTACATTTGCAAAAAGTGGATTTAAGCCAAATGCCACAGCCCCCAACGCCATAGAATTTTTTAAAAAACTTCGTCTTTGCATAAAATTTCCTTACGAGTAGTTAAATTTCGTAGAAATTTTACCAAATTTGGTTAGAAATTTAATAGAACAATTCTACAAATTTATTGCCTAATTCTACAAATTTACAAAGATGATAGTATTATAAGAAAGAGCCCGAATTTGGGTAAATTCGGGCTATATTAGATTAAAATGTGTTTTTGTTGTTGTTTTTAGGTTCTTTTTTAAATTTACTTCTAATTATAGGAAGCACGAGAACCAAAGCGGTTAAAATTATAAAAGTCCAGCACAAAGGCGAACCGACGAAAATGCTTAAATCCCCGTCGTGAAGCTTATAGGCTCGTCTAAAATAATTTTCCATACCGGTTCCTACTATACACGCCAGAACCAAAGGAGTCATTGGGAAATCTGCCCTTGATAGCAAATAGCCAATAATTCCAAATATTAATAATACATAAAAATCGCTTGTTGCATTACTAATAGAATAAACTCCCAAAAATGTAAAAGCCAAGACTATCGGATACAAAATTTTAGGAGGAACAGATAAAACTCTTACCAAGAGCCCAGCAAGCGGGATATTTACAAAAGCTAAAATAATATTTCCCACAAACATACTAGCGATTAACCCCCAAACTATGGCTGATTGATTTTGAAATAGCAAAGGTCCTGGTTGCATACCTAAAATAGTCAATGCTCCAAGCATAACGGCAGTCGTTCCAGAACCCGGAACGCCCAAAGTAAGCATAGGAATCATTGCTCCAACAGAAGCTGCGTTATTGGCTGATTCAGGAGCGGCAACGCCGTCAATGGCGCCTTTTCCGAATTTGAACGACTGCTTTGAAATGGATCTTTGTGTGTTATACGCCATAATCGCAGCGACTGTTCCGCCAGCACCCGGTAAAACACCGATTAAAAATCCCAAAGGCGCACTTCTAAAAATAGCACCTTGACTTAACATCCAATCTTCTTTTGTAATCCAAATTCTGCCGAATTTCTTTTGGACTTGTTTTTTACCTTCCCCGATATTTTCAAAGCTTCTTAAAACTTCGCCAAACGCAAATATTGCGATGATTACGATTAGAAAATTTATACCGCCGTGAAGCGATAATAAATCAAATGTAAATCTTTGAACGCCTGATTGCGGATCCAAGCCAATCGTGCTTATCATAAGACCTACGATCATCATAACAAAACCTTTTAAGCGCTGTTTTTCCATAACCGCAGTTGCCGTTAAAGCAAAAACAAAAAGTAAGAAATACTCGGCAGGTCCAAATTTCAGTGCAAATTTAGCAACAGGAAGAGATAAAAACACCATAAAGATAGTGGCTATTAAACCGCCAAAAAACGAAGCAATAGCTGAAATAGCAAGTGCTGCTTCTGCTCTGCCTTGCTGTGCCATAGGATAACCGTCCCACATAGCAGCGATCGCAGCACCGTCTCCCGGAGTATTTATCAAAATCGAAGACCTAGAACCGCCATACATCGCACCGTAATAAACTCCCGCCATAGTAATAAGCGCAGGAATAGCTCCCATAGAAAAAGTTAGCGGTAATAAAATCGCAACTCCCGCAGCAGGTCCAAGACCGGGTAACATTCCTACGATAGTTCCTAACACGCCACCAAGCGTAACCCAAAATATATTCATAGGTTCTAGTGCAATACCAAAACCTTGCATTAATAATTGCAAACTATCCATAACCAAATTCCTTTATATAAAGCCTAAGGCTGAATTAGGCAAAATAATGCCAAGTAGATTATTAAAGATAAAATATATAGCCAAAGCAAAAACGACGGAAACAATTATTCCATATTTTAAATTTTTAATTCCGCCGAAGATTAAAAATTGAAGTATCAAAAATATAATTGTTGAAAAAACATATCCTATCTGATCAAACATAAGCGTATAAGCTATGCCATTTACGACAGTTAATAACATTTGAAGAACATATTTTGCAGAAATCTTGTTTATGCCTCCGTATTGTTTTTTTTCGAGTTGTTGAGCCTTAAATTCTTTTACAAGCAAAATCGCACCGCACACAATTAAAAAAATAGCTAACATAGCAGGAAAAATTTTTGGCTCGTGCGGTCTGCCTAATGCGGCTTCGGGCAACATAAATGTAGCAACCGCATACACTATACCTAAAACCGTTAAAAGAAATGATGATATAACTGAAAGCGACATATGAGCTCCATAAAATTAAATTTAAACATAAAAAATGCCTATGAACTAGGTTCATAGGCAAATTCGGATTTATTTTTTAAGCATACCGATTTCTTTCATAACTCCGATATACTCGCCCTCTGTTTTTTCCAAGAATCTTACGAATTCAGGAGCATCCATATAGATGTTATCCCATCCTTTTTCCTTGCAAACTTGTGCCCATTCTTTTGTATCTTGTAGTGCTCTTAAAGCATCTCGCCAGAATTTAACCGCATAGCCCGGCATATCAGGTGTGCCAAATAGACCACGCCAGTTAATGAAAGTTGCGTTGATTCCGCTTTCGATACAAGTTGGAATTTCAGCCATTTTGCCTTCGCCAATGCGTTTTTCAGCTGTTTGAGCTAAAACTCTTAAATCACCGCTTTCAACCAAGCCTTTAACATCTGATAGACCTGTTGAGAATAGATCAATATGTCCGCCTAATAGTTGAGCAGGACCGTCTCCGTCATCAAACGGAACATAGTCGATTTTACCGATATTTGAAACACCAGCAGCTTGTGCGATGATTAGGAATTGAACATGGTCCATAGAACCAATCGCAGAAGTTCCGCCGATTTTAACAGCTTTTGGATTTTCTTTTAGTGCTTCCATAACATCGTGGATTGTTTGATATGGAGAATCTGCTTTAACAACAAACGCAGCATAATCGGCAATTAGTCTTGCCAAAGGTGTTGTATCACGGAAACCATAAGGGCTAGAACCATTTAGGTTAAAGAACAAAATAGGCGGTGAATAAACAGTAATTGTGTTTGGATCAGCTTTTTTGTTTGCTGCTTGTAATGTGCTTAGATGAACCGCACCACCAGCACCCGGAGCATTTCTAACTGGCATAGGAGCTTTTACAATGCCTGTGTCGCTTAGAGTTTTAGCAACCATGCGGATTGTTGTATCCCAACCGCCACCTGCGCCTGCCGGAGCAACTAAGTCAAGGTTACCTGACGGATAGTTAGCTTCTGCTTTCGCATTAGAGCCACTACTACTTGATGAGTTATTTTGGCAACCTATAATTGTTGCACCCAACGCAATGACACAAAGTGATGAAACTAAGAATTTTTTCGATTTTCCGAATAAACTCATTGTCTTACCTCCATAATAAAATAATTTTTTAACAAGTTTCAAATAGTAACATAATTTTTTTAAATAATCAATCAAAATAGCTTAAATTCTTACTATATTGTTTAATATAAAAAATAACTAAATTTAACCAAAATTTTGCAAAAAATATCGCTAAATCCGAGCTTTTTGAACTTAAAAGGGCTTTAAATTTAATAATTGTCTCTGCAAATTTATCATTGGCATTTAGGTAAAAATTTGCTTAAAGTTATATTTTTTCACTCATTTTTATCGTTTTTATTTAAATTTGTAGCAAATTTGATATAATTGCTTAAATTTATAATAAAAACAAGTAAAATGAAAAACAAATTTGTCTATATTTTGGCATTTTCGCATTTGTGCTGTGATATAAACCAAGGCGCACTCGTGGCGATTTTGCCGTTTTTAATCGCCAGCTATCACTACGATTACGCAACCGCAGCTAGCCTAGTTATGGTCTCAAATATCGTTGGCTCGCTAATCCAGCCTATTTTTGGCTCGCTAGCCGATAAGAAAAACATGCCTTACATTATCCCGCTAGGTCTTATTTTAGCAGGTGGCGGTATCGCGCTAAGTGGCGTTGCGCCCTCATTTGCCGTGCTTTGCGCGGTCGTGATGATCACAGGAATTGGCGTGGCGATGTTTCACCCACAAGCCGCAAGAGCCATAAACAAATGCTCTAATGCGCACAACAAAGCCCAAAATATCGGTATTTTCTCATTTGGCGGGATTTTGGGATTTTCTTTGGGTCCGCTTTTTATGACGGCGATTATTAGTGCGTTTGGGCTAAAAGGGACACTGATTTTCATAATTCCGCAAATTTGCGTTAGCACCCTGTATAAATTTTTTTACGCCGAATTTAAAAGACTTGGCGAAATCGCCCCCAAAACAGCCACAACCACCCAAACTAACGGCGTCGATGACTGGGGCGGATTTTATAAACTCATGGCGTTAATCTGCGGGCGTTCTATCATTTTTCACGGATTTAATACATTTTTGGCGCTTTATTTTATCTACGAATTTGACCAAAGCAAGGCTTATGCAAACACGCTATTAAGCGCATATATCGGCGTGAGCGCGATTTTTACCCTTCTTGGTGGCAGATTTGCCGATAAATTCGGCTTTACAAAGATGATAAAAATCTCATTTCTCTGCCTTTTGCCGATTATGATAATGCTAGCAACCGCGCAAAATTTGGGCTTTGCCGTGGTTTTATTAGCACCGCTTGGCATTTTTCTAGCTCTTTCTTATAGCCCGATTATCGCGCTTGGGCAGGGCTATTTGCCAAACCGCGTTGGGCTTGCTTCTGGCGTTACATTTGGGCTGACTGTCAGCATTGGCGGGATTTTTGCGCCGATTTTGGGGCTGATTGCCGATAAATTCGGGCTTGGTTATGTTTTATACACACTTTGCGGGGTTTGCGTTTTGCCACTAATCATGGCGTTTTTCTTGCCAAATTTAGAAAAGAAGCAAGGCTTATGAAATATTTTTGGCGTTATAGCTCACCGCTTGGCGAGATTTTTATGCAAAGCGACGGAGCAAATTTAACAGCGCTTAAATTTGGCAAATTTAGCGAATTTGGCGCAGAATTTAGGGAGCAAAATTTGCAAATTTTTGGGGATACTTGCGCGTGGTTAGATATTTATTTTAGTGGAATTTCGCCAAATTTCACACCTAAAATTTCACTAATTGGCAGCGAATTTCAGCTTGAAATTTGGCAAATTTTATTGCAAATTCCTTTTGGGGCGACCACGACTTATGGCGAAATTGCGCGCGAAATCGCACTAAAAAGACAAATTCCAAAAATGTCTGCCAGGGCCGTAGGTAGAGCAGTGGGAGTAAATCCAATCGCGATAATTATCCCATGCCACAGAGTTATCGGCAGTGGCGACAAACTCATAGGATACGCATACGGGCTGGATAAAAAAGAGTTTTTGCTAAATTTAGAAAAGGTAAAATTTTAGCCCCAAACGGAGCTAAAATTTAAAGCAGATTTTCGACAAATTTTGCTACTTTTTCCATATCGGCAGTAGGTTCAAATCTCGCGACAACTTCGCCATTTCTATCTATGATAAATTTAGTGAAATTCCACTTTATATCGGAATTTTGCGCGTAGTTTGGGTCGATTTGCGATAGCATTTCTTCCATTTTTTCTTTGATTGCGCACTTATCAAACCCCGCAAACTCCTTCTTGGATTTTAAAAATTTAAAAAGCGCAAGCTCGTTTTGACCATTGACATCGGATTTTTTCATTTGTGCAAACTGCGTATTGTAGTGCAACTGACAAAATTCGTGTATCTCCTCGTCGCTTCCTGGGGTTTGGTTTGCGAACTGATTGCACGGCACATCTACGATTTCAAAGCCCTTTTCGTGGAATTTCTCATACATTTGCTCCAATTTTTCGTAATGTGGCGTAAAGCCGCACCCAGTGGCTGTATTTACGACCAGCACGACCTTGTCTTTGAATTTCGCCATTGAAATTTCCTCATCCTTTGGCGTGAAAACGCTGTAATCATAAAAACTCATAACTCTCCTTTAAATAAAATCAATTTTGTAATGCCCTTTATTAGGCTCTCTTTTTTCAAATTTTGCCTCGCTAAGCCCAAGCACCATAGAACAAAGTGGCGAGTATCCCTCTGGAATACCAGCGCGCCTAGCAAGTTCTGGCTCGTCAAAAAGCGTAACCACAACGGTGTTTATCAGGCACGAACTAAGCCCAAGCTCTGTAGCCCTGAGTTGCATATTTTGCATGATCGAGCCCATAGCCCAATAGACATTTCTGTGCATATTTTCTGGCTTCAAAAACTCCCAGCCTTGTGGCATTTTATCCACAAGCACACCCGAAAATAGTATATAAACAGGCGCG
>JAGBJQ010000016.1 GCA_017934385.1 Campylobacter sp. | reverse complement strand
GGACATAGAAAAGCGGGCGAAGAATTTAGCGTGGGCGAAGTGCTAATAAAAAAAGGCAAAGCCCTAACCCCGCCTGAGATTATGCTTTTAGCTAGCCAAGGCGTGAGCGAGATTGAAGTGTTTGCAAGGCCAAAAATCGCCCTATTTTCGAGCGGAGACGAGCTTTTGAGGGTTGGCGAGAGGGCGGATGATTTTAGCATTTATGATGCGAACTCGGCAGGAATTCGCGCTTTGCTTTTACAAAATGGCTTTGAGTGCGAAAATTTGGGCATTATAAAAGATGAGTATAATGTGGTTTTGGATACTTTGAAAAAAGCTTATGAAAGTTACGATGTGGTTATCACAAGTGGCGGAGCTAGCGTCGGAGAGGCTGATTTTATGGAAAAGGTCTTAACCGGGCTTGGATTTGAAAATATCCTAAACGGGATAAATTTAAAACCTGGCGGAAAGCCTACAAAATGCTTTAAAAAAGGTGAGAAGTTTTTTTTCGTCCTACCTGGAAACCCAATGGCAGCCTACATTGTATCGCTACTTTTTATGCTCCCTATTTTGCGCTATTTAGGCGGAAAATTTGATTGTATGAGCGAAGGCTTTGAAGCTTTTTTGGAAGAGCAAATAAAATGCAATCCAAAACGAGAAAATGTAATTTTCGGCGATTTTGCAGGTGGCAAATTTGAAGCAAAATGCGATAAATTCGGCTCGTTTATGATAATGCCTTTATTGAAATTTAACTCTATTGCACTAAGCGATATTGGCGATGATAGCCCTATAATGCTTAGATTTTTTAGAAAGTATTGACAAATGAAAAATTTTTTGCTAGAATCCAAGTTCTTTTTTACTTCGTGCGGGAATAGCTCAGTGGTAGAGCGCAACCTTGCCATGGTTGATGTCGCGAGTTCGACTCTCGTTTCCCGCTCCACTTTTTTAAATCCAAATCAAAAAGTTTGCTTATGAAAATCCTAGTTTGTGTAAGCGGTGCTAGTTTTTGCGAAATTGGGTTAAATTTAATCAAATTTTTATCGACCACACCAAACGAAATTTACGCAATCATAAGCGAAAATGCAAAAATCGTCTTAAAATCCGAAAATAATATAAATTTTGCAAATTTCATTAACGAAAATCAAGCTGTGAAATTCTTTGATGATAGCGATATTGGCGCGAGTGTGGCGTCTGGTTCGTTTGGAATAGATGCTACGATTTTTGCCCCCTGCTCTATCAACTCACTAGCGAAAATTCACGCAGGTATCGCCGATACTCTTAGCACTCGCGCAGCAGCCGTCGCGTTAAAAGAGCGCAAAAAACTAATCCTTGGCGTGCGCGAAATGCCTTTTTCGCCTATTTCGCTTCGTTCAATGAGCGAGTTAGCAAATCTCGGTGTAATCATCGCTCCGCCCATTATCGGCGGATACAGCGGTGCAAAAAATTTAGAAGATATGCAAAATTTCATAATTGGCAAATGGTGCGACGCTATGGGCGTGGCAAACAATCTCTTTAAAAGGTGGCAAAAATGAGAAAATGTATCTATCCCGGTACTTTTGATCCTATCACAAATGGTCATTTAGATGTAATCAAACGAGCACTCGGGCTTTTTGACGAGGTCGTCGTCGCAATCGCGCTTAGCGAGAGCAAAAGCCCTTGTTTTTCGCTAGAAAAGCGCTTAGAGATGACAAGGCTTGCCCTTAGCGATCTAAAAAATGTCAAAGTCGAGCCGTTTTCAAACCTACTAGTCGATTTCGCCAAATCCCATGGCACGAATTTTTGCATTAGAGGACTGCGCGCGGTGAGCGATTTCGAATACGAATTACAGCTTAGCTACACAAACACATCGTTATGGAATAAATTTGAGAGTGTGTTTTTGATGCCAAGCCTGAAAAATGCCTTTATTTCAAGCTCTATGGTTCGCACGATATTGCGCCACGACGGCGATGTTTCGCAGTTTGTGCCAAAGCAAATTTTGCCACTGCTTAAAAAGGAAAATTGATGTTTGTAGCCTTCGAAGGGATTGACGGAGTTGGAAAAAGCACGCAAATATCGCGCCTAGCTGAAATTTATCCTGGCGCGATAGTTACCAAAGAACCGGGCGCTACGAGGTTTGGCGAAATTTTGCGTAGTATAATTTTAAACGAAAATTTCAAATTTAACGGCGACAACCACATAAATTTAGGTCAAATTTGCGGAAGTATTTCAAAAACTGCTGAGATGTTTTTGTTTTTATCTGATCGCGCTGAGCACCACGAGAAGGTTGTTTTGCCAAATTCGCACAATCTAATCCTAAGCGATAGAAGCTTCATCTCAGGTATCGCCTACGCCCTAGCCAACGATGAAAACGCTAAATTTGACGAGCTTGTAATGCTAAATAAAATCGCGCTTGGTGGCGAAATTTATGGTAAATTTGTATTTTTTGAGATTGGCAAAGATGATTTGATTTCTAGGCTAAATACTCGCGCGGGATACGATAAAATCGAGCTTCGTGGCGTGGAGTATTTGCTTAGGGTGCAAGAAAAGATAAAATTTACCTTACAAAAGCTAAAATTAAATTTTTTAATCGTCAATGCAAACGATGATATTGATAAAATAACAAAAAAAATAAAGGAATTTATAGATGATTAAAGCACTGCGTGGTATGAACGACATAATGGGCCCAGAGGCCGAACTTTTTGCAAAAATTGTAAGTGTATGCGAACAAAGCGCAAGAAATTATGGATTTGAACTAATCGAAACCCCAAAACTAGAACAAACTAGCCTATTTCGCCGAAGCGTAGGCGAAAGTAGCGATATAGTCGGCAAGGAAATGTATGAGTTTAGCGATAAAAGTGGCGATAGCGTCTGCTTGCGCCCAGAGGGCACAGCCGGGGTCGTTCGCTCATTTATCGAGAATAAATTTGACAAGGCTGGTGGCGTGCGCAAATTTTACTACACCGGCTCGATGTTTCGCTACGAACGCCCGCAAAAAGGTCGTTTGCGCGAATTTCATCAATTTGGCGTGGAGTGTTTTGGCGAGGGAAGCGTGTATGAGGACGCGAGCGTGATTTTGTTACTAGCCGAAATTTTGCGCAAACTAGGCGTGAAAACCACGCTTAAACTAAACTCCCTAGGCGATAGCTCGTGCATGTCAGAGTATAAAAACAAACTAATCAAATTTTTAAATGAGCGCGAGGATAGGCTTTGCGAGGATTGCAAAAGGCGCATTATCACAAACCCAATCCGCGTGCTTGATTGCAAAAACGAAGCCTGCCAAAGCGAGCTTGCCACTGCCCCGCTAATCACCGATAATCTAAGCGATGAGTGCAAAGGCGAATTTGAAAAATTGCAAGAAATTTTGCTTGCAAATGGGCTAAATTTCGAAATCGACAAACGATTAGTTAGAGGGCTAGATTATTACTGCAAAACTGCATTTGAGTTTGTCAGCAGTGAGCTTGGCGCACAAAGCGCAGTCGGAGGTGGTGGCAGATATGATAGATTAGTAGAGTTTTTGGGTGGAAAAAGCACTTATGGCGTGGGTTTTGCGATAGGAATTGAAAGGCTAATCGAAATTTTAAAATTAAAAGAAGCCCCTAGTTCTCGCAGTGGAATTTACATCGGCGCAATGGACGAAGCAATCGTGCCTTGTGCGTTTGCTATCGGACAAAAACTGCGCGCAATCACCAAAACTCATATCGCCTACGAGCCAAAAAATTTGCAAAAACATCTAAAAAGCGCAGATACAAAAATGGCTAAATTTTGCCTATGTATCGGCGAAGATGAGTTTAAAAACGCTAGTGTGTGGTGCAAAAATTTGGAAGATAAAAGCCAAGACATGGTTAAATTTAACGAAATCGAAGACTTTTTTAAGGATAGAGTATGAGTGATTATGGATTAAATATTTGGGGAAATTCAAATTTTGTCATTGATTCTGGCAAGTTGTGCGTGAATTCTGACTTCAAACAGCCTCTTGTCGATATGGTCAAAGAAATCAGGGCTGATGGCATTAGAGGCCCTATTTTGCTTCGTTTTCCACACCTTATCAAAAAACAAATTGTCGAAATTTACTCGAATTTCAACCGCGCGATAAAAGAATTTGACTACAAGGGCAAATTCAACGCCGTCTATCCGCTCAAAGTAAATCAATTCCCAGGATTTGTGAAAAATTTGGTCGAAATCGGCAAGCCTTACGGATATGGCTTGGAGGCTGGTTCTAAGCCAGAATT
>JAGBJQ010000015.1 GCA_017934385.1 Campylobacter sp. | reverse complement strand
TTATTATAAATTTTTTATTCGCACAAATATCTCTTATTCTATCGCAACTAGTGAGTTTTTTTTGCCTAGCACAGCTGGTTATATAGGAATTTCGCCAAAAAATATTTTAATCACAGGCTTTCCTAGAAACGATGCTTTGTTTGAAGTAGGTATGCCACAACCAGAAATTTTGCAAAATAAAAGTTTTAAAATTCTCTACGCTCCGACTTGGCGAAAAGATAGCGATGTGCAGATTTTTCCGTTTGAAAATGTGGATTTTAAGGACTTAAATGAATTTTTAAAGCAAAACAATATTACGATTTTTATTCGCCTACACCCTGTTTTTGAAAAAAACCTTGATGGCGAGATTTTAGGCTCAAATATCAAGCTTTTTTCAGGTTCGGTTTATAGCGAGATTATGGATTATATGAGTTTTTTTGATGGGCTTATTACGGATTATTCGAGTATCGGATATGATTTTTTGCTTTTGGATAGACCTATGCTTTTTTTGCCGTATGATTATGATGAGTATGAGCGAAATGTCGGCTTTGCGGTGGATTATGATTTTGTTACACCGGGCTTTAAGCCAAAGACAATTGATGAATTTAAAAATGCCTTAATCGATATGACCACCACCGACAGCTTTAAAGAAAAAAGGCGAGAAATTTGCAACATTTGCAACACTTTCAAAAACGCCAACTGCGAAAGAGTGATAAAAACTTTGCAAAATTTAGGGATTGGTTTGTGAATTTAAAATTTCAAATAACCAAAATCCAAACTATGCAGTATTAATATCTTACTTTTAACTGCTATAATAAACGACTTGAATAAAAAATTTAGGAGCCACATGAAAGGTATAATTTTAGCCGGTGGTAGCGGGACAAGGCTATATCCGATCACTAGAAGCATTAGCAAACAGCTTTTGCCGATTTATGATAAACCGATGATTTATTATCCGCTTTCTGTTTTGATGCTTGCTCATATTCGCGATATTTTGGTGATTTCTACGCCACAAGACATAGGCAAATTTAAAGAACTTTTAGGCGACGGAAGCGATTGGGGGCTAAATTTGAGCTACGAAGTCCAGCCAAGCCCAGACGGTCTTGCACAAGCATTTATAATCGGCGAAGAATTTATCGGCAAAGATAGAGTTTGCCTAGTTTTAGGTGATAATATTTTTTATGGGCAAGGTTTTAGCGATTTGCTAAAAAATGCCGTAAATAGAGAAGGTGCTACAATTTTTGGTTATCAAGTAAAAGATCCGGAACGCTTTGGTGTGATTGAATTTGACGAAAATAAACAAGTTTTAAGCGTAGAAGAAAAACCACAAAATCCAAAATCAAATTTCGCTGCAACCGGGCTTTATTTTTATGATAACGATGTTGTTGAAATCGCTAAAAATGTCAAGCCTAGTGATCGTGGTGAGCTAGAAATCACTAGCATTAATCAAGAGTATTTAAAACGCGGAAAACTTAGCGTGGAGCTTTTGGGGCGTGGTTTTGCATGGCTAGATACTGGCACTCATGAGACACTTTTGCAAGCAAGTGCATTTGTGCAAACTATACAAAATAACCAAGCCACGCAAGTAGCTTGTCTCGAAGAAATCGCCTATGCAAACGGCTGGATAGGTAAAGAAAAAATTTTAAATATCGCAAAATCGCTTTCTAAAAATGAGTATGGCAGGTATTTAAAAAATTTGGTGGGCGAAAAATGAAAAATATCTTAGTAACGGGCTGTGCCGGGTTTATCGGCTCAAATTTTGTGCCGTATTTTTTGGAAAAATATGAGAATTATAAAATTATAAATTTAGACTTGCTTACCTATGCCGGAAATTTAGAAAATCTTCGTGAATGTGAAAACAATCCAAGATATAAATTTATAAAAGGCGATATTTGCGATAGAGGTCTTATTGATGAGCTTTTTAGCGAGTTTAAATTTGGTGGCGTTATTCATTTTGCGGCTGAAAGCCATGTGGATAATTCTATAAAAAATCCTAGCGTTTTTGTCAAAACAAATGTGCTTGGCACACATACGCTAATTGACGCGGCTAAAAAGTGTTGGCTAGACGAGCCGTTTAAATATAAAGACGAATTTAGGGGTGCTAGATTTCACCATATTTCAACCGATGAAGTTTATGGAAGCTTGGGCGAGAGCGGGTATTTTAGCGAGACTACGCCATACGCTCCAAATTCGCCGTATTCTGCTTCAAAAGCGGGTTCTGATATGATAGTTAGAAGCTATCATCATACATTTGGGCTAGATACGATTATTACAAATTGTTCGAATAATTATGGTTTTAAGCAACACGACGAAAAGCTAATCCCGACTATAATCCGCAATGCTTTAAATGGCAACAAAATTCCGATTTATGGAGACGGCAAAAATATAAGAGATTGGCTTTTTGTGCTTGATCACTGCAAGGGAATTGATTTAGCTTTTCATAAAGGCAAAGGCGGGGAAACTTATAATATCGGTGGCAGAAACGAGCGAACAAATCTGCAAATCGTGCATAAAATTTGCGAAATTTTAGATGAAATTTGCCCAAAAAGCGTTAGCTATAAAGAGCAAATCGCTTTTGTAAAAGATAGAGCAGGGCACGATAGACGCTATGCGATTGACGCTAGTAAAATCGAAGGGGAGCTTGGCTGGAAGGCTGATGAAACCTTTGATAGCGGTATAATCAAAACCGTAGAATGGTATGTGAAAAAATATGCTAAGTAGTTGTAAAATTTTAGAATTTAAAGAATTTGGCGATGAACGAGGCTTTTTAGTTGCACTAGAAGCAAATAAAAATATCCCATTTGATATAAAAAGAGTTTATTATATTTATGGTAATAAAAACGGCGTAGATCGCGGATTTCACGCTCATAAAAATTTAAAACAAATCGCCGTTTGTGTAAGTGGCGCTTGCACATTTGTCCTTGATGATGGCAAAAACCGAAAAGAAATTCGCTTAGATAAGCCAAATTTAGGACTTTTTATTGATAATTTTATTTGGCGAGAGATGAAAGATTTTAGCGAAAATTGTGTGATTATGGTGCTAGCTAGCGAACACTATGATGAGAGCGATTATATAAGAGATTATGATGAGTTTTTAAAGGTCGTGCGATGATACACCAAAGTAGTGAAGTCCAAAGTAAAAATATCGGCGAAAATACAAATATTTGGCAATTCTGCGTAGTTTTAAAAGGCGCAAAAATCGGCAAAAATTGCAACATAAATTTCAATGTTTTTGTGGAAAACGATGTGCAAATCGGCGATAATGTAACGATTAAAAGCGGTGTTCAAATTTGGGATGGCGTGAGAATCGAAAATGACGCTTTTATAGGCCCAAATGTTACTTTCACAAACGATTTTTTGCCGCGAAGCAAACAATATAAAGAATTTGCAAAAACAACCATACAAAAAGGCGCAAGTATCGGCGCAAATTCGACTATAATTTGTGGTGTAAATATCGGAGAATACGCTATGGTCGGCGCTGGAAGCGTGGTAACTAAAAATATCGGTAAACAAGAGCTTTGGTATGGAAATCCGGCTTGTTTTAAAGGATATGTCTGCAAATGTGGGCAAAAATGCGATGAAAGTTTAGTTTGTAAAGATTGTAAAAAGGAAGAAAAATGATACCATTTTTGGATTTAAAGGCGATAAATTCGCAGTATAAAAATGAGCTTTTAAAAGCTTGTGAGCGAGTTATCGATAGTGGTTGGTATATTCACGGAAGCGAGTGCGAAGCATTTGAAGACGAATTTACTAAATTTTGTGGAAGTAAATTTTGCGTTGGCGTGGCAAACGGACTAGATGCGCTAAATTTGATTTTTAGAGCCTATAAAGAGCTTGGCGTGATGAGTGAAAATGATGAGGTCATAGTCCCTGCAAATACCTATATAGCGTCGATTTTGGCTATTTCTATGAATAATTTAAAGCCTGTTTTGGTTGAGCCAAATTTAAACTCATATTTGCTCGACCCAAATAAAATCGAAGAAAAAATCACGCCAAAAACAAAGGCGATTTTGCCCGTTCATTTATATGGACAAACTTGCGAAATGGATAAAATTTTAGGCATTGCAAAAAAATATAATCTAAAAGTCGTCGAAGACTCGGCTCAGTCGCACGGAGCATATTTTGGCGAGAAACGAAGCGGAAATTTAGGCGATGCGAGCGGTTTTAGCTTTTATCCTGGTAAAAATTTGGGTGCACTTGGAGATAGTGGAGCAGTTACGACAAGCGATGAAGAGTTGGCTTCGTGTATAAGGGCTCTTGCAAATTACGGAAGCCATAAAAAATATGAAAATTTATACAAAGGCATAAATTCTCGCCTTGATGAAATCCAAGCTGCTATGCTTAGAGTGAAGCTTAGATATTTGGACGCTGAAATTTCGGCTCGTAGGGAAGTAGCGAATTTTTATTTAAACAATATAAAAAATGAAAATTTAATCTTGCCGTTTGAGTTTGGCACAAATGCAAAAGAGATAAAAAGCCATGTTTGGCATGTTTTCGCCGTTCGCTCTAAAAACCGCGATGAGCTCCAAAAATATTTGGCAGAACACGAAATTCAGACTTTAATCCACTATCCAATCCCGCCACATAAGCAAATGGCTTACAAAGAGTGGAATAAGCAAAGCTATCCGATAAGTGAGCAAATTCACGCTGAAATTTTAAGTTTGCCGATGAGCGGTGTGCTTGAAAAAGAGCAAATTCAAAAGATCGTGGAAATTTTGAATTCGGTGGATTTATAATGAAATTTAATAAAATCATAAAAAAAATTTTATTAATTGATTTTTTTCGAAAACAAAAACAACTCAAAATTGCAAATAAAACACAAAAACACCGTGAAAATGTTATTTTAAAATTACAAAATTCGAAAAAAATCAGATTTGCTTCGTATGTCGTTTTTGATAGCACTTTTGGTGCAAAAAAACTTTATGAGCTGATGAAAAACGATGATAAATTTGACGCTAAAATCGTTATTGTGCCAGATACTGCAAGGGGCGAAGAAAATCTAAAAAAATGCTACAACGCCACAAAAGAGTTTTTTATAAAAAACTATGGTAAGGAAATGGTTCTTGATGGCTGGGACGAAAAAACGGGCAAATTTTTAGATCATAGCGATAAATTCGACATAATTTATTTTACAAATCCTTATGACGCTATGGTGCATGAATTTCATAAAATTCGCTACATCTGCACAAAAAGTATTTTACCAATTTATATAAATTACGCATTTTCGCATTTTAAATATAGCGAAGGGTATATTTTTTCTCTGCCAGAAATGAGCTTTTGTTGGCGCGTATTTTTGGATAACGAATTTGAATTCAAAGATTTTAAAAAAGTTGCACTTTTAAAAGGCAAAAATGCGAAAGTGACAGGATATGCTAAAATGGATAGTTTTATTCCTAAAAAAATAGAAAATCATAAAAAAACTATTCTCATTGCGCCACACCACACGATTAAAAACAACGCTCTAAAACTTTCAAATTTTTTGGAATATTATGATTTTATTTTAACATTGCCACAGAAATTTCCAAATGTCCGTTTTATCTTTCGTCCGCACCCGCTTTTATTTACAAATTTACTAAATCAAGGCTTTTGGAGTAAAGAGCAAGTTGATGAGTATTTAAAAAAAATAAAAAGTGTTATGGAATTTTCTAGTGGTGGGGATTATTTGGATATTTTTAACGAGGCTGATGGCATAATACACGATTGTGGTTCGTTTATTTCAGAGTGGCTTTATAGTGGCAAAAAAGGTTGTTTTGTCTCATTTGATAATCTCGTTTTTAACCAACTTAACGAATACGGCAAAATTGCACTTGATTATTATTTTATTGCTAAAAATACAAACGATATTATTTTGTATATAAATGATATTCTTGGCAACGATAATAAAATTTCAAATTTTCAAAATTTAAAAAACGAAATTATGATAAATCATCCATTTGCTTCGCAAAAGATTATTGATGAAATTAAAAAAACTCTAAATTTGGAATAAAATTTTGCAAGAAAACATAATTCAAAAAACAAAAATCGGATTTTTTTGGAACGCCTTAGAAAAATTTGGGGTTCAAATTGTAAATTTTGTTTTAACTATTATTTTAGTTAGGCTTTTAAGTCCAAGCGATTTTGGCACAATGGCCTTTTTGTCTGTTTTTATCAGTATTTCAAATATTTTTACAGAAGGTGGTTTTCTTAGAGCTCTAATCCAAAAAAGAGATTGCAACGAACATGATTTTTCAACAGTTTTTATATTTAACATTATTGTTGGAACTGGATTTTATATAATTTTATTTTTTCTTGCTCCATTTATTAGCCAATTTTATGAAATAGATAGTCTCACACAAATACAAAGAGTTATATTTTTAATCATTATTTTTCAAGCTCTTTGCGTCGTACAGATTGCAAAATTTCAGTTAAATATAAACTTCAAAACCCTAGCTTTTTTAAATTTAACCTCCATAATTTTTTCTGGTCTTTTAGGTGTTTTTTTAGCGTATAAAGGTTTTGGAATTTGGGCTTTGGTATGGCGAGAAATCATAAGAAGTATTTTAATGGTAGTTTTGTATTGGTATTTTAGCGGCTGGATTCCAAAAACTGGTTTTAGCAAAGCCAGTTTTAAACGCCTTTTTTCCTATGGTTCTAAACTAATTGGTGTTGGGCTTATAGCAATTGTTGTAAATGGAATCTATAATATGTATATCGGCAAAATGTATAGCACAAAAGAGCTTGGATATTTTTCACAAGGCGAGCACTATCCAGGACTTGTATCTTTAATCTTTGTAAATATTCTAACAACCGTAACCTTTCCGTTGATGTCGTATTTACAAGATGATAAAAGCAAGTTAATGGAAATTTTTAAGCGTTTAATTAAAATAAACGCCATTATAATATTGCCTGTTATGTTTTATTTCGCTTTTTTATCAGAAGAATTCGTGCTTACTTTTTTGGGTGAAAAGTGGATTATGGTAGCTGATCTACTTTTTTGGTTTGCTCTTTCGTATATTTTTACACCTTTTTCAGCACTAAATTTAAATATCTTAAATGCAGTTGGTAGAAGCGATTTATTTTTAAAAATCGAATTTATTAAATTACCAATTATTTTTACAACAATGTTAATAACTTTTCCAATTAGTCTAAAAGCCATTGTGATAGGTAGGTTTATTTCGACATTTTTATCTTTTTTCATAAATACCTACATTTGCCATAAAAACTATGATTTTGGTGCATTAAGTCAAATTTGGCATATCAAAAATATTATTTTTGCAGTTTTGGTTATGGTTATATCGATAAGTATTTGCAAATTTTTCATAACAAATGCTATTTTATGCCTTATTTTATCAGCAATTATAGGCTCTATTACTTATTTTTTTATGTTAAAAATAGTAAAAGAAGAAGAGCTAGAATTTGTTATGATAAAACTCAAAAATAAATTTAAAAGGAAATAAATGCAAGATATGCCACTTGTCAGCGTTGTAATACCAAGCTATAATCACGAAAAATATATCAGCGAAACCATAACGGCGATACTTAATCAAACTTATAAAAATATAGAATTGATTATCATCGATGATGGTTCAAAAGATAATTCACCAAATATTATAGAAAATTTTAGAAAAAAACATAATTTCACATTTATACATCGCCAAAATCGAGGCCTTTGCGCTACTTTAAATCAAGCTATCGACTTAGCGCATGGAAAATATTTTGCAATTTGTGCAAGCGATGATGTTTTATTGCCAGATAGTATTGAAAAAAGAGTTAATTTTATGGAAAAAAACTCAGAATTTGGTATGTGTTATGGCAAAGTATGCAATTTTAGCGATGAAAAAAATATTATAAATGTAGGCGAACCAGCGAGTGGTTGGATTTTTGAAGAATTATTAAGCAGATATTTTATACCAGCAGCTAGTATTATGATAAAAAAAGATGTTTATAGTGAAGTTGGTAAATATGATGAGAATTTGATCATAGAAGACTATGATATGTCATTAAGGATTGCCGAAAAATTCCAAATCGGCTTCATTGATGAGATTTTAGCCCGTTATAGACTCCATGGCGAAAATACAACCAAACAACTTTATCGTATGTATGAGGGACAAAAACAGATAATTTATAAATGGCAAAATAAAGAAAATTTTAAAATTTTAACAACAAATTGGCGTTTAAAATGGTTCGATATGTTTTCGCGCAACAATAAAAAAGAAGCATTGAAATACCTTAATACCGCACTTTGCAATCCTTTTAATAAATACAGCTTAAAAGGCTTAATAAAATTTATATTTTTTTGGACAAAAAAATGAAAATTTTATTTGTAATCTCAACCCTTAGAAACGGCGGAGCTGAAAAGGTTATGGCGGTATTATCGTCGTATTTTGCGAATTTTCACGATGTAAGTTTGGCTAAATTTGAAAGCACGGAGCCGTTTTACGAGATAAGCAAAAAGGTAAAAATCATAAATTTAGATTACGGCGTCGATAATAAAGGTTTTTTTGCAAATTTAAAAAAACGATTTGGCAAAATTTTTGCTCTACGAAATTTGATAAAAAAAGGCGAATTTGATTGCGTTATTTCATTTATGGATAGTACGAATTTGCTTAGCATCGTCGCTAAATTCGGGCTTGAAACGCCATTAATAATTTCTGAGCACTCGAACCACACCCTGCTTAGTAAAAAATGGCAAATTTTAAAAAGGCTTTTTTATCCCTTTGCAAACGGCTTAACCGTGCTAACAAATGATGATTTAAAGCATTATTTGTATGTCAAAAATAGAACCAAAATTTATAATCCCGTGTTTGCAGATGCGAAAAATTTTAGCCAAACACAAAAGGAAAATTTAATTATTTTCGTTGGTAGGCTTATCAAAATTAAAGGTTGTCATATATTTTTAAATGCTTTAAATTTGGTTGATTTAAACGGCTGGAAAGTGGAAATTTTAGGCGACGGCGAAGAAATGCAAAATTTGCAAAATTTAGCCAAAAATTTAAATTTAAACGCCGAATTTAAAGGGAGTGTGAAAAATATCGACGAATATTATTCGCGCGCAAAAATCATCGTATCAAGCTCGCTAAATGAGTGTTTGCCAAATGTTTTGGTTGAAAGTATCAGATTTGACTGCGTTCGTGTCGCAACGCCTACGGTTGGGGCAAAAGAGCTTATAAAAGACGGCTTTGATGGATTTATTAGCGATGATTTTAGAGCCGAAAATTTAGCAAAAAAAATAAAATTTGCTATGCAAAGCAACAACGAAATTACGCAAAATGCAAATTTGCAAAAAGATGAGTTTAAAATAGAAAAAATTTATGGAAAATGGCTAGAATTTATAAATTCAACTTTGGAGAAAAATAATATATGTTTTATGTAAAATTATTTATAAATTTGATTTTATATTTATTTGCAAAAATTACGCCAAAAAGTGAAAAAATTTGGCTTTACGGTGCTGTAAATGGGGCAAATTTTAGCGATAATAGTAGATATTTTTTTGAATACATGCGCCAAAACCACCCACAAATCAGAAGCATTTGGATTACAAAAAACGACGCAGTATTGCAAAAACTACAAAATCTGGGCATTGAGTGCTACAAAGCATACTCACCAAAGGCGATATATTTTGGGCTAAGAGCTGGATTTTTTATTACTTCACATGTTGTAGATATGGCATTTATGGGAAATACAGCCACAAAAATCATAAATCTCTGCCACGGCGTTCCGCTTAAAAAAATAGGCGGCGATGATATCTACGATCCAAGCACACATAAAAGCATAAAAAACTGGCTAATTACAACTTTTTTCCCATTTACCGTGGTAAAAAACTCCCTAATTTGTGCCAGTGGCGAAGAGGATAAAAAACATTTTTTCTCAGCTTTTAATTTTAATTATTTTAATGTCAAACTAGATGATATTGCAATCACAGGATATGCTAGAAACGATATTTTGCAAAGCATAAAACCTAAAAATTCGCAAATCAATGTTTTATATATGCCAACTTTCCGCAAAGCAGGAAGCGATGAAATAGATCTTTTTAGCGATTTTAAAGCAGTAGAATTTGATAAAATTTTTAAAGAAAAAAATATCAAATTTATCATAAAAATTCACCCTTTTAATCGTCCAAATGAACAAATTTTAAACACTCTTAAAAATTGCGAAAATATCAAATTTGCCCCCATGATCGATGCTGCCCAGCTTTTATGTAAGGCCGATATTTTAATCACTGATTATTCGAGTTGTTATATTGATTTTTTACTCACAAATAGAGCCTTAATTTTTGCTCCATTTGATTATGAGAGATACATAGCCACTTCCAGAGAGCTTCATTACGATTACGAGACTGTTACACCTGGGGCTAAATGCAAAAACTGGCAAGAAGTCGTTGCCGAGATACTAAATTTAGCTAGTGGAGTCGATAAATTTAAAGACGAGCGTGAAAAAGTGCGTGATTTTTTTCACAGATACAATGATACAAAGGCTTGCGAGCGTGTATATCAAACTATAAAGGATAAATTTTGCAACCATTAATCTCAGTAATTGTTCCTGTTTATAATGTAGAAAAATATCTTGAAGAGTGTATAAATTCTATCATAAACCAAACTTATAAAAATTTAGAAATTATCTTAATCGATGACGGAAGCACAGATAAAAGTGGCGAAATTTGCGATGAATTTGCCACACAAGATAATCGAATAGTAGTAATCCACAAAGAAAATGGCGGCCTAAGTAGCGCTAGAAATGCCGGACTTGATATTATGCAAGGAGAATATCTAAGCTTCATAGATAGCGATGATATGGTTGATGAAAATTTAATACAAACACTATTTTTATTAATTGAAAAATATAAGACAAAAATTGCAATTTGTGGATATGATAAATTTTCACAAAATAGTGATATTGACAAAATTAAAGAAAAAAATTTAACTATTAATGATGATTTTTCTTATACGCCAGAAGAAGTTTTTAACGAAAGTTTAAAAGTTAAAACTTTTTTTACTAAATGCGCTTGGAGAAATTTGGTGCACAAAAGTATATATCAAAATTTGCGCTTCCCTGTGGGCGAAAATTACGAAGATGTAGCTGTTTTTTTCGATGTCTTTAATCAAAGCAACACGGCTTTTACATACAAAAATTTATATTTTTATAGATTCAACCTCAGCTCTATCTCTAATACTTTTAAAGATTCAAGCCTTGTAATGATAAAAAATGTCCGTAAATTTGCAACCAGCGTAGAAAATGCTTATCCGAATTTAAAAAACAAAACAATTGCTTACAAGTGCAACTCGGCTCTTAATATGGCATTTTTAATCGTAGTACACAAGAGCAAAAAACATTTTGATACACTCTATGATTTACATAAATTTGTTAGGCAAAATTTAAATTCAGATTTTTTCAAAATGCAGGGAAATGCGATTTATAGGGATATTCTTATGATTTTATTCTACATTAGCCCAAAATTACTATATACTTTTGTAAATACTATCAAAAGCGTAAAAAATATCTTTAAAAGATAAATTTACCACCCACTGCTGGCACCGCCACCGCCAAATCCGCCTCCGCCACCGCGAAAGCCACCTCCTCGCGAACTGCGCCCAAATCCACCAGAGCCACCAAAGCCACCGCCAAATCCGCCATTTCTGCCAAATCCGCCAGAGCCAGTGCCAAAGCCACCACGCAAAATTTCATCAAGCCCGTCGCCTAAGATGATAGTGTTGCCATAATCCCCATGCGAGCGTGATTTGTTTCTCATCATCATAAAAAATACAAAGAAAAAGAAAAGCATAAAGATTATGAAATCAATGTCGATTTCCTCGCCCTGCACGCGCTCGATTTTGGCGAATTTTATGTCGCCACTCTCGATAAAATCGAGGATCGTAAGCACACCAGAAACTATTCCGCCCTCATAATCCCCAGCCCTAAAATGTGGCAAAATTTTATACTCGATTATACGCTTTGACACGCCGTCAGTCAGCACTCCCTCCAAGCCATATCCGACCTCGATACGCACCCTGCGCTCGTTTGGCGCGACGAGCAAAAGCACGCCGTTATCATAGCCCTTTTGCCCTATGCCAAGCGCCCTAGCCTGCTCGTTCGCGACCTCTTCGATAGAGTAATCTCCGAGCGTTTTTAGGGTTACGACCATGATTTGATTAGTGGAATTTTCGTCAAATTTAAGCAAAATTTCATTTAACGCACCAGCCGTAGAGGCGCGCAAAATACCCGCCTCATCGATAATAGCCGTGTCGTTTGGCGAGGCTAGATAGTCTGAAATTTTAGCCTGCGAAAAAGATAAAGCCAAAAATAAAAAAAGCAAAATTCTTCTCATTTTATTTCCACAATCTTTTCTTTGATTTCATCTTTATCGCCCATTTCATGGGGGATTTTCGCCATTATTAGCGCGCAAAGCCTATCTATACCCGCACTCACAGCCTCGCCAAAATTCGCAGTTTTTGCCTGGACGCAAAATTCCTGCACAATCTGCAAAAATTCAGAATCATCAATCTTCGCGCTGATATTTTCGCCACAAACTATGTGCGCGATTTTTTCATTTTTACAAACACAAAAAATCACAGCGTTTGGGATTTTATCATATCCAAACAGCTCAAATTTACTCACGGCAAAGTCGTAAGTAAGCCTAAATTTAAAGAATTTAGGGATAAAAAATTCTAAAAATTTAGGAAATTTAGAAAATAGAAATTTAAAGAGCAAAAATACAATCGCAATCAACTCAAACGCGCCTACTTTGCCTACTTGCTGGAAAAAAATCAGCGCAGTGCCCACTACAAAGGCAATCGTGCAAGCCACGCCCCAGCTAAGGGGCTCTAAGTCCAAAGCCTCGCCACTTAGCACGCAGATGATTTCGGCGTCGCTCGCATCTTCGGCCTTTGAGATTTTATCCGTTATGGCGTCTTTGTAAATTTGCTCAATCATCTAAAACGAAACTTTTGGCGCGTTTTGATTGGCTTCGCCTGCGTTAAATATAGGCTTGGCTCCGCCTTTGCCTACGAGTTTGGCGATGATATTTGTAGGGAAAACCCTAATCATCTTATTATACTCTTGCACCACAGCGATATAGTCCTTGCGAGCCACAGCTATGCGGTTTTCGGTGCCCTCTAACTGATTTTGCAAATCCGTGAAATTTGAGTTTGCTTTTAGCTCAGGGTAGCGTTCTACAACTAGCATTAAGCGCGATAGAGCCGAGCTTAACTCGCCTTGTGCGTTGTTAAACTGTGTAAAGGCTTCTGGGTTATTTGCGATATCGTTTGCGTCGATTTTCACGCTCGTTGCCTTCGCGCGAGCCTCGATTACGCCCTCTAAGGTGCCTCTTTCATGGCTAGCGTATCCTTTGACGGTTTCGACGAAATTTGGGATCAAATCGGCTCTGCGTTGGTATTGGTTTTGCACCTGCGCCCAGGCCGCATTGACATCTTCGTCTTTTAGGGTCAGTTTGTTATACACAGGCACTGCGAAAATCGCAAACACAGCCAAAATTATACCAACGATAATTAACCATTTTAGCCAACCTTTTGATGATTTTTTCTCGACATTAGCAGAGCCATTGTAGGTTTGGCTTTGCTCTGCGCCTTTTGCGCCGTCATAGCCGATTTGTTCGGCGCCATTTTGGTTTTCTAACTCGTTCATACCACTCTCCTTGATATTTTTTCATGAAGTTTAACTAACACATCATACTCAATCGTGCCAAAAAATCTCGCCCACTCTCTGGCGTCATTTATCACGCAGACTCGCTCGCCACCAAACTCAGCACAAAAGCTATCCATGGACATTTTGCCAAGCAGCCTTTCGCCACTGGCTAATCGTAAATCCCCAAGCCCAGCGTATCGCAAAAGCCCGTCCGCATAGCCTAAATCATAGGTGCCGATTTTCATATCGCACGGCGCGCAAAACACCCCACCATAGCCTACCCTTTCGCCTTTTTTAAGCACTCTTTGGCTGATTAAATCAGCCCACAAGCTAAGCACAGGGCGCAAATTTAGGCTATCATCAAACTGAGCGTATCCATACTGCGCCATACCAACGCGCACAAACTCATCGTCAAACCCTGCTCTGCGCTCGATCGCGGCTGAATTTGAGGAGTGGAAAACAATATCACTAAATCCAGCCTCATTTGCCTTAAATTTGGCGGTTTTTTTAAATTCGGCGAAATTTTGCCTTTGCGCGTAAAAATCAGAGCTTAGCTCATCACTGGCGCGGTAATGGGTAAAAAATCCGCGCAAATTTAGCGAATATTTTTTACAAAGCGCGAGTGCTTCGTCCAAATCATAGGCGCAAATTCCATTTCTATGCATATTTGTATCTGCGACAATATGAATATTCGTGCCTGTTTTTAGGCGCGAAAAATAGCTCATATCATTTACGGCATAAATAAAATTTGGATTTTCGTTTCCGTTTGGAATATGCGAAAGAATTAAAATTTGCTCAAAAAAATCCGAAATTTCACTTGCTTCAACTTGCGTCCTAGTAACTGCAAACTTAATCCCAAATTCCTTCGCAAAATTCGCTATTATGCGCATACCATGCCCATAAGCGTTATCTTTGAGCACCAGCATTATGCGCTCTTTGTCCCCTACTTTTTGCACGATTTGCGATAAATTATGAAAATACGCTGATTTATCAATCAAAATTTCAGACATTAAAGCTCACTCCATACGCCTTGTATAAATACGGCAAAAGCTTGCGAATAGCGTAATCATAGCTGTAAAATTTGGCGTAAATTTCCCTTAAATTTGCCTCTTTTGCGTTTGCGAAATCAAAAACATCAGTCCCAGCTATTTTTGGCACTTTTTCGTCTAGTAGCGCGAAAAATCCAGCCCTAGCGCCAAGAAGCTCTTTTATATTTTGCTCGACTAGCTCTTTTTCCATTATTTTGCAATCTCCTCTAATGCGCCCATTATCACCCTTTGCATTTCATCGCGAAATTCAGGGCTTTTAGCCTCAAATCTCGTTACGATTATCGGTGTGGTATTGCTAGCTCTCACCAAAGCCCAGCCATCATCAAAACGAATTCTAACCCCGTCGATTTCTATCATATCGCGCACGGCTGGAAGCCCAGAAATGCCGTTTTTGACTAAATTTTTAAATTTTTCAATTATCTCAAATTTTGCGCTATCTGTGGTTTTAAATTTGATCTCATCTGTGCTATACATTACAGGAAGCGCGTCAAGCTCGGCGTCTAAATCGATACCCTTTGCGACGAGTTCTAGCACTCTCATCATCGCATACACGCCATCATCGAAGCCAAAATATCGCTCCTTAAAATAAATATGCCCGCTCACCTCAGCCGCCAAATCAATGCCAAGCTCCTTCATAGCCTTTTTGATATTGCTATGACCTGTTTTGCCCATAAAGCTCTTGCCACGGCGGTTTATCTCATCATACATTACCTGCGAGCATTTCACCTCGCCCAAAATTTTTGGTTCTTTCATATTTAATGATAAAAGGCAGGCTAGCTCGTCGCCTTTGATATTTCGTTTCGCTGTTAGCACGGCGATTCTATCGGCGTCTCCGTCGAAACCAAAGCCCAAATTTAAAGCGTTTTCGCTAATTGCATTTTTTAAATCGGCTAAATTTTTCTCTTCGCTTGGGTCTGGGTGGTGGTTTGGGAAATTTCCGTCAGGTTCTGGAAATAAAATTTTAGCATTTAAGCCTAGTTTTTCCACGATTTTACACACTGTAACACCTGCTGCGCCGTTTGCACAATCAATCACAAATGGAGTTTTAAAATTTTTCAAATTTGCAAATTCTTTTTCGAAATAATCCAAATACTCGCCCAAAATATTATATTTTTCGCAGAATGTATTTGTCGGAATCTCTACGCCTAATTTCATAAATTCAGCCACTTGGCGGCCGAGTGTTTTAAGCTGTGCGCCAAAAAAACTATCCGTGCCGATTGTGATTTTAAAGCCGTTATAATTTTTCGGATTGTGCGAGCCTGTAATCATAATGTTTGCGTCAAATTTATGCGTAAATACGCCAAAATACCCCACAGGCGTAGGCAAAAGACCAATATCAAAAATCCTAAGCCCAGCGTAATTAAGCCCACTTACTAGGTATTCAAACATATCTGGCGCGCTTAGCCTCGCATCATAGCCCACGCTGATACGCTCACGGCCTAAATGGCGCAAATGCATACCAAAGGCAAAACCAATCGCCTTAACGCTCTCTTCGTTTAGATCCTCGCCTACGATTCCGCGGATATCGTATTCTCTAAAAATATCTTCAATCATAAAATTCCTTGACAAAAAAATTACGATATTTTAAATTATAAATGTTAAAATTTGTCAAATTTAAGGAGTCAAAATGAAAAAAATTTTTCTTGTTTGTGCGATTTTGGGCGCAGTTTTTGCTAAGGATTACGAGGTGATTGATAGCGTAAATACTTCGTTTAGAATTTTTGGCAAAAACGATAGAATCGAGGTTATCAGCGTCAGCGACCCTAAAATCGACGGGGTTACATGCTTCATCTCATACGCCAAAAAAGGTGGCGCCAAAGAGATTGTTGGCGTCGAAGAAGACCGCTCAGAAGCCTCTGTTTCATGCAGCCAAACAGCCCCAAAAATCATAATCAAAGAGGAGCTTAAAAAAGAGGATATATTTGCGAAAAAATCCTCGCTAATCTTTAAAAAAACCCATGTCGTGCGTATGTTTGACGAAGCAAGCCAGAGCATAATTTATCTAGTGTATTCAGATAAAATCATCGACGGCTCGCCAGATAATTCTATCTCGGCAATTCCGTGCAATCAAGCCATAGGCAAGGTGTGTGAATTTAATTACAAAAAATGAGAATATTTAAGAATTTTTTGATAAAATCCCAGCTCTTAATAAAATTTATCATTTAGCAAGGAAAAATATGAAATCTATTTTTAGCATGGAATCTGCCAGCATTATGCTTGCCCTGCTAGCTATCGCGTGCGCGGTGGCGACATTTGTGGAGACTGCATTTGGCACGCCAGTAGCGTGGGCGAGTGTGTATAATGCGTGGTGGTTCGGGCTGATAATGCTACTTTTGGGGCTAAATTTGGCCTACAATATCTACCGCTATCGCCTCGGCGATATCAAAAAACTTCCAACCTTTATATTTCATTTAAGCTTTCTTTTTATTTTGCTTGGGGCTGGGCTTACGAGATATTTTGGATTTGAGGGGAATTTGCACATTAGAGAGGGAGAGGAAAGCTCGCTAATTAGCACCAAGGACGAATTTGTGCAGTTAATCAGCATAGGCGAGGATAAAAATTTCATCTCAGCCGATGAAAAAAACTACCTAAGCGGCGTAGGAAAGATGAAATTTGATCTAAATTTAGATGTAAATGGCAAAAACGCAAATTTGAAATTTAAAGAATTTATCCCGCACGGCGAGCTAAAATGGGTCAAAGACGAGAGCCAAAGCGCACCCGCTAGAATCGAGTTTTTGTTCTCAAACGATACCCAAAAACAGCCCCTTTCGCTACTTTCTGGCCAAAGTATCGAGCTAGGCGAGGTTAGCATTAGCTTTAATACCATGCCAAAAACCAAATATTTCATCTATATCAAAAACGATGCCGATAAATTCTATATAAACTCGAATTTCGACATAAACGCCACTAAAATGGGCACTAGCGAAAAAATCGCACTAAATAAAAATGAAGATAATCTAATCGATGATTTATCGCTTTATAGCTTTGAGGGGACGAATTTCGCCCCAGTTAGCCTGCTAAGCTCAGCTGTGGAAAAATTTGTGCCAGTAGAAGAAAATTTAGCTGGTATGGGTGGCATAATCGCAGATCTTAGCTATAACAACGAAAGCAAAGAGGTGCTAGTAATCCAAGGCGAAAAAGGTCTTCAATACGAAGTCGGCGGCGCAAATTTTATCACGCTTTTGGGGCCAAAAATGGTAAATTTGCCGTTTAAATTAGCCCTAAGAGATTTCGTCATGGATCGCTACCCAGGCACGAACTCGCCCTCAGGTTACAAAAGCGAAGTTACAGTCAAAGACGGCGCAAACAGCTATGATTACGATATTTATATGAACCATGTCCTAGATCACGGCGGATACAGATTTTTCCAAAGCTCGTATGACAGGGACGAGGGAGGCACTGTGCTATCTGTAAATCGCGACCCGGGCAAATTCCCGACATATCTAGGATATTTTCTGCTCTGCCTTGGCATGTTTTTAAACTTTTTAAACCCAAATTCGCGCTTTTTCAAGCTTTCTAAACTCATCAGCGAAAACACTCACCTAGCAAAAAGCGTGGCGATTTTGGCTGTAATTTTCGCCTGTGTTGCGCCAAATTTAGCCCATGCAGAGGGAAATGAGAGTGTGAATTTAAATGAAATCAAGCTAAATTTGCCAAATTTTGATAAGGAATTTAGCAAAGAACTTAGCAAATTAGTCGTGCAAGGTTTTGATGGTAGTATGGAGCCGTTTGATACAGTTTCGCGCGAAATTTTGCACAAAATTTACCGCGGCGAAACCTACAAGGGCGAGGACGGGATTACGCTCAATCACAACGAAGCCTTGCTTTCGTTTATGCTAAATCAAGATTATTGGCGCACCGCTAAAATTATCCGCGTAGGCGATAAGGAACTACGCAAAATTTTGGGTTTAGATGAAAATCAAAAATACGCTTCGATGATGGATTTTTTCGAAATGAAGGATAATGAGAGCTTTTACAAGCTTGATAAATTAAGCGAGGAAATCAACCGCAAACCCCTTGGTAACCGCTCTACGCTCGATAAAGAAATCGTCAAAGTAAATGAGAGAGTAAATGTGTTTTACGGCGCGATTATGGGCGAATACTTCCGCATAATCCCTACCGGAAAGTCAAACGATAGCACATGGATTTCGCCGTTTGCAACCCTTGAAATGCTAGGCGAGAGCGAGCGAGACAAGGTGCGCGATATGAGCGCGATGTTTGCCACGGCTGTGATTTACGCCCAAAACAAAAACGACTGGCAAAGCGCAAACAAAATGCTAAGCATTATCAAGGATTACCAAATCAAAAATGGTGGCGAGTTAGCACCTAGCGACACTGCGATAAAATATGAAATTTTATACAACAACGCGCATATTTTCAAGCGACTTTTTTCGATTTATACAATCGCTGGATTTTTGCTTTTAATCTTTATTTTTATCCGTATGATGAAGCCAAATTTGGGCCTGAAATGGGCGTTTAATCTAGTTTGGTTTGTAAATGTAGTGGCGTTTTTGATACATACTTTCGGGCTTGGGCTTCGTGCGTATGTATCAGGACACGCGCCGTGGTCGAATTCGTATGAGTCGATGATTTATATCGCGTGGGCGTTAGCACTTAGTGGTATTTTCTTTTCGCGCAAATCTGCGATTTCTTTGGCGCTAACGGCGATTATGGCGGGAATTACGCTAATGGTCGCGCATTTAACCGATATGGATCCGCAAATCACAAACCTACAACCAGTCCTTAAATCGCACTGGCTGACAATCCATGTCTCTGTAATCACCGCTAGCTACGGATTTTTGGGGCTTTGTATGTTGCTTGGAATTTTCACGCTTTTGATGTTTTGCTTCGGCAAAAACAACCCAGAAATCGCGCGCAATATCACAGAAGCCACTAGAATCAACGAAATGTCGATGATTCTTGGGCTTTGTTTGCTAACAGCTGGGAATTTCCTAGGTGGCGTGTGGGCGAACGAGAGCTGGGGCAGGTATTGGGGCTGGGATCCGAAGGAAACTTGGGCTTTGATTACGATTTTTGTCTATGCAATCGTGGTGCATTTTAGATTTATGCCAAAGCTAAATTCACAATTTGCCTTCGCCGTAGCGTCGATGTTTGCGTATTTTAGCGTCATAATGACATATTTTGGAGTAAATTTTTATCTCACAGGTATGCACTCTTACGCAGCGGGCGAAAAAATCCCTGTGCCAAGCTGGGCATATATAATGACAGCTTCTATGTTTATTTTGGCAATCGTTGCATATTTTCGCTCGGGAAAATCGGCTAGATTATAAAATTTATTATATGAAATTTAGAGTTTGTAAAAATAAAATTTCAAACTCTAAATTTTAAAATTTCATTAAATAATTCCCTTAAATAGGCATTTTAAGCCAAAATTCTTAACTCAAATCAATTAAATTTAATATTTATTTGCTAAAATTAGCGTTTTATTTCACAAAAAGAAAGGGTAAAGATGTCTGTTAAATCTGATTTTAGTGAAAATAGACGAGGCTTTATCGGACTTGCGTTTGGTGCGGTCGCTGCTGTGGGTGGCGTATTTGCATTAGGCGGTATGAAAAAAAGCTGGGATCCGCTTCCTAGCGTTAAAGCAGCTGGTGTAACAACCGTAGATTTAAGTCCGATTAAAGACGGAGAGCTATACAGGACAGAGTGGCGCAAAAAGCCAATATTTATTCTCAAAAAGACAGCCGATATGGGCAAAAACGATGAACGAGATGTCGTCGTAGGTGACGCTAGATACACGCTTTGTATCGGTCTATGCACGCATTTGGGCTGTATCCCTAGCTACAAACCAGCCTCAAAACAATTCGTTTGCGCATGCCACGGAGGCGTTTTCAACACTGACGGCGAAGCTGTGTTTGGTCCGCCACCACGCGGTATGGATATACCTCCATTTAAAATAGATGGAACTAAACTTGTCCTTGGCGAAGAGGGCCCTGAATATCAAGCTCTAATGGGCAAAGCGTAGGAGGATTGATATGCATGTAAGAAAATCAACAGGCATCTTGGATTGGTTAGATCAAAGACTTGCTGTTAATAAATTTATGAAAGTTATGATGACGGAGTATTGGATTCCGAAAAACATCAGCTTTTTATGGGCTATGGGCGTTATTTTGATGACGCTATTTATCGTGCTTTTCGTAAGCGGTTTAATGCTTGTAATGTATTACAAACCAGACGCTGCTTTGGCGTTTGATAGCGTAAATAAAACTATCATGCAAGAGGTAGAATATGGCTGGCTATGGCGACATATCCACGCAGTGGCTGCTTCGGTCGTATTTTTGGTGATTTATATCCATACTTTTGTGGGACTTTATTATCGCTCATATAAGCAAGGCAGAGAGATGATTTGGGTCAGCGGTATGCTACTTTTCATACTTTTTTCAGCCGAAGCTTTTAGCGGATATATGCTTCCTTGGGGACAAATGAGCTACTGGGCGGCTATGGTTATTACAAATTTATTCGGCGGAATTCCAGTCATCGGACCAGCTGTGGTCGAGTGGATCAGAGGCGATTACGCTGTAAGCGATCCGACTTTGACAAGATTTTTTATGCTTCATGTCTGCTTGCTTCCGATAGTTGTAATCTCTGTCATTGCGCTTCACTTCTACGCGCTTCGCGTCCCTCATGTCAATAACCTAGACGGCGAGGAAATCGATTTTGAAGTTGAAAGTGAAAAATTCCTAAAAGGCGATACAAAAGGTGCAAAAGTAATTCCATTTTGGCCAGGATTTTTATCAAAAGACTTTTTATATCTTTCAATCTTTATGATATTTTTCTTCTATTTGGTTGGATTTCAATTCAATTTCGCAATGGATCCGATAAATTTCGACCCTGCAAACAGCCTAAAAACACCAAACCATATCTACCCAGAGTGGTATTTCTTGTGGCAATATGAAATTTTACGCGGATTTTTCTTCGATGTTGGACCATTAAAGGCAGCAGATATCGGACTCATGGCATTTGCGTTCGCTGGCGTTTCACTAATGATAGTTCCATGGATGGATAGAAGCTCTGTCGTAGCCCCAGCTCACAGAAACAAAGCATATTTTATCTGGTTTTGGGTATTACTAATCGATATGATACTTTTAAGCCTATTTGGCAAACTCCCAGCAGACGGCGCAGAGCTTGGCATGCCAAATACATATTGGGGCTTTATTTTATCGATACTTTATATCGCATTGATAGTAGTTGTCTTGCCTTTGATAACAATCGCAGAAAGAAAGAAAAGAGGTTAAGATGAAAGAGATAAAAACATTAGCAATACTCGTTGTTTTAGTAGCGGTTTTATACTGGATGATTGAGCCTTTTGCTCATACTAGACTTAGCCCGCATGTCGATCCTGCTAATTATGACTTTGCGGCCGAGGATATCACGCTTGCTACTACAAATGTCGAAAAAGCGCAAAAAGCCCTAGAAACAGCCCAAAACTCAGGCGATGAAGGTATGATCGCAAGTGCGACTAGAACACTTCAAGACGCGAAAAACCAACAAGACAAGGTTACCTTATTTTGGAATGAAATCAACAAAATTAATCTAAGCAAAGGCGATGCTACAAGAGGCGCTGATACCTTTATGAACGCAGGTTG
This sequence comes from Campylobacter sp., assembly GCA_017934385.1. Classification (GTDB taxonomy): domain Bacteria; phylum Campylobacterota; class Campylobacteria; order Campylobacterales; family Campylobacteraceae; genus Campylobacter_B. The sequence goes on along the minus strand of JAGBJQ010000015.1, from coordinate 3,542 downwards.
TGTGGCATGCCACGGCGTAAGCAAGGTTGGCATGGACGCTCCAATGGACGCGACAAGCGCTAGCGAAGCTTATGGCGTAAATCCGCCAGATCTTAGCAGTGCAGGATATCTATACTCACCAAAATTCCTAGCCGCTCTTATCAAAGATCCTGTAATGGCGATGAAGCTAGATCATAAATTTGGCGATGAAAACCCACACCCAATGCCAGCATTTTACGGACTTGGCGATGATATAAACCAAGAAATCGCAGATATCGTAGCATATCTACGCTCAATCGCACCAAGCGCAATGGAAAACGCGCAGGTTTTCGAGGACTCATGCCAAAGATGCCACGATGTCAAATATGCTGGTCGCAAAGTCACAAGCGATATGGAGAAAGTCGCAGCCTACATGGGCTCTACTCCGCCAGATTTATCAATGATGATTCGCTCGAAGTTGCCTGATTATTTGCACGAGTTTATCAACGATACACAAAAGAAACTCCCAGGCACATCTATGCCTCGCGTTGGCTTGACACAAGAAGCTGAAAATCAAGTCGTCGCCTACCTCGAAGAAGTCGGCGATAGCAAAAAAGATGAGCGCGAAAAAACAGCACTTTACATAATGCTATATTTCGCGATTTTATCAGTTTTCGCTGGACTTTGGAAAAGCAAAGTTTGGTCGAAACTTCACTAAAACTAAGTAGTCGGTTCGCCGACTACTTTTAAATTTATCCCCTAAATTTCAATAAATTTTCTCAAATTTAATCTTTAAATTTTGCTAAATTTCGATTTTGAATTCATATAAAATTTGCCCTAAATTTGGCTAAATTTCGGCTATCATTTAGCCTTGTTTTTGATAAATATTTTTATTATAGTTTAAGTATTTTGCTGTATAATCCCAAACTGATTTTGAAACCAATTAGCAAAAAGGTAGGTTATGAAATTTATCCTAAAATCATCTTTTTTACTGATTTTTCTGTTTTTATCATCGCTTTTTGGCGCAGATTACCAAGCCGAGGCCCAGGCGATAAAGGCTAAATTTGAGCAGGCTTTAAGCGCGTATGATAGCGGCGATAGCGCTAGTGCGCGCAAACTAACCCAAGAGGCGTATTTTAGCCATTTTGAAAATTTAGAAGCTGGAATTCGCATAAATTTAGGACAGAAAAAATCCTACGCCATGGAAAAGCAGTTTGGAAATATCCGCAAAGCCTTTAAAGCAGGCACTCCAAGGGGCGAAATCGAGGCTATGATAGCAAAGCTAAATAGCGAAATCACTGAAATTTTGCCAATCATCGAAAGCGGTCATAAACTAGTCGCCCAATATCAAAACGAGGGCGAAGAACAGCCTCAAAATAGCGCAAATCAAAGCGAAAATTCTGCCCCAAACACCACGCAAAATTCTAGCGCAAATTCGGGTGAAAATTCGGCAAATCAAACCCCAAATTCCGACCCAAATTCTCCATGGCTTAGCGTTTATAATGATTTCATCACCGAGCTAAATAATGCAAAAACTGCCTTTGATAACAAAGACGAAACCGCGCTAAAATCGGCTCTAAACAAGGCTAAATTTGACATTTATCGCAACACTCGCCTCGAAGAGGTCGTGCGAAAATATGTTTCTAGCAAAAACGACCAAATGATTCAACGAATTATCTCAAATTTATTGCGCGATAGCCTAAATATGGACGAAGTGAAATTTAACCAATCTCTAAAAGATTTAGACGATTTGCTTCTTAGTGCCACGCAAAATTTGCCTAGCCAAACTTACGCCCTAGCCCCACAAAGCGCGCAAAACTATAGCGAAAGCGAAGTGGTGCAAAATGCAGATTTTAGCCAAACCGTAGCAAACATAAAATCCAAAATGGCACAGGTTTTGGCTCTGTATGAGGCTGGCAAAACCGATGAGGCAATCGATGAGAGCGGAAATATCTACTTCGACGAATACGAAGAAAGCGGTATGGAAGCCCTCGTGGGAGCGAAAAACTCCCAGCTCAAACTTGACACCGAGGCTAGCTTTAATAAAATTTCAGCCCTAATTAGCTCTGGCGCGCCAAAAGAGCAGATTATCGCAGTGCAAAACGAGCTTTTCGCGCAACTTGAAGAGAGCCTAAATTTGACGCAAAATTCTAGCGCATGGGATCTGTTTTTATACTCGCTTATAATTATTTTGCGCGAGGGTATGGAGGCCCTAATCATCGTGGCTGCCGTCATCGCCCTACTTATCAAATCAGGTAACGAGGGCAAATTAAAAATCGTTTATAGTGCGCTTGCGGTCGCAATTGTGCTTAGTTTCGCCACAGCGTGGGGCATAAGTGCGATTTTTGGCGCCGCAAAAGCAGGTCAAAGTCGCGAAATCCTAGAAGGCGCAGTCATGCTAGTAGCTGTGGGATTGCTGTTTTATGTCGGGTTTTGGCTACTTTCAAATGCAAATTCGAAAAAATGGAGCGCATATATCAGTGGAGCAATTTCGCAAAGCCTGAGCGAAAAAGACGGCAAAATGCTATGGTGGATGGTCTTTTTGGCGGTATATCGCGAGGGAGCCGAGACGGTGCTGTTTTATCTAGCGCTCATAATTGACGCTAAAACCCCAAGCGCGCTAGGTATGGTGGGCGCGGGATTTATCGTGGGTGTAATCACACTGCTTGTGGTTTATATCCTAATCAAAAAATTCTCGCTTCGTATCGCAATCAAGCCGTTTTTTATGATAACTTCGGCGATTATTTTTTATATGTCGATTGTCTTTGTCGGCAAGGGAATAATGGAGCTAGTCGAGGGCAAGGTATTTACGCCAAGCATAATCGAGGGCTTGCCAACGATTACATGGCTTGGATTTTACCCTTACAAAGAAAGCCTTATCCCGCAAGCTGCGCTAATCGTGGCTTTAATAGTTGGAATTTTGATAATTAAAAATAAAAACAAATCTATTTCAAAGGAGAATTTATGAAAAAATTATTTTCATCAGTTTTGGCTTTAAGCATTGCTTCAAGTATCGCCTTCGCTGGCGAGCAACCTATCGGCGAACCAGTCGAAATGAACGGCATGGAGATTGCCGCTGTGTATCTACAACCAATCGATATGGAGCCAAAGGGCATTGATTTAGCCCCTAGCCTAGCCGATATTCACTTAGAGGCTGATATCCACGCGATCGAGGGCAACGCAAACGGCTTTGGCGAGGGCGAGTGGATCCCATACCTAAAAATCGGCTACGAGCTAAAAAACCTAGATAACGGCAAAATCCAAAAGGGAAATTTCATGCCAATGGTCGCAAGCGACGGCCCACACTATGGCGCAAATGTCAAAATGGAAAATGGCGTGGGAAATTATGAGCTGATTTTCCATATCGAAAACCCAGGCGCAAACGGCTTTGGTCGCCACGCTGACAAGGCCACAGGCGTGGGCAAATGGTGGGGCGCATTTGATGTGAAATACACATTTGCATACACTGGAACTCCAAAAGAATAACGAAATTTCACCCTTTTTGGGTGAAATTTTAGAAGTGTTTGAAAAAGAATTTTGCAAATTTGGCGTTGTGAGAAATGCGAAGCATTTCCGTAAAAATA
>JAGBJQ010000125.1 GCA_017934385.1 Campylobacter sp. | reverse complement strand
TTCATTTGCCTTTTTTAGCTTGTAAATTTTATATGGTAAGGCAAAAAGCAAATACAAAGCCAAATGTCTAATATAAAGCACGATTTTACCGATATGAACGCCTATACTAGATTTTTTGTATAACTCATAAGGCGTGAAATAATGAAATCTGCCGTAGTTTTCGCTTAATTCACAAATTATACAAAAATAGACTTTTTCTAAATTCAATGCAGGGTTTGGGATAGTTTTATTTTCATTTACATATTTATTTTTAGAAAATAAATCCGCAATTATATAATCTCTTGTGCTTGCGATTGATTGACTTGTAAAAGTGAAGTAGCTTTTGTTTTGTTGCTCTTTTTGTGTCATTTCTTTTATTTGTTTTATAGTGCTAAAAATACAATAAAGACCACATAATATTGCTATGACTTGTCGCCAAAATCTTTCACTACTTTGGGCAGTAAATATTACATAACAAAGCCAAACCAAACATACAAACCAAAGAAACAAAAACCAAGACCAAGAAAATAGTATAGAATTATCTGTAATCATTAATGGTTCTTTGTCGTAGTTTTTTTCGTTCGTCGATTTAATATTTTGCTCTTTATTTAAATTTTCGTTTTCCAAATTTAACCCTTTTTATAAAATTCTTTGCAAATTCAAATTCAGGTCGTATCGCTTAGCCACGATACGAAATTCTGTTTTTAAATTTACAAATTTAAACCTACTTTTGTTTTGAATTCACTCAACAAGTAAATCTAAACTTCTATTTTTCATCATCTCTCCCTCCACTCACACTTCTTACTTTGCTCTGCTATTAGGCTAAGCTTTTTAAGTGTGAAATTTGATTTTAGTATATGAGCTTGTAGCTCTGATTTGGCTTCTATGGTAGCAATTAACGAGTTTATCGCTTCAATTTTATTACTAAAATTTCGCAATGACACGAAATTTGCGTTTTGGAATTTTAAAATCGTGGCAATGACAGATTTAGCAAAATTTGCGCTTTGATTACCACGCAATGATAAATCGGGCGCAGGGTTCATAGGTTCGCGCCAAGCGCGCCCTGCAAAGGCAAAATCACCCTCACTCGTCTTTTTTGCACTCTTGCGGGTTGTTGCAGCCGCAGCCCTCGCATTTGTTGCAGGAATTTTTGTTTTTCGCAAAGCTTCTCGCCGCCAAAAACAAAAGCCCACCAAGCACCACTAAAACCGCGATTGTTCCGATATTTTGTGTTAAAGTTTGCATATCAAATTTTCTCTTTATAAGGTTTTGCTAGCATTAAAATCATCAGCGCAGCACACGCGCACGCCACGAAAAGCCCCACTCCCGCGCCTTGCGCACCGCTAAAAAATCTGCCGAATTGATAAATCATAAGCGCAACCGCGTAAGAAAACAGCGTCTGATACACAAGCGCAAACGCCGTCCAGCGCGCATTTCTCATCTCTTTTGCGATTGTCGCCATTGCCGCTATGCAAGGCGCGCAAAGCAGGTTAAAAGCCAAAAACGCATATCCACTAAGCGTGTCAAGCCCAGAAAAATCGAGTATCCCAAAGACCGCCACGACCTCTTCTTTGGCTACTAAGCCCATAAGCGTAGCGATTGCAGACTTCGCGTCGCCAAAGCCCAGTGGCGCAAACACAGGCGCCACAAACGCGCCAATTTTGCCGATAAAGCTATCGTTTAAATCAAGCTCTATGTCAAAGACAAAGCCCCCCTCGGCGAAGCCAAACCTAGATCCGCACCAAATCAGCACCGATGAGATGAAAATTATCGTTCCAGCGTTTTTGATAAACGAGCTAACGCGCTCTTTGACGCTTCGGTAAATATTTTTGAGTGTCGGCATGTGATATGGTGGCAGCTCCAAGACAAAAGGCGCAGGTTTGCCCGCAAACATCGGCGTTTTTTTAAGCATTAGCCCTGAAATCACAATCGCGCAAATCCCTAGAAAATACGCACTAGGTGCCACCCACCACACTCCGCCAAAAAGCGCAGCGGAAATGAGCGCAATCATCGGCATTTTCGCCGAACACGGCATAAATGTCGTCGTCATAATGCCCATTTTGCGGTCTTTTTCGCTCTCGATTGTGCGAGTGGCTAGCACGCCGGGCACGCCACAGCCCGTGCCGATTAGCATAGGGATAAAAGACTTGCCACTAAGCCCAAATTTGCGAAATGCGCGGTCTAAGACAAAAGCCACGCGCGTCATATATCCGCACGCCTCCAAAAACGCTAAAAAGATAAAGAGCACCGCCATTTGTGGCACGAAGCCAAGCACCGCTCCAACCCCACTAATAACGCCGTCGATGATGAGGCTTTTTAGCCACTGCGCACAGTTTATGCGCTCCAAAAACTCGTCCATTACCACAGGCAGACCGCGCAGATATAGCCCATACTCGCTAGGATTTGGCAAAATTTCGGCCTCTAAATTCGCACTAGCTAGTGAAATTTGCTCTTTTAAATTTTCGTTTGAAATTTGCGAAATTTCACCGCTTAGTGCGTCAAAATTTTCGCTAAATGCGCCAAAATCGCCTTCATTGCAAGCCGTTTTTAAATTTTCGCTAACCGCGCTAAATTCAGGATTTATCAAATCTAGCGCGCCCACAAATTCGCTCGTGCAAATTTTGCTTTGCAAATGTGTGCCAAGAGCCTGCTCGTATTTTTCGCTACTTCCCACGAAAAATCCGTCGCCAAAAATCCCGTCATTTACGGTGTCCGTCATCAGCCCACCCACGCCTGTAATAGAAGTGTAATACACGATAAACATAATCACCGCAAAAATCGGCAAGGCTAGTATCCTATGTGTCAAAACCTTGTCGATATTTTCGCTAGCATTGGCGACAAAATCTGTGTTTTTGATAAAACAGGCGTCTTTTACACGCGCGATATAGTTGTATCGCTCGTTTGCGATAATCCCCACGCTATCGTCATCGAGCTCAGTTTCACAGGATTTGATTTTTTCCTCGATTAGGCTAAATTTGGCTTTTTCGATTTTTAGCTCTTTTAGCACGCTCTCATCGCGCTCAAAAATTTTAACCGCATACCACCTATCGCCCTTTTCGCCCTTTAAAACAGCGTCTTCGATATGCGCTAGCGCGTGTTCGACTGGGCCACAAAAATCGTGTTTTGGGTGCGGGGCAGGGTTTTTGCTAGCCTCGATTGCTAGCTCCACGCATAAATTCGTGCCGATATTTTTAAGCGCAGAAATCTCCACGCACGGCGCGCCAAGGGTTTTGCTAAGAAGTTTTAAATCGATTTTATCGCCTCTTTTGCGCAAAATATCGGTCATATTCACAGCGATCACCATTGGAATTTCAAGCTCCAAAAGTTGCGTGCTAAGGTATAAATTTCGCTCTAAATTCGTGCCGTCGATGATATTTAAAATCACATCTGGATTTTCGTGCAATAAATAATTGCGCGCCACAATCTCTTCTGGCGTGTATGGCGAAAGCGAGTAAATGCCCGGCAAATCGGTGATTATGATATTTTCTTTGCCGATTAAACAGCCCTCTTTTTTCTCGACCGTTACACCCGGCCAGTTGCCGACAAAGGCATTTGCGCCAGTTAGGGCGTTAAAAAATGTCGTTTTGCCGCAATTTGGGTTTCCTACAAGTGCGATTTTTATCATTTTTACTCTTTAAATTTGCAAATTTTATAAATTTTCTACCTCTATCAATGACGCGTCGGCCTTGCGTAGCGAGAGCTCGTATCCTCTCACGCCTAGCTCCAAAGGATCG
>JAGBJQ010000124.1 GCA_017934385.1 Campylobacter sp. | reverse complement strand
TTTTGACGAAGTTTTAAGCTTGGACGGATTTGGCGAAGCTATGGCAAAAAGCTTTTGCGAATTTTGCGAAGTAAATAGGGAAAAAATCCTAAATTTAATCAATATAATCACGCCAAAATCCCTAAATTTGGAGATTATCCAAAATGCCTTTACAGGCAAGACTATCGTGCTTACTGGCACCATGTCGCGTCCCAGAGACGAGATCAAAAACCGCCTTTTGCAAATGGGCGCAAAGGTTTCGGGCTCAGTATCAGCCAAAACCGATTTTGTGATTTATGGAAGCGAGGCTGGAAGCAAGCTAGATAAGGCAAATGCCCTTGGCGTGCGCACGCTAAGTGAAGATGAGTTTGAGGAAATGGCGCGTGAGATTTGATAATTTCGTAGCCCATGCTCTAAAAATCAGCCGAAACAAAGCCCAAAATCTCATTAAAGAGGGCAAAATTTTGCTAAATGGCGAAATTTTAGGCAAGGTCTCAGCCGAAGTAGCAAGTGGCGAGATTAGCGCGACAGACGAGATTTTCGTAAGCCGTGGCGCGCTGAAATTAAAGGGATTTTTAGATGAGTGCGCGCTTGATATCACAGGTGCGCGCGCCCTAGATATCGGCTCATCGACGGGCGGATTTGTGCAAATTTTGCTAAAATACGGCGCAAGCGAGGTCGTAGCCATTGATGTAGGAAGCGCACAGCTAGATGATGGCTTGCGCTGCGATCCGCGCGTAATCGTGCGTGAAAACACCGATATCAGGGAGTTTGAGAGCCAAACGAGTTTTGAGCTAATCACCTGCGATGTGAGCTTTATCGGGATTGAGAAAATTTTGCCTAGTATTTTGCGCCTTGCTTCGCGCGATATAATCTTGCTTTTCAAACCGCAATTCGAGGTCGGCGTGGGCGCAAAACGAGATAAAAAAGGCGTCATAAAAAATCAAAAGCTAGTAGAGCAAGCAATGGCGAAATTTGAGTTAAACTGCGCTAAAATGGGGCTTATAATGATACAAAAACTCCCTTGTCAAATCAAAGGCAAAGAGGGAAATCAGGAGTTTTTCTATCATTATAAAAAAGGAGAATAGATGAAATTTAAGCAAATTTTAATTTTAACTTTAACTATATTTTTCCTAGGGGCGTGTGCCAAAAGCATTTCGCCAAACGCGCCTATCACGCGGGATTTTGACATAGCTAAATTTTGCGGTGGTTGGTATGAGATAGCCCATATCAAGGGCTTTGGTGGCGAGTTAGAAAACACAGCTTATGAGATTTTCGTCGATAAAAATGGCTCGATAAATATGCTAAAATCAGCCCAAAGCCAAAGCGGAAAAATCAAATTATATAGCGAAGAACTGGCCTTTGTGGGCAAAAAATCCGAGGGAAATTTAGTTCGCAAAGGCTTGATAAAAAATGCCAAATTTAGCGTCGCTCAAACCGATGTGGATTACAGCTACGCGCTCGTTTTTGGCGAAAACACAGGCGAGCTTTATATACTTTCGCGCACCAAAACCATGCCCGAACTCATCAAAAATATCTACCTAAACAAAGCCAAAGAAAGTGGCTATGACACCCAAAAAATCGTATGGACGAAGCAAAAATGAGTGAGCCTAGCGAAATTTCAATCCTAGCCAAATTTGGCGAAAACGAGAAATTTCTAAATTTAAATGGAGCGAAAAAAAGCGAGATTAAAGCCCTTGCTATCGGCAATTTCGACGGATTTCACAGGGCTCATCAAAAGCTATTTGACGCTCTTGGCGAGCATGGCGGCATAATCATAGTCATCGCCGATACTGCGCCCAAACTCACGCCACCTAGCCTAATTAGTCAAATTTGCGAAAAAGAGATTTTTTACTGCGATTTAGTTAGGGTGAAAAATTTAAGCGGAGCCGAATTTATCGCGCTTTTAAACGCAAATTTTCCAAATTTGGAAAAAATCGTAGTCGGAAATGATTTTAAATTTGGCAAAAATAGAGCCAGCGACGCAGAGTTTTTGCGCGCGAATTTCGCTGGCGAAACGCTCATAATCGACGAGTTTAAAATCGACGGTGTGGGCGTGCATACGAGGCTGATAAAGGAGTTTTTAAACGCTGGCGAGTGCGAGAAGGCGGCGCAGTTTTTGGGGCGAGAGTATGAAATCTCTGGCAAAGTCATCAGCGGTCAAGGCCTTGGCGCAAAGGAGCTATTTGCGACGCTAAATCTGGATGCTAGCGAGTTTTATATGCCAAAACATGGCGTTTATGCCACGCTGTGCAGGGTAAAAAACAAAATTTACAAAAGCGTATCTTTTATAGGGCACAGGGTCAGCACGGATAGCAATTTCGCCATAGAAACGCACATTTTAGGGGAGTTTGGCGCAAATTTCACGCCAAAGCGTGCGAGCGTGAAATTTATCAAATTTATCCGCGAAAACAAAAAATTTGCAAATTTAAGCGAATTAAAAGCGCAAATTTCAAGCGATATCGCCCTTGCTAGGGAAATTTTAGGAAACAAATATGAAAGATGAAATTTTCAAAACGCCGATAAAAAAGCAATTCGAGTTCGACAAAAGCGTCGCTAGCGTGTTCGATGATATGATCGCGCGCTCGGTGCCGTTTTACAAGCAAAGCTCCGAGCTTGTTTGCGAGCTTTTGGCACGGATTTTGGGTCAGGGTGCCAAAGTCATAGACCTTGGCTGCTCGACGGCTGGGATTTTGCTTAGTTTGTATCAAATGCGCCCTGATTTGGCGCTTTTTGGCGTGGATAACTCCAAAGCAATGCTAGAAATCGCTGCGGCAAAAACCGCTGCTTTTGGCGCGCAGATAAAATTTTCGTGCGAAGATATCTTAGAGTGCGATTTTAAGGGCTTTGACGCCGTGATTTTAAACTACACTTTGCAATTTATTCGCCCGATAAAACGGGCGGAATTTATGCGCAAAATTTATGAAAATTTGGGCGAAAACGGGGTTTTGATTTTCGCTGAAAAGCTCGTTTATGAGGATAAAACGCTTAGCAAAAATATGATTGAGATTTACGAAAATTACAAAGAAAATCAAGGCTATTCGAAGTTCGAAATCGCCCAAAAGCGCAAAGCGCTCGAAAATGTGCTCATACCATACACAGAGAGCGAGAACAAAACGCTCGCGCTTAATGCCGGATTTGCCAGCGTGGAAATTATCTTTAAATGGGCAAATTTCGCTGTTTTCATGGCGAGAAAATAGGCGAATTTCGCCCCTTATTTTTTGGTAACACTGCCCCGAAAATTTGTGTTTTGCAAAATTTGTAGCATTTTTGAAAGTTAAAATTTTAAATGACTTTAAATCCATAAAATAGCTTAAAAATGATTTTGGTTTGTGGTATAAATTTAGACTAGTAACTCTATTTTTAAGTAATTTTATCAGCGTATTATGTCAAAATTTCGTGTCCTTAGCCATCTATTCAAATGCAGTTTAAAATTTACCATCTTTAAATTTATCATATCGTCGAAGCTAAAATTTTAAAACGAGAAAATTAACGGATTTTATACAACGATATAAAGTAATGGTGCCTATCTTCGCAGGTCGTCTCATAGCCCCTATATGTTTTGCGTGTCAAGCAAACATTTTTGAGCTTGGTCGCTATCTAAATTTAATTCTTTTTCTTTTAAGTTTGTGTTTGACATTTTTTATTCCTTTTTAAATTTTAATTATTTGTTGAGCGAGATAAGCTATTTGCCTATCCATTGCCACAGCCAATTTACATAAGAAATTCCGTTATTTTTTATTGAAAATTCTGTATCAGTAATATTATCGCAACATTTATTACTTTTATACCTTTTAAATAATAATCAATATTTTTATTTTGTTTATCAAATCTTTCAGTTTGAAGCCTTGAAATGGCAAACCTTGATTATCCAACGCCGTGTCTATTGATATAAATCTACTTATATTTATATCGTTTTTTATGTCTTTAAATTTCAAATTATTGCTTACGAAATACTGAATTTCAGACTTTGTATCATTAAAATAATTGATATATCCATTATCGTAAAATGGTAAAATGGAAATAGTATTTAGTGTTATACAATAACGACTTGCACCAAAAATTCTATCGATGTTTGAAATTTTTGTATCACACTCTTTGATTGTAATTGCATTTTTATCGTAAAATGAAATAAGTTCTCCATAAAATATAATCGTTTTATCTTTTGGATAAATAATTTTTCTATAACCCTTAAATGGCGTAACGCTTTTATTGCTATAACTAACAAGTGTTACATAATCATTAACCATAAATCTATCCCTAAATTTTTTCTCTATTCTATTTGGAAAAATAATATCGTCGGTAATATCGCTTAGAGTATAAATTTTTGATAATTCAACCAATGGCTCAAATGTTCTATTTAAATCAGCACTATCAAAAATTTTATACAATGTGCTTGAAATATCTGACAAATTTACCCTTTCTTCTATTTCGTAGAATTTTACTTTACACTCTTTGCAAGTAGTTTCATCCTCATATATATAAGCATTAAACCCAAAATAATCCTGCGTATAATTCTGTAACAACTCATCTTTGGTTAAAATTTTATGGTGCCTAAAACTATAACCGATAAAATTTAAATACCCAATAATCGGCAATCCAACTATGGCAATAATCGATAAAGCAATAAGTAGAATTTTGGTCTTTTTATGAATTTTCATATAATAATTTCCTTTGTAAATTTTGTGCTGACTTGTTTTTCGTATTTTTCCCCTTTTGATTTTAAAATTTAAGCCAGATAGCCTACCTCCAAACGCCTCTGGCGCGCACTTCGCCACTTATGCAAATTCCATTTCGCATGACGCAGTTATTTTGGGAGCTCTTAGCTCTTTGTGTGGTGAGGTGCTGTGGCACGGGCGCAGGTTTGGCGACTCTGTTTTGCTCATGCGCGCCAAAGCGACGCCCTCGGTGCTCCTCGTAGCGTGGCGGTAGTGGTCTGCGTCGTAGATTGCCCTCCTCTATGATAGTGATACCATTGCCAAAATTCTGTTCGTAGCGGTATCTTGGCGGGTGATTTACATAGACCTTTTTTTCTGGTTGAATTATGATTATGTTTTGTTTGCTCTCTTTTTTAGGTTCTGGGGCCGGCTGGGGCTTTGGCAGGGCTTGCAAATCAAAATTTTGCGCGAGCCTAGTCGTATCATAACCGCCAAAACCGGTTATGTTTTTTAGCTGGTTTTCGTCTGTGATTTCGCGCGATTTGCGATAGTTTATGAGCATGTCCGCCCTGCCCGCATCAAGCCCGCCAATGGTCATTAACTCGTATCTAGTCGCGTCGTTTATGTTGATTTTGCCCCACAAAGAAGCACACAAAAATAAAAAAACAAAAAGCTTTTTCATAACTTTCCTTTTTATGAAATTTAGCCAAATTCTAGCGCAAATTTTGATAATAATGTGTAAATTTTGGTTAATCGGCACAGTGTTTTGGCAAAAATTATAAAATTTAAAATTTTGCAAATTTAGCGTTTGAAATTTTAAACTCGTAGATTGCTTCGTCGCTTCACTCCTCGCAATGACAACGAATTTAGCGTTCGGAATTTTTCGTAGTAAAAAGCAAATTTGCGAATTACAAAATTCGCAAATTTGAAATTAAATTTTATTTGAATAAATCGGTAGAAAGGTATCTCTCGCCGGTGTCATTTAGCGTGGTTACGATGATTTTGCCACGATTTTCGAAGCGATTGGCGACGATGTTTGCCACATAGACATTTGCGCCGCTTGAAATGCCCACTAACAAGCCCTCTTTTTGCGCCAAAGTCTTTGCAGTCTCGAAAGCTGCGCCATTTGCGACCGTGATATACTCATCGATTATGTCTAAATTTAGGTTTTTCGGTATGAAATTTGCGCCGATTCCTTGTATTTTGTGGCTTCCAGCGCACCCTCTACTAGCTAGTGGCGACGAATCAGGCTCGACCGCGATTACCTTTAAATCAGGGTTTTGCTCTTTGAGATATTTCGCTGTCCCGCTTAGCGTGCCTCCCGTGCCAAATCCAGCGACTAAGATATCGACTTTGCCGTCTGTATCGCGCCAAATCTCAGGGCCAGTGCTCTCGTAGTGGGCTTGTGGGTTGGCTGGGTTGTCAAACTGGCTTGGGATAAAAGAATTTTGGTTTTCCTCGGCTAGTTCGTTTGCCTTATCCACGGCACCCTTCATGCCAAATTGCGGATCTGTAAGCACGATTTTCGCGCCAAAAGCCGCAATTAGCTTTTGTCTTTCGATACTCATCGAACTTGGCATTGTTAGGATTAGTTTTAGCCCCATTTTCGCAGCTACCATGGCTAGTCCTACGCCCGTATTTCCGCTGGTTGGCTCGATTAGGATTGTATCTTTGTTGATGAGATTTTGCACGAAGGCAACCTTGATGATATTCCACGCGATACGGTCTTTGACCGAGTGGCTTGGGTTTAGAAACTCAGCTTTTGCAAGTATGGTCGCGTTTTTTGAAAAGGTATTAATCCTAACTAACGGAGTGTTGCCGATTAAATCTGTTACATCGTTTGCTATTTTCATTTTTTTCCTTTTTTATTTAGTAAAATTGCTTCGCAATTTTAAATTTTACGCGGGGGCAGTGCGTTTTTTAGGAGGCACTCCGCCCCCGCACCCCCACCCCACAAAACAAGCGGAGCGCTTTTTCGCTATGCGTAAAATGTTTCCTTGAAAACCTTAGAGGTGGCGCGCTTTGCGCGCTGGTTTCACCTAAATACTAAAATCCAAAAATTTAGTGCTTTCTTCCTTGTATTCTTCAAATTTACTAATTGATTTGTTGAAAATTTCTAGCAGTTTTTCATCATACTCTTTGAAAAAAAACTCTAAATTTGGGTTCAAAAGCTTCAAATTCGTAAGCTTAAAGTCCTTCTCCATAGCCTTGAAAACATCGGCAAATGTGATATCCTCGATATCGCGCGAGAGATAATATCCGCCGTTTTTGCCCTTTATACTCTCGATCAACCCGCCGCCTCTAAGGCCATTTAAAATCTGCTCCAAATAGTTTTTGGAAACCAAAATTCTATCTGAAATTTCGCTAATGCTAATCGGCGAAATTTCGCTAGCTTTGGCGATTTCTAAAATCGCCATTAAGCCATACACACCTTTTGTAGATAAAAGTGCCATATATTCCCCTTATTTCGTTGCTTTTTCGATTGCGTTTTTAAGATCACCAATCAAATCGTCAGTGTCTTCTAGCCCCACGCTAAGCCTAATTAGCCCCGGAGTAATGCCCGCACTAAGCAATTCCTCGTCGCTTGATTGCGAGTGAGTTGAGCTAGCTGGGTGAGTGATGACGGATTTGCTATCGCCGATATTTACGACAACGGCGAAAATTTTCACCTCTCGCATGATATCATCGGCTACTTTTCTACTTCCTACATCAAAGCACAAAAGCCCGCTACATAGCCCATCGGTGAAATTTTCGCTCACAAATTTATTTAGTGGTGAGCTTTTTAGTCCTGGGTAATTTACGCTTTTTATCGCTGGGTGAGATTCTAAAAATTCAGCGATTTTTTGCGTTTTGCGAGAGTGTTCTTTGACCCTCACGCTTAGGGTTTCAAGCCCCTGAATCAACTGCCACGCGCTAAATGGGCTCATCGTCGCACCGATATCGCGAAGCAAACCAAGACGAATTCGAAGCGTGAAAATGTCGAAATTTTCTACCAAATCTGTATAAACTAGCCCATGATAGCTCTCATCGGGCTCGTTAAAATCAGCGTATCGTGGAT
>JAGBJQ010000123.1 GCA_017934385.1 Campylobacter sp. | reverse complement strand
TGATTTGGATTTTGTAGATTGCCACGCCCGCAAAGCGGGCTCGCAATGACACTTAAAAGCAAAATTTCGGGCGCAATATCATAAAAGCAAAATTTTAAATTTTTGGCGCAGTATTTAAAATTTGCGAAGCGGAATTTTAAAAGTATTTCACCCAAGCGAGCTAAAAAGTGCCGAAGCAGCTTCTAATATCAACCAAATTCCTAAAAATAGTGCTTCCGCAAAATATTTCGCAAATTGTGCAAATGCGAATTTTGCGCTGAATTTTTCCTCCTCGTATGTGCCTTTATAAAATTTCCACAAAGCTAGGCAAAATTTAAAAACAAATCCTAAATTTAAAAATCCTAAAATGATAAAGGCAAAAAATTCGCCCAAAAATGCGGAACACAGCAGAAAAAAACAAAAATCAAAAATTAACAGGGTTAAAAATGTTAAACCTTGAAATTTTAAAAAATTTCCCATTTTTTGCGTTTTTTGTTTAAAATATTCTTAAAAATTCGCCCTAAAACATCAGCCCGTCTTCTTCGTTTGCTTCAACCCTTCTTGGAAGTGGGGAAATTTTGGTGTAATACTCATCGCCAGCGCCGTATCTGCGGGTAAATACTCCACTTGGGACGCTGAAATTTCGCTTAGCTTGCGGGTATTCTTTAAGATAGTTTTCCAAAAATTTCGCAAACACAGGCGCAGCTGTTCTACCGCCACCTTCTACCTTGCGCATAGGCTTGTAATCGTCGTTTCCATACCAAACAATGATTTGCAAATCAGGCGTAAATCCGCAAAACCACGCATCAATGCTATCGTTTGAAGTGCCTGTTTTGCCAGCAATCTCGATGCCTTGCACGCGCGCTCTGGTGCCAGTTCCTCGCTGGACGATGTTTTTCATCAGCGTCGTCATCAAATACGCCTGTTCTGGGCGCAAAATGCGTCTGCGCTCAGGCTCGATATAGTGCGTAGTGCCGTTATTGTCGGTGATTGCGGTGATGAATTTAGACTTCGTGCTAATGCCAAGACCAGGAAACATCGAATACATAGTCGAGTATTCAAGTGGCGAAATGCCGTAACTTCCGATCGCCACAGACAGCGCTGGCGGGACATTTTTAAAGCCATATTCGTTTAGTTTGCGAATCGTGCGCTCAATGCCGATTGATTGCATTAAATTTATCGAAGCGAGGTTGCGAGAGCGTTGTAAGGCCTCTTTTATCGTGATATAGCCGCTGTATGTGCTGTCGTAGTTTTTCGGTTTCCAGCTTTTGTTGCTTCCATCGTCAAATTCGCGTGCGATATCAGGGACCTCTGTCATCGTCGAATACCCGCTATCTAGGGCGATTTGGTAGATAAATGGCTTGAAGCTTGACCCTGTTTGGCGTCTGCTTTGGCTAGCGCGGTTGAAATTTGACTTCGCATAATCCACACCGCCTACGAGCGCTATAATTTCGCCATTTTGCGGGTGCGTAACGATAATCGCGCCATTTACATTGCTAGCATTTGCGTCTTTGTTGCGTTTTAAAATTTCGTTGTAGCCAAAAATCAACGCCTCTTGCGCCATTTCTTGCGCCTTTAAATCAAGGCTTGTTTCGATTCTATACCCGCCTGTGCGCACATCTGGTAGCAGTCTCTCGGCCTCTTTGACGATCTCATCGACTGCGTAAGGAGCGACATTTTGAGTTAGGGTTTCATCATAGACAAACGGCTCTTCTGCCATTGCTATTTCATACTCGGTTTTGTTTATCCAGCCAAGCTCGTGCATACGATAAATTACATTGTTTGCGCGAGAAAGTGCCAAATCTAGGTGTTTGGTAGGGTCATACTGGCTAGGGGCTTTTGGCAAACCCACTAAAATGGCGATTTCTTTGATACTAAGGTCGGCTAAATCCTTTTTAAAATACCCAAGCGCGGCAGTTTTGACGCCGTAATACCCGTGCCCGAAATACACTTCGTTAAAATATCTTTCTAAAATTTCCTCTTTGCTTAGGGTGTTTTCGATTTTTAGCGATAAAATCATCTCTTTGATTTTTCTATCTATCTTTTTTTCGCTAGATAAAACCAAATTTTTGACAAGTTGTTGTATGATAGTCGAGGCACCTTCTACAAATTTCATCGCTTTTATATCTTTTACGATCGCGCGAAAAATCGCCTCTGTATTAATGCCCTGATGCTCGAAAAACGCGGTATCCTCGATAGCTACTAGGGCTTCGACCATACGGCCTGGAATCTCGTCAAATCTAGTATAAAGGCGGTTTTGTTCGTTGAAAATATTGGCAAGCAAGTTGCCGTTGCGATCGTAAATTTTGGTCGTTAGCTCTGGGTGATAATCAATAATCGAGTTCGATTCTAGACGAATTTGCGTATAAAAATACATAAACACACCGCACCCTGCGAAAAAACAAACCGTAATAAAACTAAATAAAATTCTTACCATCTAAATACCTTTTTAAAATTTCCACATTTAAACCCATAGCGGTGCTAGTATCGCCATGAAAGCTTTGGATATATTTTTGATTAAACCCCTCGATACTCATAGCCCCTGCTTTACCGCGCCAATCGCCACTTTTTAGATACGCTTCTAAATCTGCCTCGCTAAATTTGGCGAATTTATAACTAGCCACCAAAAGCGTGCTTATCTCAAAACCTTCGCCCACAAAAATCATCGCCGTATAAACCTCGCTAATAGCGTCAGATTGGGCGTTTAGCATAGCTCTTGCGTGGCCAATGTCCTTTGCTTTGCCTAAAATTTTGCCACCTACCAAAACTGAGCTATCGCAAAAAAGCAAATTTTTTGCATTTTTGTTTTTGGCTAAAAACTGCGATTTTTTCGCACTTGCCACGCGGTAAGCGTATGTTTTGGCATCGGCTATGTCGCCTACATTTTCGTCAAATTCAAAGCTGATTTGCTTGAATTTTATCCCAGCCTCCCGCAAAATCTGCGCCCTTGTCGGCGAAGATGAAACCAAATAAATCAAAATCTACCCACCGCTACACAAAGATAGGTGCAAAGCACCGATACAGCGACATTTAGCGGGACAAAATATTTAGTGATGATAATCAAATGCTCGCTAGCTTCGAATTTATCACCTGCTAAAAGCGCCTTTTTAAACGAGTAAAATTTAAAATAAACATAGCCAAAATTTATCAAAATAAACACCGCCAAAACCCACAGCGTAACGATTACAGCATTTATCATAGGGTCTGCGAATTTGAAGTTGTTGCCTATGCTTAGAAAAAATCCACTCACAATTATAATCAAAAAAAACGAGCCGAAAAAGAGATTAAATCTCGAAAGATAAAATTTGATTTTTTCGAAATTTGAGTTTGTGATGTCTGTTTTATCACTGAAAATTCGAATCAACATGATAATGCAAACATGCGCGCAAATAAAGCAAATCGCCCCTAAAATGTGAATTAGGGGCAAAATTTGATCACTTCTGGCAAAGCTCGTTTCTAATTCGTTCAACCTAGCTTACCTTTTGCAAATTCTAGTGCCCCAGCTAGCGCGCTAGAAACCATGCTAGTATCTTTTCCGCCAGCAGTAGCGAAATCATCGCGTCCGCCACCGTTGCCGCCTAAAATTTGAGCTGTCATCTTAACCCACTCGCCAGCCTTGATTGGGGCGTCTTTTGCTCCGGCTGCAACTGTGATTTTATCGTTTTCGCCCACTTGCATTAGCAAAATCGCAGCCTTTTCGTTCGCGTTTTTAAACTCATCAATCATGGTTTTGATATCGCCGTTTTCTACCGCTGCTACGCAAAGCTTCACGCCTGAGATTTCTTGACACGGCAGGGATTTTTGATCGCCTGCGTGTTTTAATTTTTCTTTTAAGCCTTTGATTTCATCTTTTAGCTTTTTAATGCCATCTAGTGGGTTTGCGCCTTTGAATTCAGCTTCGATTTCGTTAATTTGCGATCTTAAATTTAGCGTGAAATTTAGCACTTCTTGCGAACAAATCGCCTCGATTCTACGCACGCCAGCACTTACACCACTCTCTTTTGAGATTAAAAACGCTCCAATTTCGCTTATGTTTTCGACATGGGTGCCGCCGCAAAGCTCCTTGCTTACATCGCCGAAGCTTACCACACGCACTTTTGCGCCGTATTTTTCGCCAAAAAGCGCAATCGCGCCTGATTTTTTGGCCTCATCTATATCTAAAATTTCAGTTTTATTCTGCGCGCCCGCACTAATCCAGCGATTTACGATTTGCTCGACTTTGGCTAGTTCTTCGCTACTCATCGCTTTTGGGTGCGAAAAGTCAAATCGTAATCTGTTTGCCTCTACAAGCGATCCAGCCTGCGCGATATGATCGCCCAAAACCTCTCTTAGCGCAGCGTGAAGCAGGTGTGTCGCGCTGTGATGACGCGCTATCATCGCTCTTTTGCCAGCGCTTACCACGCATTTTACGAGATCGCCGGTTTTAAGCAGGCTTTTTACTTTGATTTGAGATAAATTTAAATCAAAGAATTTTTGTGTGTCGATAACCTCGCTTTTTTCGATAGTGCCGGTATCTGCGCACTGACCGCCACTTGTAGCGTAAAATGGCGTGATATCTAGCATTACCCAGCCAGTGTGTCCTGGCTCTAAACTATCGCAAATTTTAAAATTCTCGTCCAAAAGGGCTAGAATTCGGCTTTCGCTCTCTTGGCATGAATATCCCACAAACTCATTTTTGCCAAATTTTTCTATAAGTTGCGCGAAATCGCCTTTGGCTTGTGCTTTATCTCCTGAGCCCTTCCAGCTGGCTTTGGCTCTGCGTTTTTGTTCCGCCATTAGCTCATCAAATTTAGCCTCATCGACTTTAAGATTTTTCTCTCTTAGCATATCGGCTGTGAGATCGAGCGGAAATCCGTAGGTATCATAGAGCTTAAATGCGACATCTCCGGAGAAAACATTGCCTGAGGTTTTGGCTAATTCTTCGTTAAATAGCTCGATTCCGTTTGCCAAAGTGGCGAAAAACCGCTCTTCTTCGAGTTTTACTAGCTCTTTTACAACCTCTTTTTTCTCGTTTAAATATGTATAGTGAGAGCCCATACTAGCGCAAACATCATCGACTAGCTTATACATAAATGGCTCTTTTATGCCTAGCAAATATCCGTGTCTAACCGCCCTACGCAAAATCCTTCTAAGCACATAGCCTCTGCCCTCTCTATCAAAGTTCGTGCCTTGGGCTAGCAAAAATGTAACCGAGCGGATATGATCTGCGATGACGCGGTAACTCGCGCCAGTTTCATACTCGTATTTTTTGCCACATAGCTTCTCGACTGCGCCGATTAATGGCATAAATAGCGAGCTATCGTAATTGCTAAATTTGCCCTCTTTTATCGCTGTTACGCGCTCTAAACCCATACCTGTGTCGATTGATGGTTTTGGAAGTGGCGAGAGTTTGCCGTCTGCACTTCGCTCGTATTGCATAAAAACTAAATTCCAAATTTCTAAGAAACGATCGCCGTCTCCGCCCATATAATCCTCATCGCTATGGAAATGCTCGCTTCCTTGATCGTAAAAAATCTCGCTACATGGCCCACAAGGTCCAGTATCGCCCATAGCCCAGAAATTATCGTGATCGCCGAAGCGATAAATTCGCTCTTTTGCGATATGGCGCGACCAAATTTCAAACGCCTCATCATCGCTATCATGGACGGTGACATAGAGTTTGTCTTTTGGGAGTTTTAAAATTTCGGTTACAAACTCCCATGCGTAGGCTATCGCGTCTGTTTTGAAATACTCGCCGAAACTGAAATTTCCAAGCATTTCAAAAAATGTGTGGTGGCGCGCTGTGTAGCCGACATTATCAAGGTCGTTGTGTTTGCCACCGGCTCTAATGCAGGTTTGGCAACTCGTGCGAATCGGCGGAGTTGGGCGTGGTACCGCACCTGTAAAAATGCTTTTAAACGGCACCATACCGGCATTTGTGAATAACAAACTATCATCATCTGGCACAAGCGGTGAGCTTGGCATAACCTCGTGTCCTTTTGACGCAAAAAAGTCTAAATAAGCTTTTCTAATATCCATTAACTATCCTAAATTTAGTAAAATTTAGCGCCCATTTTAGCAAATTTTGATTTTAAGAAATATAAATTTTTACTCTTATTCGTTATAATGAAAAATATGCAAAATTTACAGGATTAATTAATGAAGAAAAAAATAGCCATAATAGGCTTAGGGGAGCTTGGTGCAAAACATTTCAAAGAGCTTAGAAGAAGCGATTATTTCGATTTGGTCGCGCTTTATGATAAAGAAAAAACCGAGGATTTTGGCCCTAGATATCCACTTTATAATGATTTAGCTAAAATGTTCGAAAGCGCCAAACCAGACGCTGTGGTCATCGCTACACCGCCTGCGACGCACAAAGAAATCATTTTAAAATGCATACCTTTTACTAAAAATATCTTTGTAGAATCCCCGCTCGCTGGGAATTTAGCTGAGGCTAGGGAGATAAATTACTCTATTTCGATTAACGGCGCGAAGCTCGCTGTGGGATATGCTGAGCGCTATAATCCTGTCATAATCTCGCTGTGTAGAGAGTTGGCTAAGGACGAGAAAATTTATTCGATAAATTTCGTAGATGGATTTAGCTCTGAGAGTGCAAACTGCTTGCAAAATGCGCTGATTAGGGATTTGGATTTGATTGCTCTGCTTAGCAAATCTGAAATTTCATCACAAAATATCTGCAAAAACGGCGATTCTAACGGCATTGGCGTCGCATTTCGCACAAAGTCAATGAGTAATTGCACGATTTTGCTCTCAAATTTATACCCGCTCAAACGCCACGGCGTGGAGATTTGCACGAATTCTGGCGTTTATTTTGGTGATTTAGAATCGCTAAATTTATTCAAGGTTACAAACGACGGACGGATAAATCAGCGTGTCGATCGCGATGATTACGCACTTAGATACCAGCACAAAGCGTTTTTAAATTTAATCGAAAATTCTAAATTTGAGGGAATTGCGACCCCTGATGAAGCAATCAAACTAAGAGAGTTAATCTCGTGAAAAAAGCCTTAATTCTCCTAAATATGGGCGGTCCAAATAGCCTAGACGAGGTTAGCGTATTTTTAAAAAATATGTTTTGCGATCCAAATATTTTGGGGGTCAAAAGCAAGTTTTTGCGCAAAATTTTAGCTAGTTTAATTACCAAAATGCGCGTTAAAGAAGCGCGCCAAAACTATGAAAAACTTGGCGGAAAGTCCCCTATCGCTGGGCTTACAAAGCGACTTTGCGATAAGATAAATTTATACCAAAATGAGTTTGTTTGCGATTTTGCTATGAATTACACTGCCCCTTTTGCTCGTGATGTTTTGGCAAAATATGCTAAATTTGATGAAATTTTACTTTTTCCACTTTATCCGCATTTTTCGCAAACGACGGTGAAATCGAGCATTGACGACGCTAAAAAAACCCTAGAAAATTTAGAAATTTCAAATTTTAAAATAGTTGATATTTTTTATAAAAGCGAAATTTACAACCAAACTCTGCTAAATTTAATCAAAGAAAAAATCAAAAATTTAAGCGCCGATGAAATTTCGCGCACAAGCTTAGTTTTCTCGGCTCACTCACTGCCTGTAAAAATCATCGCTGCTGGCGATCCTTACGAGGCGCAGGTTAATGAGCATGTCAAAATTCTAAGTGAAATTTTGCAAAAATCTGGCATAAAATTTAAAGATATTTCGCTCGCCTATCAATCCCGCCTAGGCCCCGTAAAATGGCTAGAACCAAACCTAAACGAGCATTTGGCAAATTTGCAAAATGAGCGCGCGCTGATTTTCCCGATTTCGTTTTGTATAGATAATTCTGAGACGAAATTTGAGCTTGATATGTATTTTAGAAATGTGGCAAAAGAGCTTAAATTTAGCTATTTCGAGGTTTGTGAGTGTCCGAATTTTGGCGATGAGTTTGCCTCGTTTATCATCACTCACGCTCAAAAAACCCAGGGCTAAATTTAGCCCCAGATTATAGCTTATTATAGCCTGCCTTGCGCGCCTTCGTAGATATTTTTCACATCATATACTAGTGAGCCAGAGTAGTCAAATTCTTTAAATTGATTGTGCGCCACAGCGATTACAACGCAGTCAAAATCGCCTAATTTTGGCTTTTCGATTAGCTCGATATCGTAGTAGCGTTTCGCGTCGTCCTTGCTCGCCCATGGATCATACACACTGACCGCGCAACCGAAATTTTTAAGCTCATCAATCATATCAATAACGCGCGTATTGCGTATGTCTGGGCAGTTTTCTTTAAAGGTAAGACCTAAAATCAAAATTTTGCTATGTTTGATTTTTTTGTCAAATTTTATCATCATCTGCACGACCTGCGTGGCGACATATTTGCCCATATTGTCGTTGATACGGCGACTTGCGAGTATGATTTGCGGGTGATAGCCCACCTCTGTGGCTTTTTGGGCTAGGTAGTATGGATCTATGCCGATACAATGCCCTCCCACAAGCCCTGGGCGGAAGCTTAGGAAATTCCATTTCGTCGCAGCTGCGTCGATGACATCATTGGTATCGATTCCTAGTTTGTTAAACAAAATCGCAAGCTCGTTGATAAAGCCGATATTTATATCGCGCTGTGTATTTTCGATGACTTTGGCAGCTTCTGCTACCTTGATACTTTTGGCGCGAAAAGTGCCGTTTTCTAGGATAGAAGAGTATGTCTCATCGACGATATCAAGGGTGCGCTCATTGCTACCTGAGACGATTTTTTTGATTTTTGTTACGGTGTGAATTTTATCTCCCGGATTTATGCGCTCTGGTGAGTATCCGCAGAAAAAATCCTCGTTAAATTTAAGCCCGCTAGTGCGCTCTAAAACAGGCACGCAATCCTCCTCTGTTGCTCCTGGATAGACCGTGCTTTCATATACTACGATATCGCCCTTTTTAAGCACCGAGCCCACACTCTGGCTAGCTTTGATTAGTGGCGTGATATCTGGGCGGTTGAATTTATCCACAGGCGTTGGGACGCAAACGACATAAAAGTTGCAATCTTTTAAATCATTTATATCGCAGGTAAATTTAAGCCCATTTTTTAGCGCTGTGGCAAGTTTGTCATCTTCTAATTCTAGGGTTTTATCATGGCCCCCGTTTAACTCATCTATACGAGATTTCATTATATCAAATCCTACAACGCTGTGTTTTGCGCTAAATGCCGCTGCTAGGGGAAGCCCCACATAACCAAGTCCGATAATTCCTATTTTCATCGCTTATCCTTTAATCTTTGATTTCATTTAAATCTTTAATATCTACATGATTTATCTTGTCGCTATCGCCACTAGGGGTTAAAAATCCTTTTTCGACTAGCAAATCAACTATACTTTTAAACACAGGCAAAGCATTTTGCGCCGCGTAATAACTGCCTTTTTTAGGCTCTCTAACTAGCACACCTATGGTATAGCTAGTGTGAGCGTCGTTCGCAAAACCAAAAAACGAGCTATTATACGCGCTAGAATATCCGCCACCTTTGGCAATTCTAGCAGTGCCTGTTTTGCCCCCTACTTCGATACCGCTCGTGCGCCCTTTGCGCCCTGTGCCGCCTTCGACTACCTTGATTAAAATTTGTCGCATAACATCTGCTGTTTGCGGGCTTAGCACGGTGCGCGTTTCGCTCTCATTTACAGGGTAAATTTTACCGTTCATTTCTAAATTTTCGACCAGTCTTGGACTAATCCAAACTCCGCCGTTATTAAAAACCCCATACGCGCTTAACATCTGCAAAAATGTCATCTGCGCGCCATAACCATAGCTAATCGTAGCCTTATAAACCTTGCCTTCCAAGTTTCGCACGCTAGGGATATTTCCAATCTGCTCGTAAGGCAAATCAATACCGGTTTTTTGCGCCATACCGAAATTTAAAAGTCCGTCATAAATCATCTGCCCACTCATACGCTCGGCAATTTTAATCATACCGATATTTGATGAATGCACGATGATTTCCTCGCCACTCATTGACTTTGCTGGGTGAGTGTCGCGGATAGTGCGCGAACCTAGCTTGTATGCGCCGTTGTGGGTGTTTATAATCTCGGTTGGTTTGACTAAATTTCCCTCATAAGCGATTGAGAAAATTATCGGCTTCATAATCGAGCCGACCTCGTAAGCATACTCGCTAGCGGTCGAATTTAGGTTTTTTACATCTTGTTTTGTGATATTTTCGGGATTATACCTAGCGTTTGTGGCAAGGGAGAGAATTTTGCCTGTTTTTGAGTTCATTATGCCTACGACTATCTCTTTGGCATCGTAAGCTAAGCTTGCTTTATCAATTAGCCTCTCAACATCTCTTTGTAGTGCCAAAGGCACGCTTAAATGGACATTATATCCGTCGATTTTGTTTGTTTTTTTGGTGCTTTTTTCTAGGATAATATTGCCTTTTAGATCCCTTGGTCCCGTGATAAACTCATCTTTTAGCGGGGTTAGATAATACTCATAGTATTTCTCCACGCCCTTAATGCCGACTACTTTGGTAATCCCTGAAACCTCTTTTTTGTTGATATAGCCTAAAAGCGGGGTTAGGGAGTTTTGGATATTATAAGTGCGCTTTTCGCCACTTTCGCTTACGCTCATACGCACTGGCGGATTTACACGCCCGCTAGCTGTCTCAAAGGCTACGAAAAATTTCTTTAAATTTAGCTTGTAGGCTAACTCTTTTAAATGCACGGCTGTTTTGGCGTCGATTTTGTAGGATAAAACCGTGGTGCCCTTTGAGCTTTGGATTGTTTTTTTGACCCGTTTTTCGCTATCGCCTGTGTAAATGCAGTAGAGTTTGACAAACAAATCGAGCTTGTGTGGATCAAGAGAGCGAGAGTCTATGCTGACCTTGTAGAGTTTGGTCGAGTTTGAGACGACATATTTGTCTTTGGTGATGATTGAGCCCCTGATTGCGCTGTTTGTTTCGTTTATGTCAAGGCGTGGAAGCCTGCGATCGCTACTAGCGGAGTAAAACATCATCCACACAAACACGCACATCAAAAACCCTAGCACAGCCGCAAGCACGCAAATACCGATATTTGAGTTTTTATCCCGTAAAATCATATCAACTTTTCTAAATCTTTAAATTTTTCAAATCCGCTTGGCAAGTTTTGCAAAATTTGAAATTTGGTTAAAAATTCGCCCCTTGGCATATCTTGCGCCCCCATAAAGCGCAAATGTTCGTTCATAATCTGACAATCAATCAAAAAGTCAAATTTTTCTAAAACCCTACAAAGCGTGATTAAAGCGACCTTTGATGCGCCTGTTTTTAGGCTGAGCATACTCTCGCCACAAAACACCTTACCCAAAATCAGTCCGTATAATCCGCCAATTATTTCGCCCTCTTCATAGACTTCCACGCTGTGAGCGACGCCTAAATTTGCTAAATTTATATACGCCTCTACAATCTCATCGCTAATCCAAGTCCCATCATCTGAGTTTTGGCGGGTTTGTTTGCAAAGGGTGATAAATCCGGCGAAATTTTGATCGAATTTTACTTCATATCGTTTTAAATATGGCTTTATCGACTTTTGGGTGCGCACAGCCTTTGGCTCTAAAATCGCGCGCGGGTTTGGCGACCACCATAAAATCGGCTCTGTTTCGCAAAACCACGGGAAAATCCCCTGCGTATATGCGCTTAGCAAACACTCTGCGCTCAAATCTCCCCCGCTAGCTAGCGGGGCGAAATCTGGCGCGGTTTTTGGGTTTGGGAAGGTGTAGAATTTCGACATTTTTATTTTATAACCGTAGCGTTTTGGGGTTCGTCTGGACTTTTGGTTAAACCGCCGTTCTCATCTTCGCCAATTTGGGCAGTATTTGATACCTTCGCGTCCAGCATTGGCACGCTTTCGAAGTCAAATTTAAGCTTTTCATCGGCGAAATCCACAAAAACCCTACCGCCATTTTGTAATGCGCCAAATAAAATTTCCGAGCTAATCTCATCTGAGATTTGCAACTGCACCTCTCGTTTGAGATTTCTTGCGCCAAATTCTGCGCTATAACCTTTTTTTATCAAATACTCTTTTGCGCCTTTGCTTAGCGAAATTTCGATATTTTTGAGCCCTGATTGTATTTCGCGCACTGTTTTATCCACGATTTTTTCTAAAATTTCGCCTTTTAGCGGATTGAAATTTATGATTTTATCTATGCGATTGCGAAATTCAGGGGCGAAAAAGCTCTTTACAGCGTTGTCGATTTTATAGCTTTCATCTTTGGTAAAGCCCACTTGTGGCGCTTCTTTGGTGCCTAAATTCGAGGTCATAATGATAATGGTGTTTTTAAAATCGCTACTCGTGCCGTTTGTGTCAGTTAGCACGCCGTTATCAAAAATACCCAAAAATATATTTGTCATGCTAGGGTGAGCCTTTTCGATCTCGTCGAAAAGCACGACGCTGTAAGGGTGTTTTTTGATCTGATTTGTCAAAATTCCGCCGTTTTCAAACCCCACATATCCCGGAGGCGCGCCGATTAGGCGGCTCACGCTGTGAGCTTCCATATACTCGCTCATATCAAATCGCTCGAAATTTACACCTAAATTTTTAGCCAAAACCTTGGCTAGCTCGCTTTTGCCTACGCCCGAGCTTCCTGTGAATAAAAACACGCCAATTGGCGAATTTTCGTGTCTAAGTCCCGCGTAAGAGCGCAAAAGCGCCTTGCTTAGGCTAGAAACTGCCTCATCTTGACCGAAAATTTCCTTTTTGATATTTTCCTCTAAATTTCGCAAGGTCTCTTTATTATCGACGCTTTGGCTTAAATTTGCGATATTTGCGCTAGCACTTAGCACATTTACCAAATCCTCTTTGCTGACATTTATCGCCTCGCTATGCTCCTTAAATGCGTAGCTTGCGCCCACTTCGTCAATCAAATCAATCGCGCTATCTGGCAAAAATTTGTCGCTTTCGTAGCGTTTGGCTAAATTCACAGCCTCGCGCAAAATTTCATCGCTAAATTTGACATTGTGAAATTCCTCGTATTTTTTCACAATTCCTTTTAAAATTTCCACGCTATCTTCGATACTAGGCTCGTTTATGTCGATTTTGCATAGCCTTCTAGCAAGCGCTTTGTCTTTGCTTAGATTGCGAAATTCAGCGTAAGTCGTGGCGCCAATTAGGCTAAGCGTGCCGTTTGCAAGGCCTGGTTTTAGCAGATTTGACATATCCAAATCCTCGCGAGAACCAGCTCCTGCACCCGCAATCGTGTGAATTTCATCGATGAAAAGTATAGCTTTATCATTTTTGCTAAATTCATCTATTACATTTTTTAATCTCTCCTCAAATTCGCCCCTTAGCGTCGTCCCAGCTACGAGCGCACCCATATCAAGGGTAAAAATCGTCTTATTAGCTAGTTTTGCTGGAACCTCGCCATTTGCGATTTTTAGCGCGATCCCCTCGATTATAGCCGTCTTTCCCACGCCTGCTTCGCCCACAAGGACTGGATTGTTTTTTTTGCGGCGGCAAAGGGTTTGCAAGGTCTTTTCGATCTCTTTTTCGCGTCCGATTAGCGGGTCGATTTTGCCACTTTTTGCCATTTCGTTTAAATTCGTCGTATATAGCTCGCTAGCTGGCTTTTTTTTCTTTTTGCTCTCGTCATCTTCACCTAAAAAATCGTTAAAAAGCCCCTCGTCCATCTCGCCATTTTCGCCGTTTTGCGCCATATCGCGGTTATCAAACCATTGCAAATATCTATCTCTAAATTTATCAAAATCGTAAGAATTTATCCCGTAAAATTCGAAAATTTTAGCCGCGTCTGTATCCTTGCTAGCAAGGACATAGGATATAAAATCTAGCTCGTTTTCGTTGTCAATGCTTTCCTCGAAAAGCCCCATAATGCGCGCCAAATCGGTTGTCGCTGCGACCTTGGTGCGGTTTTTTTCATCTGATTTTGGCATTGAAGCGATTAGCTCGCCAATGCTGGTTTTGAAATTTTCATACTCAAAATTTGAAAACTCGTTTTCAAAAAAATTTCTAAAATTTTTATCTGAGAAAATTTCATATATCACGCTTGCTATGCTAACATACTCAAACCCGCCTTTTACGGCGTTTCGCACAGCGTTATCAATATCTTTTTGTAAATAAAATCCTATCATTTATCCTCCTCTATAATGCATTTTAGCGGAAATCCCTCTCTCGTGGCTGCCTCTAAAACGGCTTCTTGCTTGCTTTTGGCAATCTCTTTGGCATATACCCCACAAATCCCACGCCCGTTTTTATGGACATTTAGCATGATTTTGACTGCGTTTTGCGTGGTGTGAGCGAAAATTTCGATTAAAATTATCACCACAAAATCCATTGGCGTAACATCGTCATTTAGTAGCACTACGCGATACGGCGAGGGTTTGAAGGTCTTGACTCGCACCTTTGTGCTGGTTTTAGTTGCCATTTTTTATCCTAAGCATATCTTTTTCTATCACCTTAGTAGAGACCATACCCAAATAATACGGCTTTCCGCGCTCATCTCCCTCGTTTATATCTGTTAGTGTCTGATACTCGCCGTCCTTAAAAACCACCTTAAATGGGATTGAAAGTGCGTGGCGGTAGTTGATATCGGTTAAAATTTGCTCCACGATTCTGGAATTTTGCTTGTCGTTTGCTATGAAATAATACGCATTGTATTTTTTGGTGAAATTCTCCACAACCTGCGCGTCTGTGATATCCTCAAAATGTATAAGACCTACCATCATAAAATCATCTGCGTTTTTTAGCTGATAGTCCATTAGGTGCGGAGCCTCGATTTTGCACGGCTCACAGTATGTCCCAAAGATATCAAACATCAAAATTTTATCGCTTCCTGCGATTTTAAAGCCCTTATTCGTGCGCTCGATCACCACTTCGCCACCCACGACGCTTTTTAAACTAAATTTTTCGCCCACGCTAAATGGGGTAAATTTCGCCACCGCTTCGCTATTTTGCGCATTTTGCGCACTTTCATCATTACAACCACAAAGAAGCAATCCAGCAAAAATCAGCGTTAAAATTTTTCTCATCATTTCTCCTTTTTACTTATAATTTCTATTTATAATTTTTCATGGCGCTTCTAGCCTCTCTGTCGGCTTCCTTGCGTTTTAGCGCCTCTCTTTTATCATGCAGGTTTTTACCACGCGCTAGTGCCACCCTAGCCTTGACGCGGTTTTTGTCGTTTAGATACAGCGAGGTGACGACCAGCGTAAGGCCGTCTTTGCTGACATGGCCTAGAAGTTTGTCGATTTGCTTTTTGTGCATTAAAAGCTTCCTTGGGGCCTTTTCGTCTGGACGAAAATGCGGGTTAGTATGCTCCAAATAGCTTATGTGCGCTCCTAGCAAAAATAACTCGCCTCTTATTATGCGACAAAAGCTGTCTTTGAGATTTGCCCTGCCAGCGCGCAAGGATTTGACCTCGCTACCCTTTAAAACCACGCCAGCTTCGAAATTTTCTAAAATTTCGAAGTCGTGGAAGGCTTTTCTGTTTTTTGTAAGTTCTTTTATCATTTTTCTACCTTAAATCTACCTTGAAGCACGAACTGCCACTTCCGCTTAAAAACTCGCCCTTTTCTAGGCGCAAATCTGGATAAAGTGCGCGCGCTGGGACTAGCAAATCATTTAAGCTATCAGCGTCAAAATTATTTAAAATTTCGCTTGATTTTAGCTTTAAAAGCTTGTTAGCTAGGCCTAAATCAATTTTGTCAAAATAATTTTTTCTAAATTCCTTATACACTGCGCCAGTATCGCAAAATAGCCCTTTTAGGCAAAGCCTAAGTGGCGGGATTTCATCATCAAACGCTTCGATTATTTCGCCTTTGCCACTCACATTTGCGCTTTTTTCGCCACTTAAAAAAAAGCAAATATCGCTTCCGAGCGAATTTGCAATTTGCATCAAATTTGGCTTTGAAATTCCCAAATTTAGCTCATCATTTATCATTTTTAAAAACACAGCGCAGTTGCTACTACCGCCACCCAATCCACCGCCTGCTGGAATTTGTTTGTAAAGTTTTACATAAAATTTTGCAAAAAATTCATCGAGCTCGTTTTTGTAACCGCTCTCGCACAGCCGCTCGTATGCGCTTTGGATTATGTTTTTACCAGCGATTTTTTTATTGCACTCTATGCAAAATCCGCCACGCTCGCCACGCTCAAAGCTAATTTCGTCGTAAATTTCATCGCAAATTACAAAACGAGAGGCGATGTTATGAAATGCGCCGTTTGCGCCAGTAATTTTCAAAAAAACATTTATTTTAGCAAAACTTTTCAAATCTTTATCCTATTCCACAGATATTTTACTTCGCCATCGCAAATTTCGATTATTGCGTGAAATTCGCCCAAATTTATCAAATATTCACCACTGTTTTGAAATTTAAAATTTTGCGCGCGAAGTTTTTTGCCGAGCAAAATTTCATTTTTATCGCCATTATAAAAATTTTCTTTTAAATTTAGATAATCTTTGGGATTTATACTCGCTTCGTCATCAAATTTGGCATTTTCTAGGCTAAATTCGCCCTCGCTTACTCGGCAAAGTGCGCTTAGTGTCCCGCTAACTCCTAGCTTTTCGCATAAAAGTTTGCCGTATGAACGAATATATCCGCCCTCGCTAACTGAAATTTTAAAGCTCAAAAACGGGTGGCGATAGCTTAGGATTTCGCACTCATATACGCTCATAATTTGCTCTTTTAGTGCCACTTCTTCGCCTTTTCTAGCTAGTTCATACGCACGCACGCCACCGATTTTTTTCGCGCTAAATTTTGGTGGTGTGTATCGCACTTCGCCCAGCAAGCTATCCCTTGCGCCCAAAATTTGCTCCATACTAAGCTTTGCTACATTTTCCACATTATAAATATTTTCGTTATCGCCACTTTCGCTACTAGCACCAAACCACAGCGTGGCGATATAGACTTTGGGCGATTTACGCAAAAAGCGAAAAAACCGCGTGTATTCGCCAAAGCCAATGACCAAAGCCCCGCTAGCAAAGGGATCTAGCGTGCCAGAAAATCCGGCTTTTTTCACGCCGTATTTGCGCTTCAAGCGTCCTAAAAACTGATTTGATGAAATTCCGGCAGGTTTGTTTGCTAAAAAAAGTCTATTCATACTAGTTTTTGCACGAAATTTTTCATTATCATGCGCTCGATTCCGCCGAAATTTATGGTAAGTTTGTCGCCATTTACCGCGCTTACTTTGCCCATACCAAAGAGTTTGTGGGTGATTAAATCGCCCTTTTTAAACTCGCCGTCGCTTTGTGGGCTAAGTGGAGTATCGATTAGCCCTGCTTCGCCTAAAAATCGCGATTTGGATAGATAGTCCCGTTTCCCGCGATAAAAGCGCGAATTCGCAAAACTAAGCGTTAGCTCTTTTTTCGCCCTAGTTATGGCTACATACGCTAGCCTGCGCTCCTCTTCTAAATCTGTCGTGTCGCTGATGATTGGGAAAAACCCCTCTTCAAGCCCGATGACAAAAAGGTGTGAAAACTCCAAACCCTTGCTAGCATGCACGCTCATAATATTTATCGCCTCAGCGCTGATATTGTCTTGATCGCTAAGAAGCGCCAAATCGTTTAAAAACTCGCCCAAATCGAAATTTGGCTTATTTATGGCTTCATCTTTTAGCATAGCGCAAAATTCGTTGATATTAGCCACTCTATCATCGCCCTCTGGCATACCCTCGTAGTATTCTTTTAGCTCAAATTTATCCAGCACTTCGTCGATTTTTTTTTCCACGCTCTGCTCGTGCGAGAGTTCGTTTATGTGGAGTTTGAGCTTTTCTAGGGCCTCTTTTGCCTTTGCGCTTAGATTTGCCCCCTGATCCGAAAACGCATCAAACAGGCTTAAATGCTTCCTGGCACCGATTTCATCGAGCCTTGCAAGGCTAACCTTGCCAATGCCCCTTTTTGGGACATTTATAATGCGTCGCATTGAAAAATCGTCGTTTTCGTTGATGATTAGGCGCAGGTATGCGATAATGTCTTTAATTTCAGCCCTTTCGTAAAATTTTACACCACCTACTATGCGATACGCGATTTTCGCGCGGTTTAGCCCCTCTTCGAGTGCGCGCGAAAGGGCATTTACGCGGTAAAGCACGGCGATTTGGGCTGGGTGGATACCTGAGTTTATGAGCTCTTTGATTTTTGCCGCTACCTGCGCGCTTTCGTCGCTTTCGTTTTCGCAGTGTAGGATTTTGACATCTTCGCCCTTGCCAAATGTGCTTTTTAAATTTTTGCCAAGGCGGTTTTTATTATGCGAGATTAGCTCGTTTGCGGCAAAGAGAATTTGGCTAGTCGAGCGGTAATTTTCCTCTAATTTCACATATTTTACATTTTCGAATTGATCGCGAAATTTTAGGATATTTTCCACCCTAGCCCCACGCCAGCTATAAATGCTCTGATCATCATCGCCCACGACGGTTAAATTTTGGTGCGCTTTGCAAAGCTTTTGCAGCAGTTTAAACTGAATTTCGTTCGTGTCTTGATACTCATCGACGGTTATGTAGGTGTATTGGCGCGAAACTTCATCGCAAAGTGCCTCGTTTGCGTCTAAAATTTTATAAGGAAGCACGAGCAAATCATCGAAATCGACTAAATTATTGCTTAGCAAATACTCCTCGTATCTGGTGTAGGCTTCTAGCATTTTGGCGTAAAATCCCTCGTTTGCCTGCTTGATATCATCGCTTAGCGAGGCGATATTGTTTTTAAGCTCATCTGGGCTGATTAGGGCGTTTTTGTATTTTGAAATTTCATTTGCCATGGTGTTTGTTTGCAAATTTATCTCAAATGATTTTAGGATTTTTTTCTTATCATCAGTGTCTATAACGGCGAAATTTGGCTTACGGCCAAGCTCGCTAATGTAAAATTTCAAAAACAAAAGTCCAAATTTATGAAATGTGCATAGCAGTGGCACACCCACTTCAAGCCCTAAATTTGCGATTAGATTAAGCGCGCGTGAGCGCATTTCGCTAGCTGCTTTGTTTGTGAAAGTTAGAGTGAGCGTGTTTTGCGCGGGCACGCCGTTTGCTAGCAGGTAAGCTAGGCGCGCGGTGATTGTTTTAGTTTTGCCACTACCTGCGCCCGCTAAAATAAGCATAGCTCCGTCTATATGCAGTGCTGCCCTGCGCTGAGCCTCGTTTAATTCATCTAAAAATTTCATATCTTTCCTATCTAGCAAAAATTCTGCGAGATCTCTCTTTTTTGATCCACTCGCTATCAATTTTGGCTAAATTTACAGCCACTGGGGTATTGTTTTGGACTATCTCCATTACCCCATACAGCGGGATTGATACGACAGCTGCGAAATCCTCGCTACCAAAACCAGCTTCAAATTTCAAATCGTCCTTTTGGATATGCGCGCTTGAAAGTGTGTAGTTTTCTAACTCGAAGAAAATCACAGGTTTTTTGATAAAGCCCGCACTTACCTCGCTAGGAAGTTCGGGGTCGAATTTCACCTCACTTGTGCGCGCTACCACGCCAAAACTCTCGCCAAGCTCGAAAAAAAGCTCCAAAATTTCCTTTATATGCGCAATCTCTTTTTGTATGAATTTTTCGTTTTCTAAAATCATTTTTATTCCTTTACAAACTCGCTAACAAGGGAGCGAATTTGAGAAATTCCAATCTCCCAAAATTTATCATCGTCTAAATTTAGCCCAAATTTTGCGACTAAATTTTTAGGCGAATCACTTCCGCCCGAGCTTAAAAATTCAGTGTAAATTTCGGCGAAATTTGAAATTTTGCCACTTTTATACAGCCCATAAAGCGCCAAAACTAGCAACTGCGCGAAGCCATAAGAGTAGCAATAAAACGGCGTATGGATAAAGTGCGGTATATAACTCCACCAAATTTTATATTCATCTCTAAGTTCTAGCGCCTCGCCAAACATTTTTTTGGATTCTTCTAGCCAAATTTCATTGATTTGCTCTGCACTTAGCTCATCAGGCGCGGCATGGATTCTGCGCTCAAATGTCGTAAATCCTATCTGGCGATACAGCGTGGCAAAAATATCTTCGAGTTTGTTTGCTATCATGGCGCGAGCCACGCTTTTGTCGGCGCGTGAGAGCATATAGTCAAAAACTAGCATTTCGCAAAAAACAGAAGCTGTCTCAGCCGTGGTAAGTGGCGTAAATGAGTAAAAATATCCAGCATTGTAGCTTAGATATTGGTGGATTGCATGACCTAACTCGTGCGCTAGGGTAAATACATCGCGACGCTTGGCGGTGAAATTTAGTAGCACAAACGGGTGCGTATCAGCCGAACCAGAGTGCGAAAATGCGCCACTTTGTTTATTTGGCTTTGGCATTGCATCAATCCAGTTTTTCGCAAACGCTTCCCTTGCGATTTGCCCAAATTTAGGGCTAAATTTATCAAAGGCGTCAAGGACGATTTGTCTAGCCTCATCAAAGCTAAATTTGCTATCGTCATTTAAATTTAGAGGTGCGTATCGATCAAAATCATAGAGCTTTTCAAGCCCCAAAATTTCGCGTTTTTTATCATAGTAGCGCCACACTAAATCGAAATTTCGCTCAGTTGCGCTAATAAGCGCATCGACGCTTGATTTTTCGATTTGGTTTTCTTCGTGCATGATTAGCTCGCCCTGGCCGTATCCACGAAGCTCGCAACTGATTTTAAGGCTAGTTTTTATCATATTATAAATGTAAGTTAAAAGGTGCGAATTTTGCTCTAAGGCCGCACTTAGCGAGGCTGCGGCCTGCTTGCGCGCATCTCTATCGCTATCGTAAAGGTGCGATAAAAGCTCCTCTTCACTGATTTTCTCGCCCCCAAAGTCAAATTTTAGCCTTGCCATACTCTCATCAAAAAGCCTCGAAAACGCCTCTGCGCCAACCACGCTCGTTTTTAGCAAAACCTTTTCTTCAAGCAGGCTTAGTTGGTGCGATTTGTGTTTTTTAAGCAAATTTAAATAGTAAGCAAAACGGCCGCTACCCGTGATGAAATTTTGCGATTTTTCCTCGCTAAGCTCGTTAAATTCTAGCTCGAAAAATAGCAAATTTTGGGCGATATCGTTGCAGATTTGCTCCACTTTGGCTTGCCTTGCCCCGCGCGTAGTATCTCTGGCGAAATCTAAATGCACAAAGCTCATAGTCTTTGAAATTTGCGCGTTTATGCGCTCGTATTCGCCTAATGCCTCGCAAAATTTATCGCAGGTTAAATTCGCTAAATTTCCCCTAAATTTCGCCTCAAATTCGCTAGCCTTAGTGCGCGTATTTTCTATGGCAAGCTCAAATTTTTCCTCATTTTGAAATAATTCACTCAAATCCCAATTCATACTTTTCCTTTAAATTTTTGGCGCAATTCTAGCCAAAAAGAGTTATACAGTGGTAAGCGACCAAAATTTGGTCGCTTAAATTTTTAAATTTTAATGTTTTGAAGTTTGCGAAACGATAATTGTAAAAAGTGCGTCGGTAGAGCTATTTAGGGCTGTTTCCATTGAGTCTTGGATTACAGAGATTATGACACCGACGGTGATGACCTTAAATGCGATATCGTTGTCGATACCAAAAAGCGCACACGCAAGCGGAATAAGCATAAGCGAACCACCAGGCACGCCACTTGCGCCACATGCGCCCACAGCTGAGACTACACATAGAAGCAAAGCTGTGCCAAAATCAGGGCGAATTCCTAGCGTGTATGCAGTCGAAAGTGCCAAGATAGCGATAACCACAGCAGCTCCTGCCATATTTACGGTAGCTCCTAGTGGGATAGAGATAGAGCTTAGCTCATCATCGACGCCAAGTTTTTTGCAAAGGTTCATATTCACAGGGATATTCGCAGCCGATGAGCGTGTGAAAAACGCTGGAATTCCGCTCTCTTTAAGGCAGGTAAAGACGATAGGGAAAGGGTTTTTCTTGGTTACAAAAAATACGATGAGCGGATTTACGACAAGCGCTACCAAAACGAGCGCTAAAACGAGCACGCCAGTAAGCTTAGCATAGGTCGCTAATCCACTTACACCCAAATCATAAACAGTATAAGTGATAATTCCAAAAATACCAATTGGAGCGAGCTGGATTACGACTTGAATTATTTTTGTTACAGCTTCGCTTAAATCGCCGATGAAGCGTTTTGTTTCGTTTGTGCAAAATTTAAGTGCGATTCCAAGTCCTACCGCCCATGCGACAATACCGACATAATTACCGCTAGAAAGGGCATTTACAGGGTTATCAACGATTTTGAAAAATGTAGTTTTTAGCACCTCCCAAACATTTGCAGGTGCAGGCGAATCAGCAGCGCCAACGCCATCAAGCGCAATCGGAGTCGGAAACATAAAGCTAACTCCAACGCCAACAAAAGCAGCCAAAAGCGTGCCTACGATATAAAGCACGATAACTCTTTTTAGCCCTGTCGTGCTTCCGAAAGTTTTATTGACAAGCGAACTTAAAATTAGAATAAAAACTAGCACTGGGGCGACAGCTTTAAGCGCACTTACGAAAAAATCACCAAACAATCTAGCCAAATTCGCGATATTACTCCACGCATTTGTTTCACCGCCGTCCAAATCCAGCCCAGATACACCGACCCTAGCAAAATACCCTAGCGCAGCACCGAGCAAAAGTCCGATGATAATGCGCATTATCAGGCTTTTGTTGCTGTAACTTTGTATCAGCTTATCTAAGTAAGTCATCTTGCCTCCCTTTCAATGAGTAAAATTTGTTGCAATATATCTAAATTTTTATTTAACATTATTTAAATTCTTTAAAAATTTAATAAAATTTCATTTTACATTAAATATTAAACGCTAGAATTACGCCCAAAATTTTCAAAATTTTAGGAGCTTAAATGTATCTATTCACAAGCGAGGTCGTAAGCCCTGGTCACCCAGATAAATGCGCCGACATAATCGCAGATTCAATTGTCGATGAAATTTTAAAAAAAGATCCCAAAGGACGCGTAGCTAGCGAGGTTTTCGTAGCGGGCAAACATATCGTAATCGGTGGCGAAGTAAATGCCAAGGTCGATTTTACACACGATGATTATCGCCATATCGTAAAACGAGCGCTAAACAATATTGGTTACAATGACAATCCATTTTTTACCCGCGAACAATGCCTTCACCCACAAGATGTCGAGGTCGATGTATATCTAAACCAACAAAGTCCAGATATCAACCAAGGTGTAGATCAAGAAAGTGGCGAAATCGGCGCAGGAGATCAAGGCATAATGTTTGGCTTTGCAAGCTCGGAGACGCAAAATTTCATGCCAGCAGCGATTACTTATGCAAGGCTTCTTTGCGACAAGGTTTATGCTTATGCCAAAACTCACCCAAATCAGCTTGGCGTGGATATTAAAACACAAGTTACGCTTGATTATGGCACTAAGTCAAATTTTGAAGACTGCAAACCGCAATCAATCCACACAATCGTAGTCAGCGCGCCTTGCGTGGAGAGTATGAGTATCGAGTATGTGCGCGAACTAATCCAAAATTTAATCGACACAGCAGGCCTTCCAAAAGAGCTTTATCAAAAAGAAAAAACCATAATTTATATCAACCCAACAGGTCGCTATGTAAATCACAGTTCGCTTCACGATAGCGGTTTGACTGGACGCAAACTCATCGTCGATAGCTTTGGCGGATATTCGCCAATTGGCGGTGGCGCGCAATCTAGCAAAGACTACACCAAAGTCGATCGCTCGGGGCTTTACGCAGCGCGCTATATCGCTAAAAATATCGTCGCAGCAGGGTTAGCGAAAAAATGTATAATCCAGCTAAGCTATGCTATCGGCGTGGCAAAACCAGTTAGCGTGAGTGTCGATTGTATGGGCACAAACGCTGGTATTGATGATGATACACTCTCGAAATTTGTCCTCGAAAATTTCGCCCTAACCCCGCGCTGGATTACTGAGAAATTCGGCCTAGACAAACCAAGTGCCCAGACATTTTTATACGCAAAAGTAGCCGCCT
>JAGBJQ010000122.1 GCA_017934385.1 Campylobacter sp. | reverse complement strand
GTGCATTAAAGCCCCTTGCTTAGGCAAAAGCTCTCATCGACATCACTAGATGAGAGTGGTGAGGCTGGATCATCGTAGAAAAATCTATGGCTAAATTTCACGCCATGCCGGAGCAAAATGCGCTT
Source organism: Campylobacter sp. (assembly GCA_017934385.1). Taxonomy (GTDB): domain Bacteria; phylum Campylobacterota; class Campylobacteria; order Campylobacterales; family Campylobacteraceae; genus Campylobacter_B. The sequence continues at coordinate 19,522 of JAGBJQ010000122.1, read as the reverse complement.
GCTAGGCGAGTTGCAAGCTTGATTTGCTAGGACGATTTGGAAGGATTTGAGATAATTTTCCTTATTTTTGGGGCTCATTTCGCCCCATTTTGAGGATAGTTCGAAGTGATAAACAGCACTTGCTCCCTCGCTCGTGACATCTACTAGCCTTGCGCCGTTAAAATCAGCCTGCGCGCCAGGGTGAGCGCGAAAACTATCGCTGATTTGCCTTGCGATACCCTCTGGGGCGTTGTTTGCGGTCATTGTCTTTGCCACTTTTATGGCACTATCTGGTTCGTCGATTTGCATTTTTTGGTAGCTCGGAGTGTTTGCGCACCCTGCCACAAATAGCGCACAAATGGCGCAAATTAGGGATTTTTGCATAATTTTTCCTTGTGATTAAAATTTAAAAATGTTTAATTTTAGCACATTTTGATATAATTGCCAAAAATTAAAAAAGGCAAGAGTTTGAATTATTTGATTTCGTGTTTGGAGCCGTCTGCAAATCTGCATTTTAGCGAGGTTTTGCGTGAAATTTTAGCCCTCGATAAAAACGCTAAAATTTATGGCATTTTTGGCGAGGAATTTAGCGCGCACGGCGAGCCATTGTATAAATCGAGCGAATTTTCGGCAATGGGGTTTGTGGAGATTATTCCGCTGATTTTCAAGGCAAAAAGGGCATTAAAGCAGATGTGCGAGCTAGCAAAAAACTGCGATGTGGTGCTATTAATCGATAGCCCAGCCTTTAACCTGCCCCTTGCAAAGGCTCTGAAAAAATCGGGCGCGAGTGCGAGGATAGTGTATTATATCCTGCCCCAAATTTGGGCGTGGAAGCGCGGTAGAGTCAAAGCTCTGCAAGAAAATTGTGATTTTTTGTGTGGAATTTGGCAGTTTGAGAGGCAGTTTTATTCTAAAATTTTGGATTTAAATTTTGAAAATTTGCCAAATTTGAGCGATAAAAGCGGGTTTTGCTTCGTAGGACACCCGCTTTTAGATGAAATCAAAGAGCGCAAAAACTCGTATGAAAAAAACGGCCTAATCGCCTTTATGCCGGGCTCTCGCAGGGCTGAGATTTCGCGGCTTATGCCAGTTTATAGAGAGTTAGCTAAAAAGTTAAAAAGCGAAAATGCAAATTTAAAATTTAGCCTAGTTGTGCCACCATTTTTGGCGGATAAGGTGGAGCAAATTTACGGCGATACGCGCGGTTTTAGCATAGAAACAGACGCTATAAAAACCCTAGCAAAAAGCGAATTTGCCTTTATCTGCTCTGGGACTGCGACCCTGCAAGCAGCGCTTATTGGCACACCTTTTGTGCTTTGCTATAAAGCCAAAGCCCTAGATGTCGCGATCGCGCGCAGGTTTGTGAAGCTAAAACATGTCGGCCTTGCAAACATAATCTTTGATTTTTGCGAAAAAGACGAGCTTCACAAAGAATTAATTCAAGAAGAAGTAAGTGTGGCTAATCTCTACGACGCCTACGCCCTGCGCGATGATGAGCGCTTTGCGCGCGCTTGCGTGGAGCTTAGAGAGTATTTGGCTATGCCAAGTGCGAAAAATGTGGCGCGAATTTTAACGACAAACGCGAAATTTAAAGTATAATTAGAAAAATTTGAAAAAGGATTGCTATGAGTATCACAGAACCCATGACCTCTTATGGATACGAAAAAATCACTGCCGAGCTTAAAGAGCTCCAAAATGTCAAACTCCCGCACATCATCAAACAAATCGATATCGCGCGAGATCACGGCGATTTGAAGGAAAATGCCGAGTATCACGCGGCGCGCGAGGAACAGGCGTTTTTGCTTTCACGCATTGCAGAGCTAAACGACATACTCTCGCGCTCTCGCATAATAGATCCTGCAAGTTACGAGCACGATAAGGTCAAATTCGGCTCTACCGTGACTTTCATGGATGTGGAAACCGAAATCGAGGAAACCTATGTCATCGTGGGGCTTATGGAGGCTGATATTTCAAAAAGACTGCTTAATATCAACACCCCGCTAGCGCGCCAACTTTTGGGCAAGGCTGAGGGCGATGAAGTGGTGTTAAACCTGCCAAGTGGCACCAGAGATGTCGAGATTATCAGCGTTAGCTACAAACCGATTAAATTTTAAGGCGAAAATATGAAAAGAGCTGGAATCATCGGCGTAGGGGGATATACTGGGCTTGAACTAGTTAAAATTTTACTAGCTCACAGAGGCTTTGAAATTTCGTATCTTGCTGCTACGAGTGAGGGCGAAATTTCTGAGATTTTCCCGCAGTTGGCTGGGATTTTGGATATGAGGGTGCAAGTTGCCGACCCAAAAACTGCCGCGCAAAGTTGCGATGTGGTGTTTTTGGCACTTCCGCACGAAAAGGCAATGGAGTTTGCGAGTGAAATTTTGAAATTTCCTGGCGTCAAAGTCGTGGATTTAAGCGCGGATTATCGCCTATCGCTTGAACTTTACGAGAAAAACTACACCAAACATTTAGACCCGCTAAATTTAGCCCACGCTGTGTATGGTTTGGCTGAGTTAAACGCCGAAAAAATTGCCTCTGCAAGGCTTGTGGCAAATCCTGGCTGCTATCCGACATGCTCGGTTCTAGCTGCTGCGCCGTTTGTGAAATACATGGATAGTAAAATCGGTGTTTTTATCGACGCTAAAAGTGGCGTCAGTGGCGCAGGCAAGGGGCTAAAAGCCACTAGCCATTTCGTGAGCGTCAATGAAAACATAAACGCATACTCGCCACTCACTCACCGCCATGCAGACGAGATTATGGAGCAACTTAGCCTAATAAACGGCGCGGAATTTAGCGTATCTTTTGTGCCAAATTTAGCCCCATTTACGCGCGGAATGCTTGCAAGCGTCTTTGGCGTGCTAAAAGAGAGTATCGACGCGGAGAAAATTTTGCGCGAATTTTATGCAAATTCGCCTTTCGTGCGTGTGCGTAGTGAGCCAGTGTCTGTGAAAAATGTCGCAGGAACGCATTTTTGCGATATTTTCGTCAAAACGCAGGGGGATAAAATTTGGATAAACTCGGCAATCGACAATCTGCTAAAAGGCGCGTCAAGTCAGGCTGTGGCAAATGCGAATTTGATGTTTGGCTACGATGTGAGCGAGGGTTTGCCACGCCTAGGAAATAGCATTTAAATCGTGGAAAATCTGCAAATAAAGCCCGGAGCTATTTTTATCAGCGACGCGCACGATAACGCAAACAAGCGAAATTTCCTGAAATTTTTGCGAAATTTAAGGAGCGCGAAAACACTGCCGCCGCAAATTTTCATGCTTGGCGATATGTTTGATTTCCTTGCAAATACGACATTTGTGCGCGAATTTTACGCCGAATATATTGAAGCGATTAATGAAATTTCGCAAAAATGTGAAATTTATTATTTCGAGGGAAATCACGATTTTAATTTAGAGGCTATTTTCCCGCACGCGCGGGTCTTTGCAAACTGCGCCCAGCCAGCAAATTTTAGCTTTAAAGGCAGGCAAATCCAAATCTCTCACGGCGATATTTTTTTGCCAGCTTTGACAAAATTTGCGCTTTTATCACTGCGAAATAGGGCATTTTTGAAATTTATGGATAAAATCGATTGTGCGCTAAATTTTAAAATTTCAAAAATGATTTTAAAAAGCCAGGAAAATAAAATTTTGTATAAAAAGGCTGAGAATTTCAAATCCTATATCGAGCCAAAAATCCACAACTACACCGCGCCTATCGTAATCGAGGGGCATTATCACCAAGATGAAATTTTAGAATTTGAAGGCGTAAAATATATAAATTTAAACTCATTTGCGGTAAGCGAGAAAATTTACGAGGTGCAAAATAGCCAAAATTTTGAGCTCTTTTCAAAAAACTTAAATTAAAACTTAGATATAATTGCTTTTTTTTATAAAGGAAATTTAATGATAAAACTTTGTGTGTTTGATTTCGATTCTACGCTTATGGACGGGGAGACGATAACGAATTTTGCAAAAAGCGTAGGAAAAGAAAAAGATGTTAAAGAGATTACAAAGCGCGCAATGGCGGGCGAGATCGATTTTTTCGAGAGTTTGCAAGAGCGGGCTATGTTTTTAAAGGGTATGAAATTTAGCGATATGCAAAAAATCGCGCAAAATTTGCCCTTTGTGCCAGGCGCAAAAGAGCTTATAAGCTACCTCAAAGCCAAGGGAATTACCGTCGTGGTGTTTAGCGGCGGATTTCATGTGGCTACGGATTGGGCAAAAGAGGTGCTAGGATTTGACGCGAGTTTTGCCAATATCTTGCACCGAAAAGACGGCGTTTTAACAGGTCATGTGGGCGGAGAGATGATGTTTGGCTACTCCAAAGGCGTGGTCTTGCAACAGCTCAAAGCGATTTTGCATTTAAGCGCAGATGAGGTTATGTGCGTGGGAGACGGGGCAAACGATGTGGCGATGTTTAGGGAAGCTGGGCTAAGAATAGCGTTTTGTGCCAATGAAATTCTAAAAAAAGAGGCAACTTATTGCGTTGATAAAAAAGATTTAAGGGAGATAATGCAGTATGTATAATGATGAGATCAAATTTAGCTTGTGGTGCGATTTTATAGAGCGCGATTTTATCGCAAAGGAATTTGGCGAATTTCTCGCAAAAGGCACATTTAACGGCGCGACCTCAAATCCATCTATTTTCAAAAACGCCATTACCACCTCCCAAGCTTACGGCGTGCAAAAGGCGAAATTTGCGCACAAAAACACAAAAAAACTTTATGAAATTTTAGCCATAACTGATATCAAAAACGCCGCAAACGCGCTTTTGGCAAACTACGCCAGAGGCGATGACGGCTTTATTAGTATCGAAGTAGATCCTAGTATCTCAGATGATGCAGAGGCTATGATAAAAGAGGGCAAAAGGCTGTTCGCGCAAATTGCCATGCCAAATGTGATGATAAAAGTCCCAGCGACCCAGGCTGGATACGAGACGATGAGAGCTTTGACGAGGCGGGGTATAAATGTAAATGCGACCTTGATTTTTTCGCCAGAGCAAACCGCAAAATGCCTAGAAGCGATTAAAGAGGGCACAAGCGAGTTCGCGGCTAAATTCGAGGGAGCAAAACTTCCGCAATCTGTGATTAGCATTTTTGTTAGCCGTTTTGATAGAGCCCTTGATGAAGATATGAAAAAAGCTGGCTTAGAGTCTGCAAAAATCGGCATTATGAACGCTACGAAATGTTATAATATAATTGCAAAAGAAAATTTGCCGTTTGTTAGGGCGCTTTTTGCTAGCACGGGGGTAAAAGGTGGCGAAATCCCTGCGGATTATTATATAAAAGAGCTTTTGTATCCGCTTAGCGTAAATACTGCCCCGCTTGATACAATCAAGGCTTTCATAGGGGCAAAATGTGAGCCAAAAACTCCATTTAGCGATGAGGAAATTGATAAATTTTTCGCAGATGTCGCGCAAAAGGCTGGCATTGATATGGATAAAATTTATAAAAAGCTTTTAAAAGATGGCTTAGTGGCTTTTGAACAAGCATTTGATGAGATTATGACAACACTTGAAAAGGAGAAATAATGGCTGACGCAATTGATTATTCACAATATCAAGTCGATGTAAGCACGCTGGATTTTAAGCAACGCGATAGGCTTGATAAATTTTTGAATTTTTTGGTTCAAAACGGCGGTAGCGACTTGCACCTAAAAGCAGGTTCTGTGGTGCGTGGTAGGATTAATGGTGAGCTTGTAAAATTTACAAAAGATCCTTATCTTAAAGAGGATATGATGACTTTGGCAAAAGAGCTACTTAAAACTCGTTTTCCAGAGATGATTAAAAATAAAAGCGTGGATTTTACATACAAATTAAACGACGAATACCGCTTTCGTGTAAATATCTTTTTCCAAATTGACGGCGTAAGTGCAGTATTTAGAACAATTCCTGTAAAAATTCCAACTATTGATGAGCTTGGACTTCCAAAAAGTATCAAAGAGATCTGTGATACTGCTATGCGTGGCGTCGTGCTTCTAACTGGCCCAACAGGTAGCGGTAAAACAACCACAATCGCTTCTATGCTAAATCGCATAAATCACGCTAGAACGAGCCATATCGTTACGATTGAAGATCCGGTTGAGTTCGTTTTCAAAGATGATAAATGTATCATTAATCAACGCGCTATCGGCGAGGACTGCAACACATTTGCCGATTCGCTTCGTGCTGCGCTTCGTGAAGATCCAGATGTTATCTTCGTGGGTGAGATGCGCGACCTTGTGACGATTGAGACCGCGCTACATGCTGCTGAGACTGGTCACCTTGTCTTTTCTACCGTGCATACAATCGATGCAAAAGAGACAATTAACCGTATCGTTGCGATGTTTGAACAAGCTGAGCAAGAGCGTATCCGTATGACACTAGCTAGCGTTATCGAGGCTGTAATCTCACAACGCCTTGCACGCACAATTGATGGAAAACGCGTGGCGGTAGTTGAAATTTTGCGTAAAAATACCCGTATTAGAGATATGATTTTAGAAGGACGCGACTCTGAAATTCCAGACGCAATCGCTGATGGACGCAATACTTATGGTATGCAAACCTTCGATCAACACCTACTTGATCTGTATGTCCAAGAGGTGATTACGAGAGATGAAGCCCTTGATAAGGCCTCTAAACGCAACGACTTAGAGCTAAAAATGAAAAACGCAGACCTAGCGAAAAAACGCGGTATTATGCTCGCAAACGGCGAGGATATCCCAGATCAATTAGCCAATGAGGTCGTTCAACTCCAAGATATTCGTCGTTAAATTTACGCTAGCAAGAATTTCTTGCTAGCACCCTTTTATAAAGCTATATTAAAGTTAAATTTTAGTAAAATCAGCCCCTATTTTTTTTAAAGGAAAACTCATGTTAGAAGGTATCGTTAGAGATAGTATCGGTAAAAAGGCTTCTAAGTCTTTAAAACGAGATGGTTATCTAATCGCTAATATTTATGCGAAAGGATTAAAAAACATAAATGCTGCGTTTAAAACAAACGATTTTATCAAAGCAGTTCGCAGCAAAAATACTTTGCCTTTCGAGGTAAAAGTTGGCGATAGCACATACAAAGTAGTAGTGCAAGAATACCAAAAACACCCTGTAACAAACGCCCTAACTCATGTTGATTTACGCGTAGTAGATGATAATGTAGTTAGCAAATATCTTGTTCCGGTTTATACAACAGGTGTCGCAAAAGGTCTAAAAAACAAAGGTGTTTTAGTTCAATCAAAACGCCGTTTAGCTGTAAAATGTGCAGGTAAGGATTTGCCAGATAATTTTACGCTAGATGTTACAGAGCTAGATTTGGGCGATTTTATCCTAGTTCGCGATATCCCTGTAAAAGATGGCGTAAGCATTATCATGGATGGCTCTGTTGCAGTTGTCGGAGTAACTTCGGCTAAATAGGTGAGCTATGATACTGCTCGTCGGACTTGGTAATCCAGGGGAGAAGTATTCTCACGCTAGGCATAATGTAGGATTTATGCTAATCGACGCTCTGCTAAGCAATGGCGGTTTTAGCGATGTTAGCGGAGCAAAATTCCAGGGTGAGCTTTATAAAAAAGGCTCACTTCTACTTCTTAAACCTCAAACTTTTATGAATTTAAGCGGAAATTCAATCAAAGCAGTTTGCGATTTTTACAAACCTGATAGAGTTATTGTAATCCACGACGATATTGATTTGCCTTTGGGTGCGATTAAATTTAAGCTTGGCGGAAGTGCTGGCGGGCACAATGGGCTTAAATCAATTGACAATCTAATCGGGACTGAATATGAAAGAGTGCGTATCGGCGTGGGCAAAAAGCCAGAAGGCTGGGATGCTGCAAATTTTGTTTTGGCTAAATTTGGGGACGATGATACAGAAAAACTAAGCCAAATTTTAGAGTATGCCAAAAAGGCTGTAAATGAGCTAATTCGTAGCGATATAGATGAAATTTCGCAAAAATTCACGATAAAAAAGGTTGCGCAATGAAGCTGTATGCCAAATATGTAAGCCTTGTTTATCTTAAATATTTTTTTATTTTATTTGTAGCTTTGGACTTTTTTTATGTGGGAATCGATGTCTTAACCAATCTCAAAGACTTCCCGCAAAGCGCCAATACAGGGCTTTTATATGTTGCACTAACAGCTGGCGTGGCGATTACTTATATTTTGCCATTAAGCCTGATTTTTGCGCTAATTATAATGATTTTTAACATGATTCGAAGTAGCGAGCTTATCAGCTTTTACGCCCTTGGCGTGAGCAAAAACGCCCTGATAATCCCGCCGTTTTTGATATCGCTTTTTATCACGCTAGGATATATTTATCTAAATACCACCCCTTTTGCCTATGCTTTGAAATTTCAAAAGAATTTGACGGATTTTACCCCGGTAGGGCCTGAGATGTTTCTCAAATACGAGGGCAAATATGTCTATATCAACGGCCTTCACCAAAACCACGCTGATGAGATGATAGCCTTTGATATCAATGCTAGCGAGTTGCAAAGTAGAATTTGGGCCAAAAACGGCGAATATAGCGCAAAAGAGTGGAAATTTAGGGAGGGTGAAAAAACCCAAATTCCTACAAATTTAAGCCTTGGCGAGGCTGGGTTGAAAAAGGAAAGTATCCAAAACGAAGCCATGCTAAGGGGCTTTAACCCAAGCTCGATCGAAAGCGTGTATGATACGAGCAATGTATATTCGATCAAAGATGCGATTCGCTCTATCAAAACCTTTGCAAACCAAGGCGTCAATGTAAATTCAATCAAGGCAAATTTATACAATATGATATTTTTCCCGCTTTTTGCGCCGATTATGATTTTAATCCTTTATTATTATTTTCCGATTACTGGCAGGTTTTTTAACCTAGCTCTTATGAGTTTTGGGTTTTTTATCATTACTCTTTGTGCGTGGGGGCTGTTTTTCGTGCTGATTCGCTTCTCGCTTAATGGCGTGATACTCCCAGAATTAGGCATTATTGTGCCGATTTTGCTACTTTTAGTATTTGCGATTTGGCTGGTTTTTAAGCATCGTTAAGTCCGAATTTGCTAAAATGGGCAAAATTTTTTACCGAAAGAAAATAGATGAATTACAAAAATTTGGTCTCAAAATACGGCTCTCCGCTTTATGTTTATGATTTCGACGAGATTACGAAAAATTATGAATTGCTCAAAGGTGCATTTGCGGCGCGCAAATCGCTAGTTTGCTTCGCTATTAAGGCAAACTCAAATTTAAGCATTTTGCAACATTTAGTAAGGCTAGGAAGCGGGTTTGATTGTGTTAGTATCGGCGAGGTCAGACGCGCGCTACTAGCTGGGGCAAATTCGTATAAAATCATATATTCAGGCGTGGGCAAGCAAGATTACGAGCTAGAAGAGGCGTTAAAAAGCGAAATTTTATATATAAATTTAGAGAGCGAAGCCGAAATGTATCGCCTAGAAAAAATAGCGCAAAATTTGGGCAAAATCGCTAGGATTAGTATCCGCGTAAATCCAAATGTCGATGCCAAAACCCACCCATACATTTCTACTGGACTTAACGAAAACAAATTTGGCGTTAGCATTGATAATGCGCGCGCTATGTATCTTTACGCTAAAAGGTCTGAATTTTTAAATCCAGTTGGGATCCACTTTCACATAGGCTCGCAGCTAACTGATATTTCGCCGATCCACGACGCGGCGAAAATCGTAAGCGATCTTTTGCGCGAACTGCTTGCAGCGCAGATTGAGATTAAATTTTTCGATATCGGTGGCGGGATTGGAATCCGCTACAAAGACGAAAAACAGGTTAGTTTGTATGATTATGCGCAAGGAATTTTGGCTGTTTTAAGTGGCTTAGATGTGACGATTACATGCGAGCCGGGCAGGTTTATCGTAGGAAATGCGGGCGAGTTTATCACTAGTGTTTTATACGAGAAATACAACGGCACCAAACGCTTTGTTATCACAGACGGAGCTATGAACGATCTAATCCGCCCGAGCCTGTATCAAGCCTATCACGAGGTCGTAGCAGTGCAAAAAGAGGGTGAAAGCTCGCTTTGTGATATCGTAGGGCCGATTTGCGAGAGTGGCGATTTTTTAGCCAAAAATGTAAATTTGCCAAATTTAGACCACGGCGATATTTTGGTGATAAAAAGCGCAGGAGCGTATGGGTTTAGCATGTCTAGCAACTACAATACGCGCCCGCGCCCAGCTGAGGTGGCTATTAGCGAGGGCAAGGATCGCTTAATCAGAGCCAGAGAGAGTTTCGAGGATCTCGTTGCAAACGAAAAAAAATATATGGAAGAGTGATGAAAAGCATAGAAGATTTACGCGTAGGGATTGATAAAATCGACGATGAGATTATTCGTTTGATTGATTTGCGTATGGATTATGTCAAAAAAATCGGCGAATTGAAGCAAACCACAGGAAGCGCCGTGTATCGCCCAGAAAGGGAGCGTGCGATAATTTCTAGGCTTGATGGGGTAAAGCTTAAAAATTTAAATAAAGAGGCGATTGAGGCGATATTTTTTGAAATTTTCTCAGTTTCTAGAAATTTAGAAAAACCGCAAGTCGTAGCGTTTTTAGGGCCTTTTGGCACATACACTCACCAAGCAGCCAAGGCCAGATTTGGCGCGATTAGCACCTATGAGCCACTCTCAAACATCGAGGCAGTGTTTAAAGCGTTGATTACAAAAGAGGCAAAATATGGCGTCGTGCCCATAGAAAACAACACCGAAGGCGCAGTCGGCGTGACGCTGGATTGTTTGCGCAAATATCAAGAGGTCAAAATCGTAGCCGAAATTTATATGGATATCCACCACTCTTTGGTTACAAACTGCACGCAAACAGCCGAGATTACGCAGATTTTCTCTCACCCACAAGCCTATAATCAATGTTTGAAATTCTTAGACGATCACGGGCTTAGCGGGGTTAAATTTACGGCTACCAAATCCACTGCTAAGGCTGCGCAGGCAACGCTAGAAAATCCAAATTCAGCAGCGATTTGCTCTAAAATCGCAGCCGAGCTATATGGCGTGCCTGTAATGTATGAAAAAATCGAGGATAATGCAAACAATCGCACGAGATTTTTCGTGCTAAGCGACTTTAAAAACCAAAGAAGTGACCGCAACAAAACCAGTATTTTGGCTAAAACCGATGATAAACCGGGTGGTTTAGTGGAGTTACTTCAAATGTTTCGCAATGAGGGGATAAATTTGACTAAATTAGAGAGCCGCCCGATTAAATCGCACGATTTCAAAAGTGTGTTTTATATCGATTTTGAGGGGCATATCGACGATGAGGGTGTGATTAGAGTGCTAGAAAACGCCACTCGCCACGCTCATGAAATAACTTGGCTTGGAAGCTATTTAAATGGAGATGAATAATGAAATTTAACAAATTTTTGGACGATTTGAGTAATTACGAGGCTGGAAAGCCAATCGAGCTAGTGGTGCGCGAATTTGGCGTGAAGAAAAAAGATGTGCTAAAACTAGCTAGCAACGAAAATCCATTTGGATCTAGCAAAAAAGCGCAAAAAGCGATTAAAAAATGCGCCACCTGTGCTCATCTTTACCCTGATGATAGTATGTTTGAGCTAAAAGACGCGCTAGCGGCGAAATTTGGCGTAAAAAGCGAAAATATCATAATCGGCGCAGGTAGCGATCAAATCATCGAATTTGCCCTTCACAGCGTGCTTAGCAAGGGTTTTGCGATACTTCAAGCAGGGGTAAGCTTTGCGATGTATGGCATTTACGCAAGGCACTGCGAGGGCAAAATTTATAAAACCAAAGAAATTTCGCACGATTTAGAGGCGCTAAAATCACTTTACGAGGCGCACAAAAACGAGATAAAAGCGATATTTTTGTGTATGCCAAACAACCCTCTTGGCGAGTGTTTGGACGCTGAGAAAATTTACGAATTTATCGCTAGCGTGGATAAGGACACCCTCGTCATCATCGACGCAGCTTATAACGAGTTTGCCACATTTAAGGACAAAAACAAGCACCTTGACCCTAAATTTATAGCCACGCATTTCACAAACGCCCTCTATCTTGGGACATTTTCTAAGGCGTATGGGCTTGGGGGCATGAGAGTGGGGTATGGAATTGGCGAGAGTGGAATTATTAGCGCGCTTTATAAACTGCGCCCGCCATTTAATATCACCACGCCGACCTTAGCAGCGGCGATTGCGGCACTTGGCGATGATAAATTTGTGCAAAAGACCTTGCAAAATAATTTTCAGCAGATGAAAAAATTTGAAAAATTTGCCACCAAAAACGGCATTAAATTTCTGCCAAGTTATGCAAATTTCATAACATTTATGCTAGGCGAAAATCAAAATTCAACTCAAATTTGCGACGCTCTTTTGCGACAAGGTATAATTTTGCGAAATTTAAAGAGCTATGGATTAAACGCGATTCGCATTACAATCGGACTTCCGAAGCAAAATTCGCGCGTTTTTAAAGCCTTAAAAGAGTTGTTATAGTGGATATCAAAAACAAAAGCCTAACCGAACTTAGCGAGCTTTGTGAGCAAATTCGCACCAGAATCGTCGAAGTCGTAAGCCAAAACGGCGGTCATCTTAGCTCAAATATGGGCGCTGTTGAGGCGATAGTGGCTATGCATGTGGTTTTTGATAGCGCAAAAGATCCATTTATCTTCGATGTCAGCCACCAAAGCTACGCGCACAAGCTTCTAACTGGGCGTTGGGACGAATTTGGCTCTTTGCGTAAATTTGGCGGACTTAGCGGATATACTAAGCCTAGCGAAAGCGCGCATGATTATTTCGTGGCTGGACATGCTAGCACCTCGATTAGCCTAGCTGTGGGCGCAGCAAAGGCGATCAAACTCAAAGGCGAGGATAGGGTGCCTGTGGTGCTAGTAGGGGACGGCTCGATGAGTGGGGGCATGACTTATGAGGCGATGAACGAGCTAGGGGATTTGCATTTGCCTTGCGTAATCATACTAAATGATAACAAAATGAGTATTTCTAAGCCAATCGGCGCATTTAGCAAGTATCTTAGCCAAATGATGGCGGGCGAGACATATCAAAAATTTAAATCGCGCATAAGAGAGCTTTTATCTCACGCGCCCGAAAGCGCTACATACATGGCAAGGCGCTTTGAAAACTCGCTAAAACTCATAATTCCTGGCATGTTTTTCGAGGAGCTTGGCCTTGAATACATCGGCCCCGTTGATGGACACAACCTAGGCGATTTAATTAGCGCATTTAAGGTCGCAAAGAGTGCTAAAAAGCCCGTAATCGTGCATATCCAAACAATCAAAGGCAAGGGTTATAAAAACAGCGAAAACGACGATGGCAACTGGCATGGCGTGGGAGCTTTCGACATAAAAAGTGGCGAATTTAAGAAAAAATCGGGTGCGAAATCGGCTACAAAAATTTACCAAGAAGCCCTTTTGGAGCTAGCGCAGGCTCACTCTGATGTAGTTGGCGTAACAGCTGCTATGCCAAGCGGGACTGGGCTAGACGCGCTAATTGAGCGTTTCCCGGATAGGTTTTGGGATGTGGCGATTGCCGAGGAGCATGCGGTAACCTCAATGGCGGCAATGGCAAAAGAGGGTTTTAGGCCATACATTACGATATATTCGACTTTTATGCAACGCGCAATAGATCAAGTAATCCACGATTTGGCGCTTATGAATTTAAACGCTGTGATTGCGATGGATAGGGCTGGAATCGTGGGCGAGGACGGCGAGACGCACGAGGGTGTGTTTGATATCAGCCTTTTTAACGGGGTTCCAAATTTAAGCATGTGTGCGCCGTGCGATGAGGCGAGTTTTAGGGCTTTGATGAGGTATTCGCACGAGCATAAGGGGATTTTGGCGATTCGTTATCCGCGCGGAAGTTTTACGATGCAAAGCTTGGAGCCAAATTTAGGGCAAATTCCTGAAATTTCGCCATTAAAATCGAGATTTATCAAAGAGTGTGAGACTAGCCAAATCGCATTTATCGGCTATGGAGATAGCACCGGCAAGGCGTGCGAGGTAGCAAAAATCCTAAATGATAAAATGAGCGTAAATATCGTTGATTTGGTATTTGTAAAGCCACTAGATAAGGAATTTTTGCTAAATTTAGCGAAAAAAACCAAAATTTGGTTCGTATTTAGCCAAAGTATGAAAAAAGGCGGTGTGGGCGAAATACTAGGCGCGTTTTTACAAAAGGAAAATATTCAAAATGTAAAAATTATTTCTTATGAATTTGACGATATTTTTTTACCGCACGGAAGCACCGCAGATGTGGAGAAATCGCTTGGTTTAGACGCGCAAAATTTGGCAAAGGTGATATCAAATACAAATAATTATCAATTAGTATAATTTTAGTTTAATATTTTTTTGCATATAATGAGTAAATTTTATCTAAGGACGACATTATGACACATGTAGATTTGCTCAAAAACTGCGGGCTTAAAGCCACGCCACAACGCCTTTGTATCCTAAAAGTGCTAGACCGCCATGAGCACCCAAATATCGACTCGCTCTATGACGGGATTAAAGAGGATTATCCATCAATCTCGCTTGCTACGGTTTATAAAAATTTAAATAGATTGCTTGATGAGGGCGTGGTTGTCGAGGTAAATACTCCAAACCAAAAGCCAAGATACGATATCTACAATACCCCGCACATGCATGTCGTTTGCGAAAAATGCGGAAATGTCAGCGATATGTTTATGGGCGATATTTTTATGGACGATATGCGCACCAGTGTCGAAAAACAGCTTAAAAATTTTGTCCGCAAACTAAATATCACAGCCACAGTTGAAGACTGCGAGTTTTGTAGGTAATATAAGCTTAAATTTGCTATCATTACCCATTTTATTTTTGGAGTGGGTATGAAGACAAAGCGCAAATTTCTACTTTATGATAGGGCGATTTTATTTGCATTGCAAGATGCTGGCGTCAAACTTCGCAAAAGCGATGTTAGCTGGTTTTATACATCATTTTCGCCCGAAATTTACTATGTCTGCGAAAACAATACCTTTACGCTTCATCATAAAAAAGAAGATCTTATCCGTGAGGCTTTAAAATTTAAAATTTCCAAAGACGATTTTAGCGAAGCCAAGGCCGATATGCAGGGCGAAATGGTGCAAAAATGCCGTTATGGCTTTGCGAATTCTCAGGCCGATTTTCACCTAGAAATTTACTCTTCCAGGCTATCTACGCTAATCACGCTAGTTGCGAATTTCAAAAGCGAAGAAGCTAGCAAGAAGTTTGATTTTATCAAAACATTTGGCGAACACGAATTTTTAGATATTAGCGATGATTTTCGCTACAAAACACGCTATTTAGCGCGTTTTGGTAAGCCTTGCGAAAAGCTAAATTATGGCTTTGCCAAAAGCGTGTTTGAAAAATTTGACGATATAAAATTTCAAATCCCGCCATACGCCGATAGCGCGCAAAGTGCTGGCGTGATTTTTGCCAGAATTTATTCGCAAATTTTAAAATCGCACGATGAATATATGTGCGCCAAAGATGAGGAAGCGCTTCATAAATTTCGCATTGCAATGCGCAAAATGCGGGTTATGGTGAAATTTTTTGCTCCGCTTTTCGCGCCAAAAATCACTGATGAAATTTTAACTCATCTCAAAAATATCGTCGGCAAAACAAACCAAATGCGAGATATCGAAGTATTTAGTAAATTTTTGGTGCAAAACTCCGCCCCAGCGCACTTTGGAGCGCAGATGGACGCGCTTGGGCGCAGTATTAATGAGCGCACAAAAAGAGCTTTAAGCGACGCTGAATTTGATAAATTCAGGGCTAAATTTGAGGATTTTTTGAAAAATTTAGGCGGAATTTACCTTAGCCCAGAGTATGAAAAAATCGCCAAAAAATTTATCTCAAATCGCCTAAACAAGGCGTTAAAAGCCCTTAGAGGCGTGATGGGCGAATTAAATGAAAAAAGCGAAATCGCCAAATTTCACGACGCGCGAATTTATCTAAAAAAGGTCCGCTACGAGCTTGAATTTTGCGCTAGGATTTATGAGAGCGCTAGGATTAGCGAGGCTTACAAGCAGGTAAAAATCGCGCAAGAGAGCTTTGGCGCGCTCCAAGATGTGAGTATTTGGCAAAATTTCATCGCCATGTATCAAAAAGCAAGCGATAAAAATGATGAGAGTTTCAAATATCTTTTAGCTCTAAATAATGAGCTAATTGCCAAGACAAAGTCCCTAAAAAGCGAGATTTTAGACCACAAAGATGAGTTTTTAAAATCCATAAAAAAAGCAATTGCAAAAATCAAAATATACAGATAGGAAAAATCGTGGAAAAACAAGAAAAAATCATAAAAATGTTCGATGAAATCGCGCCTACTTATGACAAGGCAAATCGCGCAATCAGCCTTGGCGTGGATACTTCGTGGCGCAAAGCAGGCGTGGGAGCGGCGCTTGAATACTGCAAAAACAAAAGCGTAAAAATCGCCGATGTAGCGTGCGGAACTGGCGATATGATTAAAATTTGGGAGGAATTAGCCCCAAAACACGGCGTTAAAATTGAGCAAATCATAGGGATTGACCCAAGCGTGGGTATGCTAGGCGTAGCCAAAGAGAAATTCAAAGACCACACCTTTATCACCGCGACTGCGACACAAACGACGCTAGAAAACGCTAGCGTGGATATCGTAAGTATCAGCTATGGCATACGAAATGTAGTGGCCCTAGATGAAGCTTTGCGCGAGTTTAACCGCGTGATAAAGCCAGGCGGCTTAGTTGTGGTGCTAGAATTTACCAAAGCCCAAAACGGCGGGCTAGTATTTAAAATGCGCGATTTTTATGTCAGCAAAATTTTGCCATTAATCGGTGGCGCGATTTCGAAAAACAAGGAAGCTTACGAGTATTTGCCAAGCTCAATCGGCAATTTCCTAGACACCGCAAGCTTCAAAGAAAAGCTCATAAATTCGGGTTTTGAGCCACTTGTGATAAAGGGATTTAGCTTCGATGTGAGCACGCTTTTTATCGCCAAAAAGGTGCGCGATGCTTAGCGTCAGCGAAGTCAATGAAAAGGCCAAAGCACTACTAGAAACGACCTTTGCTGGTATCGAGGTCGAGGGCGAGATTTCGAAATTTAGCGAGCAAAGTATAAGCAAACACTGGTATTTTACGATAAAAGACGAAAATTCAGCCCTTAATTGCGCTATGTTTCGCTTCGCCAATCAAAGGGTAAATTTCGCGCCAAAAATCGGTATGCGTGTCGTGCTAACGGGCAAACTCACGATTTATCCAGCCTCAGGTGCGTATCAAATCCAAGTAACGCAAATGCGCGAAGCTGGGGCTGGCGAGCTAGAAATGCGCTTTAACGCGCTTAAAGAAAAGCTCTCTGGCGAGGGGCTTTTCGACGCGTCGCGCAAAAAAACCGCTTCCGAAATTTCCTCGCCATATCGCGCTTATTACGAGCGCAGGATCGGCAGCGTGCGCGGATATGCTTAGAGTAGCAAACGATAGATTTCCTATGCTTAAAATTGATATTTACAACTCTTTGGTGCAAGGAACTAGCGCGCCAAGCTCGGTCATATCGGCACTGCGCAGGGCCGATAGCGCTGGGTATGATGCGATTATTATCGCAAGGGGAGGTGGTAGCAAAGAGGATTTGTGGTGCTTCAACGACGAAATGCTCGCCCGCGAAATTTATGCAGCGCAAACGCCGATAATTTCGGCTGTGGGGCACGAAATAGATTTTAGCATAAGCGATTTTGTCGCAGATCATCGCTCGCTCACGCCAACAGCGGCTATGGTGGATTTATTGCCTGAAATTTCCACGCTTTATCAGAATTTAGACGGCGCGGAAAATTATTTGAAAAAATTTATAAATGAAAAAATCGCAAATTTGCAAAATGAACTTAAAATGCGATATTTCGAGCTAAAAAGCAAGTCCGTAGATACCAAAATCACGCAAAATTTATTAAATTTGCAAAATTTAGAGATTAAATTTAAAAACACAATCAACGCCAAATTTGCAAATTTAACTCACCAAATCGAGCTAAAAAACGAAATTTTAAAACAAAAAGCAAGCTATTTTGAGCTCACAAAAGATTTAGTGCAAATCCAAAAAGATGGCAAAAAAATCAGCCTAGAAGAGCTAAAAAATGGCGATAAAATCGCGATTGTATCGCAAAATGCTAAAAAAGAGGCGCAAATATTAGATTAAATTTCAAGGAGGCAAAATGAGTAGAGTTATTAATTTCAGCGCTGGTCCTAGCACGATTCCACTAAGCGTTTTAGAGCACGCTAAGGCCGAATTTACCGACTACAAGGGTCATGGATATTCGATTATCGAGATTTCTCACCGCACCAAAATTTTCGAGGAAGTCCTACATAGCGCAATGGCGCGCGTAAAACGGCTCTATGGCTTTGGCGAGAATTTCAAAATTTTGTTTTTGCAGGGTGGGGCCAGTTTGCAGTTCGCGCAAGTGCCTATGAATCTCATGACAAAAACAGGCTACGCCGAATACGCAAACACCGGCAACTGGACGAACAAAGCCATAAAAGAGGCGGAAATTTTAGGCATAAATCACCGCGTAATCGCAAGTAGCAAAGAGAGCAAATTTGACCATTTCCCAGAGGTGAAATTCAGCGACGACGCCGATTATGGCTACATTTGCTCGAATAATACGATTTATGGCACGCAGTATAAGGCTCTACCAAAGTGCAAATGCCCGCTAGTCGTGGATAGTTCGAGCGATTTGTTTTCTAGGCCTGTGGATATTTCAAGTGTGGGGCTGTTTTATGGCGGTATCCAAAAAAACGGCGGTCCGGCAGGTGTAACAATGGTGGCGATCCGCGAGGATTTGCTTGATAGGGCTGATGATACCAGCACCCCTATGATTTTGCGCTACAAAACCCAAGCAAACGCCGATTCTATGTATAATACCCCAAATACCTTTGGAATTTATATGCTTGATTTGATGTTAGAGTGGATCGAAAACGAAATCGGAGGCCTAGCCAAAATGGCTGAGCGCAACGAGCAAAAGGCCGCGATTTTATACGAGGCAATCGACGCGAGCGGCGGATTTTACGCTGGGCATGCGAGAGCGGATAGCAGAAGCCTGATGAATATTAGCTTTAATATCGCAAGCGGGGCTGAGGTCGAGGCGAAATTTATCGATGAGGCTAGCAAGGCTGGTATGATTGGGCTCAAAGGACACCGCGTGCTAGGCGGAATCCGTGCGTCGTTATACAATGCAATTACGGTGCAAAATGTCAAAACTCTCGTGGAGTTTATGAACGAATTCGCCCGTAAAAACGGCTAAATTTTAAAATTTGGGCTAAATTTGGCAAAGGCTAAATTTAGCCATTTTCTCCAAATTCCGCTAGCGCAAACTTCAAAATACTGAACCGAAATTTGCTTGCAATGACAATGACAGGCAAATTTATTAAATCTGTCATTGCGAGTTTTCGCAGAAAGCGAAGCAATCTACGACTTTAAAATTTAAAGTATGCAAATTTGCTGTCATTGCGAGAATTTGCGTAGCAAATTCGAAGCAATCCAGAAAAATTTAAATTCTAAATTCTACTTAAATTTAGCATTGAACGATTTTTTTGAATTTAACCTGTGCCGTGCTTTTCTCGTAAGGGGGAAGGGGGCTTGAATTGCGAGGTCGCGCCCCT
>JAGBJQ010000121.1 GCA_017934385.1 Campylobacter sp. | reverse complement strand
TTCATTTGCCTTTTTTAGCTTGTAAATTTTATATGGTAAGGCAAAAAGCAAATACAAAGCCAAATGTCTAATATAAAGCACGATTTTACCGATATGAACGCCTATACTAGATTTTTTGTATAACTCATAAGGCGTGAAATAGTGAAATCTGCCAAAATTTGATTGCAATTCACAAACTACACAAAAATATACTTTTTCTAAATTTTGTGCGGGGTTTGGGATAGTCTTACTTTCATTTACATATTTATTTTTTGAAAACAAATCAGAAATTATATAATCTCTTGTGCTCGTGATTGATTGATTTGTGAAAGAAAAGCAACTTTTGTTTTGTTGTTTGTATTTTTTCATTGTTATGAAATTTTTTATAGAAACAAATACGAGATATACAGCAATCAATAAACCAATTATATTTCTATTAGTAAAATTATCTGTAAAAATCACAATATAAGCAAAAAATAATAAGCCAAATAGAGATAAAAACCAAAATAAATAAAATAATGAAAATACTGACAAATCGTTTATAATTATCGGTTCCTTATCATAATCTCTCTTATTAGAATTCATTATCTCTCCTCACTCACACTTCTAGCTTTGCTCTGTGATTAGGCTAAGTTTTTTAAGTGTGAAATTTGATTTTAGCACCGTAGGGTGGGCATCCTTGCCCACCGAATTTTATATATTTATTAAATTTAATCATTTTTAATCCTTTATTCATTATTGCGAAGGTCATTATCATATAGTATTTTACTTTTTTGTTCGCACAAATGTATTAGTTTATCTAACTTTTGTTTATAATCAACAAGCAAATCTAATTCTTTTGATTTAATATGTATATCAGATAAAAGCCTATTAAATTCATCTCCACAATTAATAATATTCATATTTAAACTACCTTGTTTTATAAACGACAAAACGGTTCCCATAACAAATCCATCTAGCTCTACTAGTTCAGAAAATAAATCATATAATTCATCGTTTTGTGGAACAGGTGGGAATTCTGTTTCTATTATTTTTTTATATTCTTGCTCTATTTTAAACATGTTAATCCCAAAATGTAACTATTTTTCCGTCTTTTGTCCAATAACCACCAATCTTATTTTTACCTGTGCCAGCACCGTATGGTGGGCGTCCTTGCCCACCGAATTTTATATGTTTATTAAATTTTATTTTAGCCCCTTTAATTCTTTTAAAATTTCGGTAGATAAAAGCAAGTTTTTATATTTTAAATTTGCGAAATTTAGCCCTGCCAACCCTCACAACCCCTTGAAAAATTCCACGATTTCGTCGCTGAATTTCACCGGTTTGCCGTTTTGCAGGTATGCGACTCTGACATCTTGGGCGAAGATTAGCTCGTCAAATTCGCGCCCATTTATATCTTTTAGCTTGTAGATTTTTTGCGTCAGCACCGCGCTTGCGTTTTTTAGCTCTTTGAGCGTGGTTTTGATTTCTAGTTCGTCGCCTAGCACCGCAGAGCGCAGGAATTTCGCATGCAAATCGCTCACCACGAAATGCGAGTGCTCGCCAAAAAACCTCACGCCCGCGCGCATTAGCGCCTCGCTTCTAGCCCGCTCGCAAAATTTTATGTAGTTTGCGTGATAGACGATGCCCTGCGCGTCGGTATCGTCGTAATAAATCCTAAATTTCATCGCCTCTGCCTATGTGCAAGTTTGGCACCATTTTTAGGAAAAACAGCACCGTTTGCGCGATTATCATTAGCTTGGCGCACCACTCGCTGGCTTTGTGGATTTGGGCAAAATCGGCTGTTTGTGTGCCTGCTTCGCCTAGCTTTTGCGCGTCAAGGATAAATTCCGTGAAATACAGCACGAAAAGTGTCGCTAAAATGAGGTTTATGAGCGCTAGCATAAGGGTTGAAAATTTGAGATTAAACGGCTGGGATTTGTTGTTGTTGAAATTTACCATTTCAAAAATTAGGCAAATTATCGAAAACGGCATTAAAATGGCGTTGTATTTGACAAAAATCGCGCTCATCATTTGACCACTTTGGAAGTGGCTAAGCACGCCCTCGCCAATGAGGCTTTGCGGGTAAAAAATCGTCGGAGCCACAAGCGCGCCAAGGCTAAGCTCGATACCGATGAGCGCGCCAAGAGCGAGGATATAAATCGAAAAAATCGCTTTCATAAAAATCCTTAAATTTGTAAATTTCGTAAATTTTGTAATTTCGCGCCATTATACCCTAAAATTTGTCTTTATTTGGAAATTCTGTGTAAATTTGGCTAAAATTTAGCCGAATTTTTCAAATTTTATCATTATTTAAGCAATGTTTAAATAAAATATTTTTTCTTTTTTCGTGGTTGGATAGCTCAGTCGGTAGAGCAGCAGACTGAAAATCTGCGTGTCGGCAGTTCGATTCTGCCTCTAACCACCACTTTTATTCAAATTTAAATCCCAAAATCAGTGAAATTTAAGGCAAAAATTTTTAAATCCAATAAAGGAGCGAAATATGCGTGATAAAGTGATTTTGGCGAATTTTCGCCGTGAAATTTCACTCAAAAGTCGCGTTGTAAAATCCAAAAAAATTTACAATCGCAAAAAGGCAAAAGCCGAATTTAACGCACGAAAAGTGCGTTAAATTTAGATTAATTTTACACCCTTTATATCGTTATCGAAATCCAAGCCAAAAGTCGCAAGAAAATATTCCTGTAAATCATCGTGGTCTTTTTGGTTGAAAAAATACAAAGTAGGGGCAAATTTTTTGACATACGGAGTTCTTTCCCAACCTATATCAAGCACGCATTTTTGGTGATATTTCCAAAAATTTTTAAGCCTTTTATTTGATGTAATATAAAACAACATGCGCAATAAAATATCATGCAAAATAGCCGTAAAAACGGCAAGAACCATTAAAAATGTGCATATAATAATTTCTATATCAAAACTACTAAGAAAATACAATGAAAAAATAGCCAAATACATATAAATAAGCCATTTTGCGCCAATTACAGCATAAAATGCTGAAACAAATTCCTTTTTTCCTGCCAAAGAGTAGGCTTTATATGGAGTTAAATCGCTTGTGCAATATACGGCTTTTTTGTGCGTGAGTTTAATGTAACGCTTTTTGAGAAATATACTCATCAAATACGGTATTAACAAAGTTAGCATAAATACAAAAATGAAAATTTCAAGTCTGTTTAGTTTTTCGTCTAATGTTATGTGGTTGGCTTCGTATGAGGCTAGAAAAATCATTGTCGCATACATAAAAATAATGAAATTAAATATAATATGAAGCGTGAATTCTCGCCTATAATTTCTCAAAATCACTGGGTTTAGACTGTAATTTCTTAGATTTTGGTTTTTGAGTTTTCTTTTGTTCCAGTTTTCAAATATATCCAAATTTGTATCCTTTAAATTTAAGGGTAAATTTAGGCTAATAAGCCAAATTTGCCCTTAAATTTTAGCCTTTTAATTCCTCGTTTAAAAACTCACCTGTGTAAGAGCCTGTTTTTTTGTAATTTTTCGCCAGCTGTTTTGGTGTGCCTTGCGCTACGATTTTTCCGCCACCATCGCCACCTTCTGGCCCCATATCGATGAGATAGTCGCAGTTTTTGATGATATCCATATTATGCTCGATGACAAAGACCGAATTGCCCAAATCCACGAGGTGATGAAGCACCTGCACCAGCCTATCAACATCGGCGAAGTGTAGGCCAGTGGTCGGCTCATCGAGGATATAAAGTGTATTGCCAGTATCCGTGCGGCTTAGCTCTTTTGCGAGTTTGACGCGCTGAGCCTCGCCCCCGCTTAGCGTGGTTGCAGGCTGACCTAGCGCGATATAGCCAAGGCCGACATCTTGGAGAGTTTTGAGTTTTTGATAAATCTTTGGCACAGCTTTGAAAAATTCGAGTGCCTCATCGATACTCATCGCCAAAATTTCGGCGATATTTTTGTTTTTGTAGTAAATTTCAAGCGTTTGGGCGTTGTAGCGCGAACCACCGCATGCGTCGCAAACTACGCTAATATCGGGCAAAAAGTGCATTTCGATTTTGATTTCGCCCTCTCCTGCGCATTTTTCGCAACGCCCGCCCTTGACATTGAAGCTAAATCGCCCGATTTTATACCCCCTCATCATCGCCTCTTTTGTCTGCGCAAAGAGCGCGCGAATCTCGTCCATGACGCCAGTGTAAGTGGCTGGATTGGAGCGTGGGGTGCGACCGATTGGGCTTTGGTCTAGGTAGATGACCTTGTCTAAATTTTGCAGGCCTGAAATTTTGGCATTTTTTAGAATTTTAACATTTCTGGCGCGGTTAAGTTCCTCTAATGCCGCTGGCAGGATTGTTTGAAGCACGAGCGAGCTTTTGCCGCTACCACTTACCCCAGTAATTCCGACTAAATTTCGCAAAGGAAATTTTGCGCTTAGGCCGTGGATATTGTTGATTTCGACATTTTTTATACTTAGCCACTCTTTTTGTGGGCGGTTTTTTTGGTAATCAATCGTTTTGTGATTGTTCATATACAGCGCGGTTTGCGTGTCGCTTTTAAGCAGATTTTCCACGCTTCCGCTAAATACGACCTCGCCACCATATTTACCTGCACCAGGACCGATATCTACGACGAAATCGGCATTTTCGATTGTTTTTTTATCGTGTTCGACGACGATTACAGAATTTCCCTTTTGCTGTAAATTTCTAAGTGTATTGATTAGCTTTTGTGTGTCTCGCTCGTGAAGCCCGATACTAGGCTCATCTAGGACATACATTACCCCGCTTAGCCCACTTCCGATTTGACTAGCTATTCGGATTCTTTGCGCTTCGCCACCGCTGATTGTGCGCGCATCGCGCCCAAGGGTCAGGTATCCAAGACCAACATCGTTTAAGAAAAATAGTCTTTCGTTGATTTCTTTTAAAATCGGCGCCGCGATTTGCGCCTCTTGTGGGCTAAAATGGGCGAAATTTTTCTCATTACCAAAGAATTTAACATTTTCTTCTATGCTGGTTCGAACCACTTCGCCAAGCCCTTTGTTTGCGACTTTTACAGCTAGGCTTTGGGGTTTTAGACGCAGTCCGCCACAAGCAGAGCAGGTTTTTTCGCTCATATATTCGTCTAAATCGTTTTCGTTTTTTAGCAAATCATAGGCGTATTTTATCGCGCCCTCGAATTTGCGCATTAGTTTGTGCGATTTCCAATAAAACGGCACCTCTTTCGCGCTTCCGTATAAAATGAGCTGTTTTTGCGCCTCGTCAAGCTCGGCGTATGGGACATCTGTGGGAATATCGTTTGCCGCGCAAAATCCGAGCAAAAATTTATAATAATAGCTTTTGTTAAACCCTGACATTACCTTGATTGCGCCGTTTTCGATAGAATTTGCCTCGTTTATGATTTTAGCTAAATCTAGGCTAAATTTAATCCCAAGCCCGTCGCACTCCTCGCACGCGCCTTTGGGGCTGTTGAAGCTAAAAGTGAGTGGTTCGAGTGGAGTAAATGAAATTTTACAATCAAAGCACGCCATGTGTTCGCTGTAATGGATATGATCGCGCGCAAGCCCGAATTCATCGGCATTTGCGATATCTATTTCAACCTCGCCGAAGCTAAGTTTTAAGGAATTTTCGATGTCGCTTGCGATTCTAGTGGCGTTTTCTTCGCTGATACTGACGCGGTCGATGACGACTTTAATCGTGTGTTTTTTGGTTTTAGCTAGTTCGATTTCTTCGTCAAGCCTAACCAAAACGCCGTCAATCTGGGCTCTGACATAGCCTTTGTTTCGCATATCTTCGATCAAATCAGCAAAAGTGCCCTTTTTTTCGCGCACAAGCGGGGCAGAAATTGAAATTTTCGCGCCATTTGGGAGTTTCATAACCTCGGCGATGATATCAGATGAGCTCATTTTTGAGATTGGTTTGCCACATTGGTGGCAGTGTTGCACGCCTGTTCTAGCGTAAAGTAAGCGCAAATAATCGTAAATTTCAGTTATCGTGCCAACAGTCGAGCGCGGGTTTTTGGAGGTGGTTTTTTGATCAATAGCGATAGCTGGTGTTAGGCCGTCGATTTTGTCGATATCTGGCTTGCCAACCCTGTCTAAAAACTGCCTAGCATACGCCGAAAGGCTCTCTACATAGCGTCTTTGACCCTCAGCGTAGAGTGTATCAAAAGCCAGCGTGGATTTGCCAGAGCCTGAAAGGCCGGTAAAAACGACTAATTTATTTTTTGGAATTTTCAAATTTATATTTTTTAGGTTGTGTTCTCTTGCGCCGATAATTGTGATTTTATCGTTCATTATTGCCTCTTTTTTGTGAAAATTAACCTTTAATTATATCTTAAAATTCTTTGAAAGAGTTTGTAAAAACGCTTAAATTTCAGCCATGTTTGATATAATTTTGAAAAATCAAAATTTAATGGATAAAAATGAAAAAAGTTTTAATCATAGCAAGCGGCGATTTTGCGCGCCATTTTTTAAATAGAATTTACAAATCCAAAGATGTTATCCACGAATACTTCATCATCGCAAAAGACAGCTCCTGCGTGCCTGATGGGATTTTGGGTATGCAAAATTTCAGTGTGGAGATTTTCGATCCCACAAGCATAGAAAGGCTAAAATTAGTGGTAAATCAGGGCGAATTCGATCGGTGTATAATGATAATGGACATTGAATTTGACGCTAGGGTGAGCCTAAATAATCTCAAAGAAATTGCGCCAAATTTAGAAATTTACCTCGCTGATTTTTGGGATTTGGTGCAAGAAAACAAAGAAGAAAAGCATATTAAAATTTTAAATGTTTTATCGCTAAATTCATCTCGTTTTATGGGTTGTTTGCCTGATAGTCCGGTTTTTGCGCAGTATGTGGGGCTTGGCAGAGGCGAGATAATGGAGGTAAAAATCCCTGTGGGAAGCTCGTTTGCGTATCGCAAGGTAGGCACTCTAAGCTCTAAGCGATACAAAATCCCGATGATTTATCGCCACAACACCTACATAATCACCACGAAAAGCACGGTGATTTATCCAAACGATACGATTTTGGTCGTGGGCGAGCCAAGTGCCTTGCGCGCGGTATTTGCGCAGGTCAAACAGCAAAACGGCCAGTTTCCATCGCCATTTGGGATAAATATTTATGCGCTAATTGATATGAAGGAAATGAGCGAGAGCTCGATTTATAAGACGCTAAGAGCGGTGGAGTATCTAGATAGCAGGCTTCAAAATCACAAAATTTGCATTAGGGTGGTAAATCCTAAAATTTCGCCTAGTTTCGAGGAGATTAAGGCCAAAAGTGATGACGAAAAATTTGAAATTTTAATTGATTATAAAGAGAAAAATATATCGAATTTAAACGGCGATGTGAGCGAAAATAAGGCTGGTTTGGTCGTGTGCGTGAGGGAGATTTTCGAAAAAAATAAAGCCTATTTGCAAAGTCTTGGCGTGCCGATTTTAAGCCTAGGGCAGAGCGAGTTAGAGGCGATAAAACGCAGTGTGGTGGTAAATGGCGGAGCGAATATGGACGAGGAATCAAGCGTGGTTTTTGATATCAGCTCGCAGCTTGGTATGAATATTCACCTGTATATTTTTAACGAAAACGGCGGTAAAGGTGGCGAGTTTGTGCAAAATTATCTAAATTTGTCAAAGCTTTTCTCAAAAGAGCTCATAATCCACGATGATATGAGCAAAAACCCATTAATCGAGCTTAGCAGCGAGAGTGATTTCTTGCAGTTTGTGCCATTTAGCGATAAAATTTTAGCCCCGAAATCGACAGCGATTTTCAAAAAAGACCTTGATAAAATGTATTTCAAACTAAGCCACAATCACCAAATTTTTCTTCCATGCGATATGGGGTAAAAAAATGCAAAATTTATGCTACAATAAAGCAAATAAAGGGGTTAGAATATGAAAATTGATATTGATTTGAAAGAGAAAAGTTACAGCGTTTTTATCGACGAATTAGCCAAAATTTCACTTCCTGGCAAGGTCGCAATCATCACAAACCCCAAGGTTAGCGGGCTTTGGCTCTCGTATTTGTTGGAGAGATTGGAGTGTGGGCAGAAATTTATCATCACAATTCCTGATGGCGAAGAGTATAAAAATCTATCCAGCGTGGAGCAAATTTTAGAGCAACTTTTTAGCTCCAAACTAGATCGCAAAAGCACGCTAATAGCACTTGGCGGTGGCGTGATTAGCGATATTACGGGATTTTGCGCGAGTATTTATGAAAGAGGAATAAATTTTATAAATATCCCAACCACGCTTTTAGCCCAAGTCGATGCTAGCGTGGGCGGGAAAACAGGCGTGAATAACCGCTTCGGCAAAAATTTAATCGGCTCATTTTATCAACCACGCGCCGTGTATTGTGAGAGTAAATTTCTCTCAACCCTGCCGGCGCGCGAATTTGGCGCAGGTGTGGCGGAAGCTGTGAAAATGGCGGTTACATTTGATAAAGAGCTATTTGAGTATTTTTGCGAGCATGATTTGAAGAGTGAGAGCGAAGTAGCTCATATCATCGCAAAATGTGTGGAAATAAAAGCTGGTGTCGTGGCGAGAGATGAGCGTGAAAACGGCATCAGAGCGGTGCTAAACTACGGACACACTTTCGCGCATGTGATTGAGAATTTGACGAATTATTCTGTGTATTTGCACGGCGAGGCTGTGGCGATTGGCATGGTTATGGCAAATGATTTGGCTGTAAGACTTGGCAAACTAAGCGCAAATGAGGCGGAAAAAATTCGCGCAGTGCTTGCTAAATTTGGACTTCCGCTAAGCTATAAAATCCAAAGCGTAGATAAATTTTACGAAATGTTTTATCTGGATAAAAAAAGTGCCTCAGGCAAGATAAAATTCATCATGCCAAAGGGAATTGGTGATTTTTTCGTATCTGATGATATCGATGAAAATCTCGTAAAATCGACATTAAGAGCGTTTCAATGAATAGATTTTTAACTCTTTTTTTATTTTTTGTTTTTGCTTTTGGCGAGGGAAATTTAAGCGAAAATTTAGCA
The DNA here is from genome assembly GCA_017934385.1 of Campylobacter sp. Taxonomy (GTDB): domain Bacteria; phylum Campylobacterota; class Campylobacteria; order Campylobacterales; family Campylobacteraceae; genus Campylobacter_B. Next base: position 9,893 of record JAGBJQ010000121.1, on the reverse strand, counting down.
GAGCAAAATTTAAGCTTATCAGAGCAAAACAGCTCCGCCACTAGATTAAATAAAGAATATGTCAATTCGAGCGAAAGTGCCGATGTAGCGATGATTGCTCCACTTGGCGAGCAAATTCGCGCAATCGATGAAGAGATTAAAAACAATCTTTGGGTTAGCAGATTTGCGAATTTCATCGGTTACCAAGAGCTTTTAAAACAGCAAAAAATCTTGCAAGATGAGCAAAAATCCCTAAGCAGCGCAGAAGAGATTAACGAAATAAATAAAAAGCTTCGCGCCGTAAATGAGCAACTCTCGCTTTTAAAAGAGTATGAAAAAAGCCCATTTTTGGACATTGTCGCTATGCCAGAGACCCCAGAACCAGAGCGTGTGAGCAATCCCTTTTCGATAATCACGGGCTTTTCGACGATTCGAAATCTCCAAGAGCAAAAATTAGAGCAAAAACGAAAAATCGAAAATTTAAAGGTTTTGATAGAAAAACTCGAAACCAAGGCCGAATTATACGCCAAAGTGGAGAAAATTTCGCCAAATCATAATTTGATTAAAGATTATGAGAGTTTAAAATATGAAATCGGCGAATTTAGCTCTGCTTACGAGGTAGCTGGGACGACTTATGATGTATATGAGAAAAAAATCAACTCCCAAATCACCGCACTAACTGCCGATATCACGGCGCAAATCAAGCGCGCTGGAAATATCCTTATATGGATTGGCATAGTTTTGGCATTGGCGTTTTTAGCCAAATTTATCGCCAAACGATATGTCATAAATGATGAAAATTTCTACCTTGTAAATAAAATCATAAATGTCATAAATTTCACCATTATCGTGCTGATTTTGCTATTTTCGTATATTGATAATATGACGCATTTCGTCACCGTGCTGGGCTTTGCTTCGGCTGGTTTGGCGATTGCGATGAAGGATATGTTTATGAGCTCGCTTGGCTGGCTTGTAATCGTATTTGGCGGCACATTTAGGGTAGGGGATCGCGTCAAAGTCTGCAAAAATGGCGTCGTGTATGTGGGCGATATCATCGATATTTCCGTGCTTAGAATGACGATTTTCGAAGATGTTACGATGACAACATGGCGAGAAAACAAACGCGCCGGCAGGGTTGTATTTATACCGAATAACTACATTTTTACAGATTTGCTGGCTAATTATACGCACTCTGGGTTAAAGACTGTTTGGGACGGTATCGATATCTTACTCACATTTGATAGCAATCATAAAAAAGCTATGTATATCATCAAAAACATAGTCAGAAAGTATTCGAAAGGCTACACCGATATCGCCAAAAAGCAAATGTCAAAACTCCGCTCTCAATACAGCATAAAAAACCCAAATGTCGAGCCTAGAATTTTCAGCTTTTTCGAGCCTTATGGTATTCAAATTTCGGTTTGGTATATGACGAATTCATACGCTACTTTGGGGCTTAGAAGCAATATTTCGGCTGAAATTTTAGAAAGCTTGCAAAAAGAAGATGATATCAAAATCGCTTACCCGGCTTACACGCTTTACAACGGCAAAACTTACGGCGCAAACAAAGCGCCAAATTTCGAGCCAAACGAGCCACCTATGGGGGAAGTATAGGTGAGGGTGTATTTTAAGACCTTTGGGTGTCGCACGAACATTTACGATACTGAATTAATCAAAAAAATGGTGCAAAACGCGCAGATTGTGGGCAATGAAAACGAAGCAGATATCATTGTGGTAAATTCATGCACCGTTACAAACGGCGCAGATAGCGATGTTAGAGGCTATATTTCGCGTATGAATAGGGCTGGAAAAAGGGTGATTTTAACAGGCTGTGGCGCCAAATCGCAGGGGCAAAATTTGCTAGCAAAAAATCAAATTTTTGGCGTTTTTGGTATGAGCCAAAAGGCCAAAATCGATGAGTATTTGCGCGCAGATACGAAATTTTACGATATCGGAGATTTGGAGTATAAAGAAAGTAGCGTGCTCGGCGATTTTGAGAATCACACGAAAGCCTTTATCAAAATCCAAGAGGGTTGCGATTTTTCGTGTGCTTACTGCATAATCCCATCTGTAAGGGGGCGCGCGCGCTCTATCGATGAGAATTTGATTATAAATGAGGCGCAAAATTTAGCCCAAAATGGTTTTAGCGAAATCGTCCTAACTGGCACAAATATCGGAAGTTATGGTAAAGATAGCGCCACATCTCTTGGGGCTTTGTTGCAAAGGCTTGGCAGCCTTTCGGGCATAAAGCGCATTAGGCTGGGTTCAATCGAGCCAAGTCAGATTGATGAGAGTTTTCGCGAAATTTTGGGCGAGAGCTTTTTGGAGCGACATTTGCATATCGCTTTGCAGCACACTTCGCAGACAATGCTTAGCATTATGCGTCGCAGAAACACGGCGTTTAGGGATTTGGAGCTGTTTTTGGAGCTAGGAGAGAGAGGCTTTGCGCTAGGCACTGATTTCATCGTCGCCCACCCAGGAGAGAGCGAGGAAGTCTGGGTCGAGGCGGTTGAGAATTTCAAAAAATTCCCGCTTACGCACCTGCACGCCTTTATTTTCTCTCCACGCTGGGGCACAGCTTCTGCTTCGATGAGCGGGAGGATTAATGGCGAAGTGGCGAAAGCTAGGCTTAAAATGCTTAAAAATATCGTAGCATTAAATAATTTCGAGTTTCGCAAAGCTCACAAATCGCCACTTTCGGTGCTAGTGGAGCGCAAAAATGGCGAATTTTTCGAAGGATACGATGAGTTTTATAATAAAATTTTGATAAAAAGCGAAAAAGATTTATCTAAAAAATGGGTAAGGATAGAAGATTATGAAGTCAAATTTGAGTCAAATGTGGCAGAAATTTAAGGCAAACAAGCTAAATTTGATCCTTGTGTTTTTGGGATTGCTTATCGTTTTGCTTAGTATTGTGTATTTCAAAGATGACGCGCAATACATCAGCGAACGCGAATTTAGCGAGCTTATGCAAAGGGATTTGATCAAGCGAGCCCATATCGAGGACGGCGCGCTAAATTTCATTTACGAGGGCAAAAGATACCGCATTTTAGCCGATATCGTTGATCTCAAAGAGTTAGCAAATCACGCAGTTATCAGCAAATCGCACGGCAATAGTGGCGAAATGACAATCAGCGCGATTTTGGTGATTTTCACTTTTGCATTTTTTCTTTTTGTCTATTATTTCGAAACCGTGCTTTCGCGTCGTAAAAAAGGGCAAAATTTAGCTTCGCAAGCCCAAAATACTGCGCCGCAAAATTTCACACCAAACTCATTTGAACCAGTTAAAAGCGATGTGAAATTTAGCGATATCGCAGGCATTAGCGAGGTCAAAGACGAGCTAATCCAAATCGTAGATTTTCTAAAAAATCCGCTCAAATACCAAAAATTTGGCATAAAACTTCCAAAGGGCGTTTTGATGATAGGAGCCCCTGGTGTGGGCAAAACGCTAATTGCAAAGGCCGTAGCCGGCGAGGCTGGCGTGCCGTTTTTTTACCAAAGCGGGGCGAGTTTTGCTGAGATGTTTGTCGGAGTGGGCGCAAAGCGCGTCAGGGAGCTCTTTGCCAAGGCAAAATCCTGCGCGCCTGCGATTATTTTCATCGACGAAATCGACGCTGTGGGCGGTAAAAGGGGCGTTGGGCGAAACGACGAGAGAGAGGCTACATTAAATCAGCTTCTAACAGAAATGGACGGATTTGAAGAAAATAGCGGTGTAATGGTCATCGCCGCGACGAATAAAATAGATTTGATTGACGAGGCTCTGCTTCGCTCTGGCAGGTTTGATAGGCGCATTTTTATCTCACTACCAAACTACAAAGACAGGATTGAAATTTTAAAAATTTACCTTGCAGATAAAAAATTTGATTTAAATATAACCAAGGTTAGTCGCCTTTGCGTGGGATTTAGCGGGGCAGGCGTGGCGACATTTGTCAATGAGGCTGCGATGAAGGCATTAGAGAGGGGAAGCGATAAAATCGAGCTAATAGACTTCGAAAATGTGCGCACAAAGGTATTTTATGGTGTGCAAAAAAGCCAAATTTTAACAGAAAACGAAAAAGAAATCCAAGCATTTTATCAGGCTGCAAAGGCGCTAATCGCGTATTGGTACTCGATGAATTTCGATAAAATCGAGCTTTTAAACGATAAATTTTTAAACGATGATTTCGAAATCCGCTCCAAAACCCAAATGCTAAATCAAATCAAAGTCTTACTCAGCGGCACCGCAGCCCTTGCGATACACAAAAACGACGCCTTTACAAACGGCTCAAACGATGTCAAAGAAGCCACCGAGCTGGCGCAAAAAATGGTCTATGAATACGCTATGGGGGATAGTTTCGTGCCAAATCCAGCCAGCGTCAATGAGATACTAAACTCGTGCTTTGAGGATGTGGGCGAGACGCTTCGCACTATGCAAGAGGCGCTAAATTTGATAGCGAAGCAAATTTTTGTTTATGAGTATATCACTCACTCTGGCGTGCGCTCGATCTTGCAACCAGAGCTTGATGAGGACGAGGAAAATTTGGGCGAAGAGCAGGGCGAAAATCATAGCGAAATTCATAGCGAAACACCTGCGCCTAGAAGTGATAGATTAAATTTCGATGATTAGGAAAAATATGCAAAAAAAGGTAAAAATAGGAATTCTAACCATTAGCGACCGCGCTTCAAGCGGGGTTTATGAAGACCTTGGCGGCCCAGAGATAAAGCGCATAATGAGCGAGTGGATAGAGGGCGAGGTGGAATTTGACTACCGCATAATCGCCGATGAGTGTGCGCTAATCGAGGGTAGTTTGCGCGAAATGTGCGAGAGCGGGTGCGACGCTGTATTTACCACAGGTGGCACAGGTCCAGCCCTGCGCGATGTCACGCCAGAAGCTACCGAGGTAGTGTGCGAAAAAATGCTACCAGGTTTTGGCGAGTTAATGCGCGCTGTGAGCCTAAAATATGTCCCAACCGCCATTTTATCGAGGCAAACGGCCGGGATTTACAAAAACTCTCTTATCGTAAATTTGCCGGGCAATCCAAAGGCGATTTTGCAGTGTTTGGAGCCGATTTTCCCAGCGATTCCATACTGCATAGATTTAATCGGTGGCGCTTATATCGAGACTACGGAGAAAATCACGGCCTTTCGCCCAAAAAAGAGCTAAAATGCAAATTGAGAAAAACGATATTTTAAATTTTGCCAAATATTTCACCAAAATCGCCCACACAAGGGGGCGTTTGCGAATTCGCGTAAGCCCCAAGATTAGGGAGATTAGTGGGATTAGCGAGGCGGAATTGAAGGCAAAAATCGCTAGTATTAGCGGGATAAAAGAGTATAAATTTAACCCGCTAATTGGCTCTTTGACGATTTTTTATGACAGCGAAATTTTTAATCCTCAGCTGTGGGAGGAGTTTTTGTCTGGGCAGGTTTCGCCTGAGCTAATTTCGCTTGTAAATTCTACGGCTAATGATATTTGCTCTTAAAATTTTTATAATTAAATGAAAATCGTTTTTATAAATTCAGCTAATTTTATACAAAAATATTCTATTATTTCACACTAAAAATTTGATAAATTTATCGTTTAAAATGCCTTGAAATTTTGGTTTTAAGGCGTTTTAGCGTAAAATCAAATTTTACTTTTTCTAATTATGATAGCAAAAATCATAAGTATGTAAATTTTAAAATTTTAAAAGGAGAAATTATGCCGATTAGATTTTTTTTAGGTTTAGTTTTTGGCGGGGCTAGTGTCTATGCGCTCACAAATCGCAAAAAAATCGCACAAGGTCTTAGCGAGCTTGCCAAAAGCGAGGGCGCAAAAAAGTTAAAAGATAAGGTAAAAAGTGCGAGCGATGGCGTCAAAACCACGCTAAATAAGGCAGGCGATGAGATTAGCGAGAAATTTAAAAACGCAAAAGGCGAGCCAGAAAAAACTGCTGGTGAGCCGAAAAAATCCGCGAACAAAAAAAGCAACGAAAAATCAGTGAAAAAACCGCGCGCGAAAAAATCAACCACTCCAAAACCACGCACAAAACGCGCAGACGCCACGACTGAGACGCAAATTTAAGGTTAGGGTATGAATACAAAACTAACTTTGTCGCGCTCGCCAATCGATAACGCCCTAAGTGGCGCGCTAGCTGGGGCGATTGCTGGGGCTGCGAGCGAGATTGCAAATGTCAAAAAAGGCAAAAGCAAAAAGCAGGCCATGCGCGACGGGCTAAATTCGGCGCTTCGTGGAGGCATCATCGCAGGCGGGGCGATTTATAGCGCAAACAAACTTGTCCAGGGCGAATATTTTGGGGCGCTTGTGGGCGCAGTTTTGGCGACATGCGCGCTAGAAATGAGCGAAAATTTAATCACAAAGGAAGAAAAATGAGCAAAAAAAAGATTTCTAAAAAAGAGTTAAAACAAATTTTAAAATATTGCGAAAACAGCGCAAATGGCGAGCTTGGCGAGCTATCAAAATGGATAAATAGCACACTTGGTGGCAAAAAATCCAAAAACCTTTCAAAATTTGCTGGGCTAAATCAATTAGGTAAAAGCAAATTTTTTAAGAAAAATTCATTTCTAAATGGCGCAATTTTGGGCGCTGCGGTTGTGTATTTTTTCACTAACGAAAATGCGCAAACAAACCTTTTTAAATTTATCGCAAAGGGCTCAGAGCTCTTTGAAATGGGGATTGAGGAGATGAAGGAGCGTTTTTTGGACGCAAAAGCGCAAATGAGCGAAAATGAAATTTGAGATAAAACACGAGTGTGCGGGGCGAATCAGGCTTAAAATTTGTGCTTTTAAAAATTTAAATGAGGGCGAATTTTTAAAAGAAATTTCAAAATTTAGTGGCGTTAAAGAGTGTAGATTTAACGCTAAAATCGGTGCTTTAATTATAAATTATGACAAAAATTTTACTAGATTAGCTTTCAAAAATACTGCCCGCAAAGGCAAGGGCGAGAGTGAGAGCTCCCGCAATAGCGCAAATTCCCGCAAGAGCGCAAATACTAGCACTCGCGACGAGCTGATAAAGCACCTAGCGAATTTAGACTTAGCCAAATTTAAGCGCGCCAAAAAGCGCGAACGCTCACATGCTCCTAGCAAAAACGCTTTGATTCTCTCAGTCGCTGCGCTTGGGGCGAATTTTTTCTTTCGAAATTCGGCGTTTGTGCGACTTTTTAGCTTGATTGCTTGTTTGCCGCTTCTTAAAGAGGGGGCAAAAGAGAGCCTAGCGCATGGACTAACTTCTAAAACGCTAGAAGCCTTGGCTGTGGGGATTTCCTTTGGCAGGGCTGATACTTTCGCGGCAAATAGCACAAATGCTATGCTAGCCCTTGGCGAGTATATGGAAGAAAGCACCGTTTATAAAAGCGATGATTTGATAAAAGAGCTAGCCAAGCCTGATATTAGCGAGGCGTGGGTTGAAGTAGAGCAAAACGGCGAAAAAATCGAGATGAAAATCCCAGCTAGCAAGCTTAAAACAGGCGATATCGTCGTGGTAAGATCTGGCGATATCATCGGCGTAGATGGCCATATTTTAAGCGGAGAAGCACTCATTAATCAATCCTCCATGACGGGCGAAGCCTTGCCAGCGCGCAAAAGCAGGGGCGATATGGTGCTTAGTGGGACGATAGTCGCTGAGGGGGCGATTAGGATTTATGCCCAAAGCGTGGGCGATGAAACATCTGCGCACAGTATCAAAAAATACATCGCAAACGCACTCAAAGAGCGTTCGCAAATCGGCGCGCGTGCGATGAGGCTGGGCGATAAGCTAGTGCCTATTACCTTTGGGCTAGCTGGGGTTTCGTATCTGATAAATCGAAATTTCACTAGCGTTGCCTCTGTTTTGCAGGCTGATTATTCCTGTGCGCTCAAACTTCCAACGCCAGTTGCTTTTAAATCAAGCATTTCAAAGGCTGGCAAGGCTGGAATTCTCATAAAAGGGGCAAAAGCCTTAGAGAGCCTTGGAGCTAGCGATACCTTTGTCTTCGATAAAACAGGCACGCTCACACACGGAAATTTAGAGGTCGTAAAAATCATATCCTTTGATAAAAATTTTAGCGATAAAGACATTTTAAATTTGACAGCGAGCGCCGAAGAACACTATTTTCACCCAGTTGCCGAGGCTATCGTTGAAGCAGCCAAAAAGCGAGGATTTATCCATGTCAGCCACGATGAGGTCGAATTTGTCGTAGCGCACGGGGTGAAGACAAACATAGAGGGCAAAATTTTAATAATCGGTTCGAAGCATTTTTTACAAGATGATGAGATGATAGATTTTGCGCCGTTTAAAAAACGGATTGAAAACTTAGAAAATCGCGGTCTTTCGCTACTTTTCATCGCATTTGACGGCAAACTTTTGGGCGTGATTGGACTGCGTGATAGGCTTCGCGATAATGCTAAATTTGTGATTTCCCAGCTTCGCAAAATAGGGGTCAAACAAATCATAATGCTAAGTGGCGATGTGAAGCAAAAAGCCGATGAAGTGGCGCGCGAGCTGGGGCTTGACGCGGCGTATGGGGAGCTTTTGCCGACGCAAAAAACCGAGATTATCAAGGATCTGCAATCGCGCGGGCATAAGGTTACATTTATCGGAGACGGCATAAACGACGCTCCTAGCCTAATGGCGGCAGATGTGGGGATAGGTATGCCTAGCTCTGCGCACATCGCAAAGGCAAGCGCGCAAATTTTGCTTTTGAAAAACGATATCGAGGGTGTGGCGAAAATCAAAGCCGCAGCAGATGATACGCTAAGGTTGATTAGGCGGAATTTTAACGCCACCGTTGGGGTAAATTCGGCGATTTTGCTTTTGGCTACGCTTGGGATTTTAAGCCCGATATCCACGGCGATTTTGCATAATGGCACGACGATTGCTCTGCTTTTAAATTCGATAAAAGGGGCTAAATTTGAAAAGTAAGGATAAAATTTTGGATTTGCAATTTCAGCGAAAACTAGCCAAAAATAGCCTTGCAGTGAGTATGGGAATCTGCGCGTTTAGCGGGTTTAAAAAGGGCAAAGCATGGCGCAAAATCCATAAAATAAGCGGAATTAGCATGCTTGGCTTTGCGATTTGGCACGCAAGTTTGTATGGCACGAGATACAGCGAGTATTTAAGCGGACGCAAAAATTTCAAAAACTCTAAAAAAGGCAAAAACTTTGGTAAAATAGCGCAAAATTTACCAAAGGAAAATAATGAAATTTAAAATAGATGCAAAAGACGGCGCAGCCAGAGCTTGCACGCTAGAAATGGCGCACGGCGTGGTGCAAACGCCGATTTTTATGCCTGTTGGCACAGTGGGTGCCATCAAAGGCCTTGACGCACACGATATGAGCGATATTTTGGGAGCTAAAATCATTTTGGCAAATACTTATCACATGTATCTGCGCCCAGGAGCTAGCGTGATAGAGGAGTTTGGCGGACTTCATGGATTTAGCAAATTTGGGGGAAATTTCCTAACAGATAGCGGTGGGTTTCAGGCATTTTCACTGCGCGCAAACACCAAAAACGACGAAAACGGCATAAAATTTAAAAGTCATATTGACGGAAGCACGCATTATTTCACGCCCCGCTCTGTGATAGAGACGCAATACGCGCTAAATTCGGACATTATGATGATTTTAGATGATTTGGTCGATTTGCCACGCAATCCAAATGAGCTTGAAAGCGAGGCTAAAATCAGACTTAAAAAGCGCATTGATTTGAGCGTGAAACGCACGATAAAATGGGCAAAGGAAGCGGTGGAATTTCACAGCGAGAATAAATCGCGCGGATCTCACACTCACCAAAATATCTTTGGCATTATTCAAGGTGGCACGGATTATGAGGCGCGAAAAGAGTGCGCGCTCGCACTTTGTGAAATGAGCTTTGACGGACTTGCGATAGGCGGGTTAAGCGTAGGCGAGACAAACGAGCTAGGTTCTTGATGTACAGGAGCAAAAGAAAATGACA
>JAGBJQ010000120.1 GCA_017934385.1 Campylobacter sp. | reverse complement strand
TTTATCTCGCCCTACTATGCGCACGCGCCCTTTTACCGAGTCTTTGAGCGTATATTCGCTACCTTCGATTAACTCTTTTATCAACTCTTTTGGGGTTAATTTTTTGTTTTCACTCATTTTCAAACACCACTTTATTAAATTTATTTATAAAATCCAAAGGATTCACACTCACACCATTTATAGCAATCCCAAAGTGCAAATGTGGCCCACTCACGCGCCCGCTAGCACCGCTTAGCCCTAGCTTATCGCCACCGCCTATTTTATCACCTACTTTTACCAAAATTTTACTTAAATGATAATACTGCGAATATACGCCAGCACCATGGTCTATCACCACAGAACCACCAGCGTAATATCTGTCCTTTGCTATCACGACCACGCCCTCGCCCACACTATGCACATCTGTGCCCATAGCAGCGCGATAATCCGTGCCTGAGTGGTAGCTTTTCAGCTCGCCATTAAAGGTGCGCGCATTGCCAAATGCGGATGTAATTTTAGCATTTGAAGGTAATAAAAAAGGTTTTTGTAATAAAATTTTTGGCGTAGTTTTAGCGTAAATTTTGTTTGCTTCGGCTAGTTCGCGCTCTATGCGAGCTTTGGCCTCTTTTGGCGGTTTTACCTTAGACGGAGCGACAGAAAATGCCTCGCTTTTGTAATCGCCTTTGATTAAATTTATAATCTCGGTTGTGGTTTTGCCATCTTGGGTGATTTTGAGTTTGATATCGTTTTTGGCTCTGTAATTTGCAGCGATAATTGCAATTTTTTCATCACTACCCAGTGAATTTACGAGGGGGATTTTTTTGCCATTTGCTAAAATTTCACTCGTGTTTTTGTTAAATTTCAAAACAATTGCTTCGCCATTTACTATCGATAAAGCAAAAATTTTAACCGCGCATAATGCTAAAATCGCCAAAATTTTCATTATTTTCCCAAAAATTTGTTATTTTTCATCAATTTTTTGTTAAAAATTAGCTAAAAAAAATGAAATTGCTGTTATAATAACTAAATTTCTATTTTAAAAGGATTAAACATATGAAAAAATTTTTATTAATTGCTTCATTTGTAGTTTCTAGTTTTTTGCACGCTGATGTCGTAGCAAATCAAGAAGTCATCGCAGCGACTAATGTTATGAGATCATTTGGCGCATCTAGCGGTTTCCATGTAGATCAAAAATATCTACAAGGCGCAAAAGCAGTAGCAATCCTAACAGATGTCAAACGCCTAGCAGCTGGCGCTTCTATCCAATATGGCGATGGAATTTTTAGCGTAAAAAATGCTGATGGCACATGGAGTGCTCCGATTTTCATCAAATACAAAGGCTTTGGCGTAGGTATCCAAGCAGGATACGAGACAAGCGATGTTGTGCTACTTTTCCATACAACTAAATCTTACCAAGATGTATTCACAGGCGCTGATACACTAGAAGTAAGCGCTGGTGCAGCATTTGGCGGACACGGTGCGAAAGCTGGTCGCGCTACTGATTTACCTGATATTTCAGCATGGATTGCAACCCCAGGCGAGCAAACAGGCTTGTATGCTGGCGTAACAATCGATAGCGGTCGCATCACAATCGATGATCAACTAACAAACGATTATTATGAGAGAATTTACGCTTACGAGGATATTTTAAACGATTCTCCACGCAATACAGAACACACTAAAAACCTAAAAGATGTTCTTTATAAATACCTAACAATGGGCAATGTTGCCTCAGCTAAAAATGTAGGCGCAAATTATGAGTTTGCAAAAATCGAGAAAAAATACGCTGATGGCAAACCAATCGTTTCTGACCGCCCTTACAAAAAAGGCGCAAAAGCAAGCAAAACTCAAACAAAAAAATAATTTCTCAAATTTAGGCTCTCGCTAAGGGAGCCTAAAATTCATTAAATTTATCTATGAAATTTCACTCTCAATAACAAATCATTTAAATTTAATCAAATTTTCGAAAATTCTGCCAAATTTAACCTATTTTTTATATATATATGAATAAAATACAAGTTCGTGTCTCGTTAGCTCAGTTGGTAGAGCATCTGACTCTTAATCAGAGGGCCGCAGGTTCGAAGCCTGCACGGGACACCACCAAATTTTCCTTTGAGCTTTATTTCGTTTCCGATAAAATACAAAAATTTCAATTTCATAGTTGTAATCGTTTTTTGGGTCAGTATTTTGGTAAATACAAAATTTGAAAAATAATGAAAATTCCATAAATTTTGGATTTTGCGCATAAAATAAATATCGCAAAAGCAAAAATCAAACAAAAATTTAAAAAGGCAGGCAATGAATAGAATTTTTATCACAGGCGATACACACGGTGGCTGGCGCGGGTTTAGCGGCGAAATGGCGCGATTTAAGAAGTTTGAAAAATTCGAAAGTGCGCTTTGCAAGGACGATTTTTTAATCATCGCTGGGGATTTTGGCTTTGTTTGGAATATGTTTCAAAGCGACGCGCGCGAGGAGCAGTGGCTAAAATACTTCAATGAGCGCAAATTTACCACGCTTTTCATCGACGGCAACCATGAAAATTTCGACCGATTAAACGCCTATGAAATCAACGAATTTGCTGGCGGCAAAGTGCATAAAATCAGCCAGAGCGTGTATCATTTAATGAGGGGGCAAGTCTATGAAATCGCAGGGCGCAAAATTTTCACCATGGGTGGCGCGCTTAGTATCGACCGAGATAGGCGAGAACTTGGCTTTTCGTGGTGGGAGGGCGAAATGATAAGCCAGGACGATATCTGCGAAGCGAACGCAAACCTCGCAAAACACGGCTTTAATGTCGATATCATCATCACGCACACCTGCCCCAGATTTGTCATACCGCGCGTGATAAAACTATCAATGGCGGCGAAAATTGACGATATAAATTCGAAAATTTTACAGGATTTTTACGACAAAACCCAGTTCAAAAAGTGGTATTTTGGGCATTTTCACGAGGATTTTAAAATCGATGATAAATTTCGGGTGATTTATCAAGAAATCGAAGAAATTCGGCTTTAAATTTAAAAAAAACTTAAATTAATAAAATTTTGTAATTTTTTTATGTTCTAGCATCTTTTTGCGATAAATTATATCTTTTTTTTTTTAAGAATTTTTATTATTTCGCTTAAATTTTTAAGTAACTTTTTATTTAATAAATTTTAAAATCCATTTACATTTTTTTAAAGGAGAGGAAAATGAAAGTTAAGTTTTTATTACTTAGTTCAGTAGTTGTTGCTAGCTCAGTATTCGCAGCTGATGATTTAGCAAAACTTGCAAAAGACAGTGGCTTGGTAGCACTTCCAAAAACTGCCGCTGAAATAGCTAAACTTGCCGAAGCTTCTGCGCCAGATGCAAAAGATTTCCCTACAACTGAAAAAAGAGTTGAACTTGGTAAAAAATTATATTTTGACCCAAGAATTTCAAGAAGTGGTATCATTAGCTGTAACACATGCCACAACTTAGCAATCGGCGGAACTGACGGCGTTCCAGCTTCAACAGGTCACAAATGGACTCCAAACCCACACCATATCAATGCGCCTACAACACTAAACTCAGTGTTCAACTCAGCACAATTCTGGGATGGTCGTGCAGCTCACCTAGCTGAGCAAGCAGCAGGTCCAGCAACAGTAGCTCCTGAAATGGCTGCAACTCCTGAGAGCGTAGAAAAACTACTTAACTCAATCCCTGGCTATGTTAAAGAATTCCAAGATGCTTATGGCAAAGATACAAAAATCACTTTCGATCTATTCGCTACAACTGTTGGAATTTTCGAAAGAACTCTTGTAACTCCATCAAGATATGATGAATTCTTAAACGGCGATGCAAAAGCCCTAACTGACGCCGAAAAAGAGGGCTTAAAAACATTTATCGACAAAGGTTGTGCAACTTGCCACAATGGCGTTAATCTAGGTGGCACAATGCAACCATTCGAAGTAGCAGGCAAATACGAATTTGCTAATGTTGGCGATTTCAAAGGCGATGCTAACGGTATGGTTAAAGCACCAGTTCTAAGAAATATTGTTGATACAGCTCCATATTTCCACAATGGTGCAATTTGGTCACTAAAAGACGCTGTTAAAGCTATGGGTAGCGTTCAACTAGGTATCGAAATCAGCGATGATGAAGCAAACAAAATCGTTACTTTCTTCAACGCTCTAAGCGGAAAATTACCTGAGGCGGCTTTGAAATACCCAGTATTGCCAGCTAGAACAGATGCTACTCCAAAACCAGAGTTAGATTACTAAGGTTTTATAAATTCTCGTCGGACACACAAAGCTTGCCAAATTTGGCAAGCTTTTTTTATGCCCGAATTTTCCCACTAAATTTCACAGCAAAATTCATAGCAAATTTTCACTCGCTCTCATAAATCATCTGGGTGCCATTAAATTCAGCAAATGCGCGCGGGAATAGATACTCGCCACGAAAAAACGGCGCGTCAATATATGTGTAAGCGGGGGCGAAATTTGGATAAATTTGCGCGATTTCATGCTCGATTAGCGTAGTGCAATATAAATTTGGCTCAGTCGATTTTGCCAAAACAAACTTTTCTCCCACACGCAAATTTAGCGAATTTATCAAATTTCGCTTCTCTTGTGCGCTTAAAAAATTTATTCTTGCTACGCCAAATTTACGCGCACGAGAGACAAACTCATCTAGCGAGCTTATCACGACGCCGTTTTGAGCGTATCGCTTGTCGCTGATCGCGTGCAGGATTTGTGTCGGCGCAGTATCTATCACTACCCCCACATGCGAATACTTCCACTCGCTCATTTGCGCGATTAGCGCGCTATCAAACTCATCGCCTAGGCGAAAAACCAGATCTCCGGGCGCCAAATTTGGCAAATTTGTTAAATTTTGCAAATTTAGGGTTTGAAATTTTAAGCTTTTATCTTGGAAAAATTGCGGTAAATTTTGGCGGATTTGCGGGATTTGCACCGCCAAAAAAAGCGCAAATCCCAAAAAAATAAAAAGCGAAATTTTAAATTTCATAAACTATCGCCATACTACCTTCCAATCGCCTTGATGATTTTTACGCACCCTGGCGTCAAGTTCTTCGGTAGTGCCGTCGCCAAAGGTGATTTTGACCTTCATTTTGCCAGCGTCTTTGCCGATATTTTTATCGGTGATTTCGATTGTTTTGCACCCTCCACGCCTCATAGCGTCTCTTGTGGCGGTGCCTGACATCGAGTCTAGCTTGCTCTCTACCTTGCGCTTTGTGGCTTCATCTTTCATTTGACTTTCGCTCAGATACACTAGGCTCGCGCCTTTTTCGATGTCTCCTTTGCACCCTACCGAATCGACATAGCTTTTCACCACTTCCTCAGGACCTTCGCCACAACCCACAAAAACGAACATTATAATCGCTGAAAATAACCTTTTCATCGCTACTCCTTAAAATTTAGAAAATATTCACCTTCCACTCGCCTTTGTGATTTTTGCGCACTTTCATCATATCATCTATCGTTTTGCCATCTTTAAAAACTATCCGCACTTTTACCGTGCCAACATCCTCGCCGAGATTTTTATCTACGATTTCAATCGATTTTAGACCGTTATGTTTTTTGGCTACTTGCATAGCCTCATCTACCAACATACCCACTTTGCCCTCTAATGCAGGCTTGACACTTTCATCTTGCATATCTTCTTTGCTAAGATAAATAAGGCTTGCGGCTGTTTTTGTATCGCCAGCATACCCTGCTTCC
>JAGBJQ010000119.1 GCA_017934385.1 Campylobacter sp. | reverse complement strand
TTGACTATGAGATTTGGCAAATTCTAATACAAAATTATCATAATTTTCATAAATTTCGCCGATTTTTTCGCTCAAATTTTCATAATTTATCAAAAACTTACGATCCAAAATTTCACCAATCCCCCCAACATCGGTTGAGATTAAAACTGGCGAATAAAACAGCCCCTCGATTAAAACAAGTGGCAAGCCCTCGCTTTTTGAAGAGATTACTTGCAGGTGCGATGAGTGTAAAATTTGCGGGATTTTATCGCTGAAACCGACAAATTTAACGCGTTGCAAAATTCCTAAATTTCTAGCTAAATTTTGCAAATTTTCCAACTCGCTTCCTTTGCCGATGATTTGCAAAACAAACCCAAATTTCAGCTTTGCACACGCCATGATTAGCTCATCAAAGCCCTTTATCGCATCCAGTCTGCCAACAGCCGTAATGATAAATGGCTCTTTGGCTAAATTTGTTTTTTTAGTTTCGAGCGGTTTTATGCCAAAATACAGCACACGGCTTTCATTTTTTATGCTATTTTGCACCATTTTTGAAACACACAAGCAGTTTTTTATGCGCTCAAAAATTTTGCCTTTTCGCGCGTTATGTTTAGTTCCAACCAAGCTAAATTTTAAAAATTTATTTAGCACAAAGCCCATTTGAGTGGCTTTTGCACCGTGTGTATGTAAAATTTCCACGCCAAATTTGGATAAAATTTTATAAATTTCAAAATACAAAAGCAAATTCCATCTTTTATCATAATTTTTATACTCATAAATTTGAACTTTTTGCGAAATTTTATCTTTAAATTCACACCCCTTTGGCACGATTAAAAGCGTTTCGTGTTCTGCGCTTAGGGCATTTATGCTATCTGTTACGATTTTTTCAACCCCGCCAAAATAGATCGAAGCGACAAAATATGCGATTTTCACCTACGCCTACCTTTTTTCATAAGCAAAATAAAGCCAAAAAGCCCCATCTTACCGCTAACCATAAGGCGTGGAATTTGTGAGTTTGCATACTCTTTTTTTAATACATAGTTTTTTGTCGTAACGCTAAATTTATATGAATTTTTGGCGATTTCTACGCTTTTTTCGTCATAAAACCCAAACGGATAGGCAAAAGTATCGCATTTTATGCCATAAATTTGCTCGATTTGCCCCTTTGAAAGCGTGATTTCTCGCTCTTTTTCACTCTCGCTTAGACTTGGCAAATTCGCGTGATTTAGCGTATGTGAGCCAATCTCGATAAGTCCGCTATCAAGCAAGGTTTTAACCTCTTCGTGGCTTAGCATTTCTTCTGCGTTTAACTCATCGCTTGAAATTTTCAAATCCTTATCACTTGCCCAATTTTTATCAAACCTATTTACGACAATGAAAATATTTGCCTTAAATCCATATTTTTGCAAAATCGGCAAAGCGTTTGTGAGATTATCCCTATATCCGTCATCAAATGTAATCACAACCGATTTTGACGGTAAATTTTGCGAATTTAATTCGCTTAAAAAATAGCTTTTGTAGCCGTTTTTAGCTAACCATGAAATTTGCTTTTCAAAATTTTTTGGCGTTACTCGCAAACGATTAAATTTACTCTCATTTTTTGGCAAATGCTCCCTGACCATGTGATACATAAGCACCCTAGTATAGGTATCAGAGATACTTTTTCGCCACCACGGAAAACGAAGCGAAAAAATCGCAAAACCGACAATCACCAAAAAAAGTAAAACCCAAAATATCAATGCAAAATCCTTTTTGAATAGGCAAAAAATGTAAAAATCACTAGATAACTCAACACTTCTTTTGAGCCAAATACAGATGAATCAAACTGCATAACGACGAAAAAATATGTAAAAATAATAAAAATTTCAAATTTTCTCTCTTTTATGCAAAGCCAAAAATTGCTTAAAATCGCGCTCATATAGATAATAAAACCAAAAATTCCAGTATGAAGCAAAAGTTCTAAAATCATATTGTGAGCGCCATTAAATGTGCTATTTTTTAAAACTGGGGAATTTGCTAAATTCCTAAAAGTATCAACCCCCCAGCCAAAAATCGGATGCTCGCTAATCCTTTCAAGCGAGTATGCCCAAATAATATTTCGCCCACTAGTTCGAGCGTTCGTTAGGTCGCTAAAACGCTGAGCGACACTATCGAAACCAAAATATGCAACCAAAGCAAATGCTACTAAACAAACAAAAATAGACAAAATAAGCTTATAATTTTTGATATTAAAAGCACAAAATAAAATCAGACAAGCAAAACACCCAACCCACGCACTTCTAGTAAATGAAAAAATGACAAAAAATAGAAAAATAATGCTAAAAATTGCTTTAAAAACATAGTTTTTCACTAAGGTTAGAGAAAGCACAAAACCAAGTCCTGCAAAAAATCCAAACGCCGTTCTTGTGGCTAGCCCACCTTTGATACCGCCACCTTTGAGTTTGGTTAGGATTTGCGGATTTTGCAGAGCGTAATAAACCGCATTTGCCAAAAGCAAAAAAAGTCCCGCGAAAACGAGCACTTTAAGCTCTTTTTCGCCAAAAAATTTAAGTTTGTAAAAATAGCAAAGCCCCACAAAAATAAGCCCGTATCTAAATGGAAAAAGCGCTATTATCTCCCAACTTTTTTTGCTTAAAAACTCGGTATTTAGGGAGTTTGAAATTACCATTGCGACCATTATACCAATAAAACAAAAAGCCAAAAATTTAACGCTTTGCAAAATTTCTTTTACCAAAGCAAAATTTTTAAAATATATCAAATGAGTTAAAAAAACCAAATCAAAAAGCACGAAGCTTACCTGATACACCGCATTTTTAAACGGTAACGACACTGTCCAAACAGCCAAAGCAAAAAGAAAAATAGCTTTGAAAAAGTCAAATTTACCCTCAGTCTTAACCAAATTTATCACACCATTTCCTTATACACACTCATAGTTTTCTCCACCATTTGCACTAAACTGAAATTCTCCGCTATATAGCCGTATCCGTCAAATTTATAATCCTTCGCGCGCTCTATCATCGTAGCCAACTCCCTCTCATCGCCCACGGCAAAAAACTCGCCATTTTCGCCAGATTTGATTATATCTAGCACGCCACCGTGATTAGAGGCCACCACAGGCGCATTTAGCGCGATTGCCTCGGCTACACTTCGCCCGAAACTCTCAGGCTTTTTCGACGCACTCACGACCACATTGCTTAGCGCGTAAATCTCAGGGATTTTGCTTTGCGAACCCGTAAAAATCACGCTTTGCGCCAAATTTAACTCATGCGCTAAATTTTGTAGCCCCAAAAAATACTCTTTTTTATCATCGCGCACACCGCCCACGATTAAAATTTTTAGCCCCTCACCAAAGCTTTGCTTTAAAATTTGCCCCGCTTTTATGAGCGTTTCATAATCTTTGAGTTGCGTTATACGACCGACACTTGCGACGATGAAATCGCCCCTTTTTAGCCCAAATTCGGCGCGAAATTTCGTCATAAATTCGGCGTCTAAATTACTAGGATTAAATTTTTCCAAATCAATTCCGCGCGGAATCACCCTGATTTTGCTGACATCTGCGCCGAAATTTCGCACTACATAATCCTTCGTAGCGTTGCTGACACAGATGATTTTATCGGCATCAACCATGATTTTGCTGTAAAAATTCACCGAATTTAGCCCATGCACGGTGCTAACTAGCCCAAAATTTAGCCCACCTTTGGCGAATTTCACTAGCCACGCAGGCACGCGAGAGCGCACATGCACGATATCTGGGGCGATCTCGCGCAAAATTTCTTTTAGCGCACTAGCGCGGGAAAATGCTGTGAATATATTTTTGGAGCAAACATCGAATTTTATGTGCCGCACGCCGTTTTTTTCTAGCTCGCTTACTAGCTTTCCGCCGTTACTAATCACCACGCTCTCCACGCCAAATTTAGCAAATTCGCGCGTTAGCTCGACCACACCGCGCTCGACGCCGCCTTCGTTAAGTTCTGGCAGTATTTGCACCACTCTCATAGGCTAATTCCTTCTAAAATTTGGCTTAAATTTATCTTTTTTGTCGGTTTTAACTCGCCGTTTTTAGCGTAAATTCGCAAACACTCATTTTGCGTTAAATTTGCGATAAAATCATCAAATTTATTGTGCGAATTTTTGCGTGGAAGTTCCAAAACAGCGACATTTGCGCGACCATTACACACAGCCTCGCTTATCATCGAAACAGAATCTTGGGTGATAAAAATCCATTCGCAACTCTCTAAAAAATCGCCGATTGGATTGATCTGATTTTTGCTATAAATCACGCTAAAATCGAAATTTGCGCGCTCAAACTGCGCCTCGATTTCGCGCGGAGTGCGTGGGCTAGTAGTCAGAGCGTATTCGTGGTGGGGAAATTTCGCCTTAATCTCTTCTATAATCTCGCAAATTTCGTTATTCATATCAAACGAAGCGTTTGGCCCGCCGATGACAAATGCGATCGCGCTTTTTTTGGGAGTGTAGAAATTTTCTACTTTGCTAAGGTTTAAATTCGTCGGCAAAATCACCACATTTGGCGCAGTTTGCGTGGTGTCGTGAGCGTTTGCGAAAATGAGCGAAAAGTCCTTTTTATAGCCTTTTGGATACATTAGCGCGACGCTTTTTTTGCCAAATTTCGCGGCGCAGTATTTCAGCGCATAGTATGTCACAGACCCAGCGCCTACGAAAATGTCAAAATTCGCAAAATTTTTGTTTTCGCACTCGAAAATTTTAAATTTCAGCCCCAAAAAGTCCAAAAAATATGAGAGAATTTTTAAAATTTTGTTTTTGTAGCTAACTTTGCAAAGCTCAAATTCCAAGCCTTTTAATTCGCAAAACGCCACGCTTTGGCTCTCATGCCCTTTGCGCCCGTCGGTAAAGATAAGCGCTCTCATCAATCAACTTTCCAGCGATTATGCATCCAAAACCACTGCTCGGGTGCACTTCGCACGACCTCTTCGAAGATATCGTTGCACTGCTGGGTTATGAACTGTTCAGCCTGTGATTTATCCAAATCCGCGCTTGGCGGAGTAAAATCTTTGATGACAATTTCGTAGCGACCATCACTCATGCGACGCGCGAAAACGGGGATTAGGACTGGGTTAAATTTCAAATACAGCGACGCAATCGTCTTTGTGGTGTAACACTCGCGCCCAAAAAATGTGGTTTTTAGGCTGTTTTTTCCGCCCGGCTTTTGATCTGGCAGGATTCCTACATTTTTGCCAGCTCTTAGACGCTCGACAAGCCCGCGCATGGCGTCATCTTTGTAGATTAGCTCGTTGCCGTATTTTTTGCGAAATGGCGTAACTAGGCGGTCTTCGATGAGTTCGTTATTTCCCCTGCGCCCCACAACCGCCACAGGAAAGCCGTTCGCGCCGTAAAAATGGGCTAAAACTTCCCAGTTTCCAAAATGCGCCGTGAAAAACAAAATGCTGTTTTTGCTATCACCTTTTAGCACTTTTACCTTTTCTAGCGCCTCGTCTTTGTTAGCAATAAGCGCGCTAAAATCGAGCCTTTCGTGGTAGAAAAGTAGGGTTTGGGTTAGGGTTTTGGCCACAGAGCGGAAATTTTCGCGCGCTAGGGTTTTAATCTCGCCAGCTGATTTTTGTGGGTAGGCAAGGCTAAGGTTTTTTATAGCGATTTTTGCGCGTGATTTTAGCGCAAAAAAGGCGAATTTCGCCAAGAAATCAAAGAAAAAATATAAGAAATTTGTCGGTAGAAATTTGGCTAATTTTATTAAAACTACGACTAGGAAATATTCAAATTTTTCTCTCATTTTCACCCTTATTAAAAGGGGTAATTATAGTAAATTTTGGCTAAATAAGATATAAAATCACTTTCCTAGGCAAAAATTCCCAAACATTTCATCTAAAATTTCGTCCCTCTCAAAGGGCCTAGAAATCGATGAAATCTGCTCTATGGCGCGATTCATTTCATAAGCAAAAATTTCAAGCTCAGCCTCGTTTAGCTTGCAGGTTGCGCTTTTTAGGGCGTTTAGCGCGTTTTGGCAAGCATTAATTTGGCGAGTATTACTTAGCATAAGTCCGTCGAAATTCTGCGAATTTAGGTAAATTTCAAGCTCTTTTAAAATCTCATCGACGCCCTTTTTGGCTGAAATTTTAAGCGGTTTTTGCGCAAAATTATATGCAAAATTTTGCGCTAAATCAGATTTATTTAAGATATAAAATATTTTTTTATCGCTTTTTTGCTCCAAAATTTGGACGATTTTTTCATCTTCATCGCTAAATTTCACAGAGCTATCAAACACAGCCAGGATAATATCCGCCTCATCAATCGCCTTAATTGAGTATGAAATGCCGATATTTTCGGTCTTGCTCTCGCCATGCCTAATGCCTGCTGTATCAATGATACGGATTAGGTGAGTGCCGATTTTAAGGCTCTCTTCGATTCTATCCCTAGTCGTGCCAGCCTCATCACTGACGATTGCGCGCTCGTAGTTTAAAAGCGCGTTTAAAATACTGCTTTTGCCCACATTTGGTTTGCCTACGATTGCGACCTTAAAGCCCTCGATTAGCCCTTTTCTACTTTTGCTAATCTGGGTGATTTTTTCTAAATTTTCTATATTTTCATTTAGCATTTTTAGCGAATTTTCAAGCACATCGCGTGGCAAATCCTCTTCGGCGTAATCTATGCAAACCTCGGCAAATGCAAGAGTTTTGACAAGCTTAGCACGCAGGTCATTTACAAAGCCTTCAAGCTCGCCGTGCAGGTTACGAGACAAAATCTTAGCCGCACTTTCTGATCGAGAAAGTATCAAATCGCTAATCGCCTCGGCCTTGCTTAAATCCATTTTGCCGTTTAAAAACGCCCTTTTGCTAAACTCCCCAGGCTCAGCGATACGCGCTCCTAGCGAAACCACGCTATCAAGCGCCATAGACGAGCTAATAAGTCCGCCGTGTGTTTGGATCTCCACGACATCCTCGCCAGTGAAGCTATGCGGGGCTTTGAAATATATAAAAATCGCCTCGCCAAATTTCACCCCATCAGTGCCGTATAAATTCGCTAGTGTGGCGTGGCGCGGTGCGAAGTCATTTTTATGCGAAATTTCGCGCGCGATTTGCAGGGCACCTGCCCCGCTTATGCGCACGATTGATATTCCACCGACTCCATGAGCGGTGGCGATAGCAGCGATTGTTTGATTCATTAATTTTTTTCGTCGATTATGATGATTTTGCCGTTACGAGTAGATTTGATACCGATCGTGCGATCTGGGAAGCTTGCTTTAATCTTGTCGCTAGCGATTTTGACAAATGCCCCGTCAAATGGCTTAGTTACGATTTTTGAGCCGTTTGCATTCGCCCTTAGCGCACCCACATACGAATCAATATGTTTGCTTTGGTTTTGCAAAAATTCAGCCACTTCAAAAACGACAGAGAGGTTGTATTTCATACTAATCCAGTTATAAATCATATACGAAAACGCCTTGTATCTGTGGCCTTCCTTGCCGATTAAAAGTGCGCTATCATCGCCGTCGATTTTGATATAGACGCTGTTTTCATCGTGAATTTTAACCTCGCAAACGCTAAGATTAAATCCGCTTTGTGCGATTAAATTTGTGATTTTTTGCTCGATATCTTTGCAAATTTCATCATTTATGGTAGCTTTTGGCTTTTCTTTGCGGACTTTGTGCGAATTTGCACTTCTAGTTTTTTGCGAATTTTGCGGTTTTTTCTCGTCATTTGGTTTTTGGCTTAAATTTTCGCTTTGTGGAAATTTCTCGCCCTTTTTGACAACCTCGATAATGGCGTTTTTCTTAAAAAAGCCCAAAAATCCGCTACTTGGCTGTTGAATTACCCTGATATTTAGCTGGGTAATCGAACACCCAAACTCATCTGCTGCTTTTTGGTAAGCTTGCGTTAAATTTATCGCTTCAATTTTCATGTTTTTTCTCCGAAATTTGAGCTTGCTTTTGGCGAGCAAAGATTTTGTTTATGACATATTGTTGCACTATCGAACACATATTATTTACTGTCCAATACAGCGTAAGTCCTGCTGGGAACATTAGGAAAAATACACCAAACATTAGTGGCAAGAATTTCATTACCTTCTCTTGCATTGGGTCTGTAAATGAAGTAGGCGTGATTTTTTGTTGTAAAAACATAAGCGCTGTCATCAAAATCGGCAAGATATAATATGGATCTTTTAGCGATAGATCGTGGATCCACATAGCCCACTCTGCGCCTTTTAGCTCGATTGCGTTTAAAAGCACGCGGTAAATCGCGAAAAATACCGGAATTTGAAGTAGTATCGGCAAACATCCACCCATTGGGTTCGCGCCATTTTTGCGATATAGCTCCATCATGTGCATTTGCAATTTTTGCGGATCGCCTTTGTATTTTTCTTGCAACTCTTTCATTTTTGGGGCTAAATCTTTTAGCTTATTCATCGATAACATACCCTTGTAGCTAAGCGGAAAGAGTGCTGCGCGGATAATTAGCGTAAGTATCACAATCGCCCAGCCCCAGTTGCCTACATGGCTGTAAATCCAGCGCAAAAATTTAAACATAGGCCTTGCGATGAAGGTGAACCAGCCATACTCGATGACATTAGTTAGCTTTGGATCTACCTCTTTTAGGGTTACATAATCCTTCGGTCCGATATAGCCAATGCTCTTAAAATCGCCGTTTGCTCTAATGAAGGCTTGTGAAATATCGTTTGCGCTAGTAATTGTGGTGTTTAAATTTTCGCCAAAAAATAGGCTTGTGTAGT
>JAGBJQ010000118.1 GCA_017934385.1 Campylobacter sp. | reverse complement strand
CGACGCTATCGCTAAATGAAACTGCCTTGCTAACGGGTGAGGCTTTGTTCATATCAGTTACGAAGCTCTCTAATCCGCCCTCGAAATGAAAGCTCTCATTTCTGCCGTCTCTTTGGTCTTTAAAATTTATAGTAATTTTTGGGTTTAAATATGCTAATTCTCTAAATCTTTTTGACAAAATATCGGCATTAAATTCTAAAATTTCAAAAATTTCGCCATCTGGCCAAAATTCCACAGTCGTTCCAGTGCGGTTTGTGGATTTTATGATTTCTAAATCGGTAGTTGGCTTACCTTTTGCAAATTCTTGACGATAAACATTGCCTTGGCGTTTGATTGTAAGCACAAGCTTTGATGAGAGCGCATTTACGACGCTAACACCCACGCCATGAAGTCCGCCACTGACCTTGTAAGTGTCTTTGTCAAATTTACCACCAGCGTGCAAAACAGTCAAAACCACAGTCGCTGCTGGCAAATGCTCTGTTGGGTGCATATCTACTGGGATACCACGGCCATTATCTGTGACGATACAGCTGCCTTCGCGCGTGATTTCTACATCGATAGTATCGCAATACCCAGCCATAGCCTCGTCGATAGAGTTATCCACGACCTCATAAATCATGTGGTGTAGTCCCCCGATATTTGTATCGCCGATATACATTCCCGGGCGTTTTCTAACCGCTTCAAGACCTTTTAAAACTTTAATATTTCCTGCACCGTAATTTTGTTGTTCCATTAAATTTTCCCTTAAATTTCTTAAATTTTATTAATCGGCATTACGACCGTTTTTAGCTCGCCTGAGCTTAGCACAAATGCTGTTTCTGAGTTGTTAAAATTTAGCTCAAACATATCGTCCTCGACGCTGTTTAGAAAATCGAGTAAAAATCTGTTTTTAACGCCAAAAATCAAATTTGATGAAACTGCGATATTTGCCTCGATTTCGGCTTTTGCCTCAGAATTATCCTCGTTAATACTCTCAAAAATAATGCCATCAGGCTTAATCGTAACCTTCATTTCCTCGCACATTGCGTTGATTGCTTTTACGCCGCCGACAAATTTATCTCGTGGTAAAATTACTTTAAAATTTGTCTCAGTTGGGATTACGCGCTCATAATTTGGGAATTTTCCGTTGATTAGTTTTGTGAAAAATTCGAAATTTTCGCTCACTGCTAAAAGGACATTTTCGTCATAATAAATTTCGATTTTATCTGAAAATAGCTTTTGAATTTCGCCAATTGCCTTTTTAGGGATTAAAATTTGGGTATCTTTTTTGGCAAATTCGCCCATATTTGTATTTAGCACAAAGACACTAAGGCGTTTTGTATCAGTTCCGACTAAATTTAAATATCCGTCTTTTATATCAATCAAAGCTCCGTTTAGCTCGTATTTTGGGTTGTTTGTATCGATTGAAGAATATATTTTTTTAAGACTTCTGCCAAGCACCAAAGCATTTACATTGAAGCTGTTTTTACCCTCGATAGTAGGGAAATTTGGGAAATCTTTTGAGTCAAACATAGGGAGTTTGTATTTTAATTTTTTTTGTTTTACAAAAAGCGCTCCGTTCATTGTCTCTAATGTAACATTTTCATCGCCCAAACCCTTGATTACGCTAAGAAGTTTTGAGCCATTGGCTGTGGCTTCGCCCTCTTCTTCGATCATGGCATAAGGCAAAACATAGCTAAGGCCGATTTCGTGATCTGTGGCCTTGATACTAAGCTCGCCGTTTCTAGCTCTGATTAAAATATGAGAAGTAATCGAGCTTAAATCCTTTTTGTCAAGGTAAGGATTCGTGTTTGAAACAATGTCTTCTAAAACCTTTTTTGCAATTATGACTTTCATAGTTGTCCTTTAAATTTTAAATTTTTGTTTTTGTTATAGTAGAGTGTTGGATTTAGTGAATACCCTGCGCAAATGCTGAATTTAGCGAAATTTACTTTGTGAATTAAATTTGCCATTTTATTCACCATTATTCACAAATTTTGATTTTATTTCATATTTTTTCATTATTTTCCTTTTGGGTTATTTTGTTTTTTAACTCTTCGATTTTGATTTTAAAAAATTCATCTTTCTCAATCGTTTCGTTGATTTTTTTGATATTTTTGCTAATCGCGCTGTGATCTTTGAGATTAAAATACGACGCGATTTTTGGCATTGAATTTTTGGTTAAAATTTTGGCTAAATATATGCAAATTTGGCGCGCTTCGATGACATTTTTGGCCCTTGTTTTGCTTTTTAGCTCGCTTGGTTTGACATTTAGCTCTTTTGAAATCACGCTTATAATCTGCTCCAAATCGACATTTTGGTAGTGTTCTTTGATCTGATCTTGAAGCGTAGTTTTGGCAAATGCTAAATCGATTTTGGCATTTACAAGCGATGAAAATGCGTTTAGTTTGTTTAGTGCGCCCTCGATTTCGCGGATATTATCGCCCATATTCGCGGCGATGTATTGTATGACATCGTTTGGGACATAAAAATTATTTTCCTCGCTTTTGCGCTTGATGATTGCGATTTTGGTCTCTAACTCTGGCGGCATGATATCAGCGATTAGTCCGTCGCTAAATCTCGAAATCATACGCTCCTCAAAGCCTTTTAAATATTTTGGCGCGATATCGCTGGTTAGGACGATTTGGCATTTTTTTTCTCTTAGTTCGTTGAAAGTGAAGAAAAACTCCTCAATCGTCGAGCTTTTGCCTATCAAAAACTGAATATCATCGATTAGCAAAATATCGCAGTTGCGGTATTTGTGCTTGAATTTATCCATTGTTTGATTTTCTAAATTTGAGATAAATTCATTTACAAACTGCTCGCTGGTTACGCAAATGACGCTTAGATTTTTTTTGATACAGTGATTTGCGATAGATTGGAGCAAATGGGTCTTGCCAAGCCCACTCGGTCCGTATAAAAACAGCGGATTATACATTTTGTTTCCAGGGTTTTTGGCGGCACTGACTGCGCTAGAAAATGCGAGTTTGTTTGAATCAGCCACAATGAAATTTTCAAATGTGTAATTGTCATTGACAATCGTGCTTTTTGGCTTGTCTTGTGGGATCATTTTTGAAATTTCTTTTGGGGAAATTTTGGCTTTTGAAGTGATTTTGACCGTGATATTGCTAACGCCAAATTTTTTAACTAGCGCGTTTTTGATTCTCTCAGCGTATTTAGTCTGTATATATCTAGCCACAAGCTCGTTGTTTGCGTGATAAACAAAGAATTCAAAGGTAGAGTTTTTTTCATTAAATTTTAAATTTTTGATATATCTTTCGTAATCAAGCGGTGGAATTTCGCCCGCTAAACTTAATAAAATTTCTTGTGGTTGAGTTTCTGCCATAAATTTTCCTTTGTTTAATCCTTAATTTTAGCAAAATTTCGCTAAATTTGTGTTAAATTTATAAAGTAATTCACAAGTGAATAAGGCGTGAATTAAAGTGAAAGATTGTGATGAAAATTTTAGGAATTGATCCGGGGACTAGAAATTTAGGCTATGCGATTTTAGAAAAAAATGTGAATAAAATTTCGCTCGTCGAAGCAGGTTTAGTGAAAATGAAGGCCGAAAATGTGCAGTTTCAGATGACGCAAATGGCAGAGGCGATTGATCTTATATTTTCGCAGCACAAAATCGATGAGGTTGCAATCGAGAGTATGTTTTACGCCTACAATCCACAATCCGTGCTAAAACTAGCGCAGTTTCGCGGGGCTTTGGGGCTAAAAATTTTGCAAGTTTATGGCAACTTCGCCGAATACACGCCACTTCAAATCAAAAAATCCGTAACCGGCAAGGCAAAGGCCGCAAAAGAGCAGGTCGCCTTCATGGTCAAGCGAATACTAGGGCTCAAAGGCGAGATCAAACCGCTCGATATAACCGATGCTATCGCGGTTGCGCTCACTCACGCAAACGCTATGAGAGGGCTGGAAAAATAAGAGGGGTAAAAAAGTGAAAATCGCACTAGCGCAGATTAAAAGCGAAATTTTAAAATTCAAGCAAAATTTATCCAATGCGCGAAATTTGGCTTCGCAGGCGAGGGATTGCGATATTATCGTATTTCCTGAGACATTTTTAAGCGGATTTGCGCCTGAAATTTTTAGCCAAATTCCATCAGAACAAAACGAAAAAGCGCGCGAATTTTTACGCGAAATTTCAGCGCAAAAAGTCGCAATCGCTGGGCTAGCACTGAACGAAAATGGCGAAATTTACAACCGTGCCTTGGTGTATCAAAATGGAGGCCAAATTTATCATTACGATAAAATTTTTCTTTTTTCAAATTCAGGTGAAAATGAATTTGTCCGCGCTGGCGATAAATTCGGGCTTTGTGAAATTTCGCATGATGAAAAACCCGTAAAAATCGGACTTGCGATTTGCTATGATTTGCGATTTGGCGAAATTTTCCGTTACCTTGCCAAAAATGGCGCGCAAATTATCTTTGTCATCGCGCAGTTTCCGCACTCTCGCATAGAGCATTTCCGCACTCTTTCTCGGGCTAGGGCGATTGAGGCGCAGTGTTTTTTAGTAGCCCTAAATAGCGCCTCTGGCGGGCATTCGTGCGTGATTAGCCCTGAGGGAGAGATTTTATGCGAGCTTGGAGTGGGGCAAGAAAGTGAAATTTGCGGTATTAATCTAGCCCAAATTTCGCTAGCTCGGGCTAAAATGGATATTTTAAAAGATGAGCGAAAAGAGATTTTAAAGGAGATTTTATGAAGGATTTAGTTTTTGTAATCGATATGGTAAATGGTTTTGCGAAATTTGGCGCAATGGCGGATCCAAACATCGCTAAAATCGCACCCGCAATCGCTTCGCAAATCCGCAGAAGTGCAGGCGTGCATTTCATCTGCGACGCGCACGGCGAGCGGGATTTGGAGATGAAACGATACCCAGCGCACTGTATCGAGGGCTCGCCAGAGGCTGAGATTATTGATGAACTTGCCGAATTTACTACCCCCCAAAACACTACCAAAAAGCGCTCGACAAACGGTTTTTATGCCATTGATAAGGCTATTTTGAGCGAATTTGATAGATTTGTGATTACGGGGTGCTGCACGGATATTTGCGTTTTGCAATTTGCCCTTGCGCTTCGCACATATTTCAACGAAAATGATATCAACAAAGATATCGTGGTGCCAAGTGAGTGTGTGGCGACATACGACGCGCCAAATCATGAGCGCGAGTATTATGAAAAGTGTGCGTTAAATTTAATGAGAAATGCTGGAATTTTGGTGATTTAAGTCAAATTTGGCGCAAATTCGCGCCAAATTTGCTAAATTTATTTCAAATTTGCTTTAAAAAACTCTTCAAATTTATCAAACGGAATTTTTTTATCATACAAATCCGTATGATTTGCGCCCGGAACTATAAAAAGCTCTTTGTTTTTGCTTCCAAGCTCTTTAAATGCGTCCTCGCTAAAATATCGTGAGTGCGCAATCTCGCCGTGTGCTAATAAAACAGGGGCGCGAAGCTCATTTGCGTAGGTTAAAATTTTATCGCTCATACGCGCTAACGCGTCTGTGTTGCTCCACGCATTTTGCGAATTTATCGAGCGTTTGTGATAGCCGCGATCTGTGCGGTAATAATCTCTATATTCACGCAAAAATAGTGCGTCGCTATCTTTCACCCCTGAAAGTCCGTTTGCCCCATAACTTGTTTTGCCGTTTTCAAAATCCGTCCAGCGTTGCAAATT
>JAGBJQ010000117.1 GCA_017934385.1 Campylobacter sp. | reverse complement strand
GTGGCGATATGCCACTAATCGACAGCGCAGATTTGCGCTCGCTTTGCAGTAGCGACGCAGATGTCGCCCTAAGCGTATTTCGCGCAAAAGATCCATTTGGATATGGCAGAGTTATCACAAAAGACGGCGAAATTTTAAAAATCGTCGAGCAAAAGGACGCTAGCGAGGAAGAAAAGCTGGTTTGCGATGCTAATGCTGGGTGCTACTGCTTCGATACAAAGGTGCTAGAAAAAATACTGCCTCAAATCACACCAAACAACGCCCAAAAAGAGTATTACCTCACAGATAGCATAAAAATCGCCAAGGATATGGGCTTAAAATGCTCTGCTGTGTGGGTTGATGAGCAAAATTTCATGGGTATAAATGATAAATTTGCGCTAAGCGTGGCTGAGGAAATTATGCAAAATCGCATAAAAGAGCGCTTGATGAAAGCTGGCGTGCTAATGCGCCTTCCTAGCACGATTTATATCGATTGCAGGGCGAAATTTATCGGCGAGTGCGAGTTACAAGAAAATGTCAGTATCATCGGCGAGTGCGTGATCGAAAACTCTATAATCAAAAGTTCAAGCGTAGTTGAAAGCTCACTTATCAAAAATTCCGACCTTGGTCCTATGGCGCACATACGCCCAAAATGCGAGATTGTGGGCACTCATATCGGAAATTTCGTCGAGCTAAAAAATGCAAAGGTTAATAATATCAAAGCAGGCCATTTAAGCTATCTTGGAGATTGCGAGATTGATAGTGGCACAAATATCGGCTGCGGCACGATTACATGCAATTATGATGGCAAGAAAAAATACAAAACCATAATCGGAAAAAATGTCTTCGTAGGCTCTGATACGCAGTTCGTAGCCCCAGTTAAAATAGGCGATGATGTCATCATAGCAGCGGGCTCAACTATCGTCTCAGATGTCCCAAATGGCGCACTAGCGATAGCTAGATCAAAACAAACAAACAAAGCTGAATTTTTCTATAAATTTTTTAGGAGCAACAATGGGTAAGAAGAAAATTTTACTAGCAGTTTGTGGAAGCATTAGTTTTTATAAAGCGTTTGAAATTCTCTCTGCGCTTAAAAAGGCAAATTTCGATGTTTATGTCGCACTTAGCGAGGGTGCGAGCGAGTTTGTGAGCTACAAGGCTTTCGAGGCTTTGTGCGATCACCCTGTGCTATGCAGTGGCAACGAAGACTGGCAAAAAGGGGTAAATCACATAAACTACTCAAAAGTAGATTTAGTCTTAATCGCTCCTGCTACGGCAAATACGATAAACAAGCTTGCTTGGGGAGTTTGCGATAATGTATTTTTACAAACCATAAACGCAGCCTTCGCCAAAGCCAAGGTCGTAATCGCACCAGCAGCCAATCCTGCGCTACTTGAAAACAACATAACCCAAAACTGCATTGAAATTTTAAAAAGCAATGTCAAAGCCTTGTTTGTCGAGCCAATCGAAAAAATGCTAGCTTGTGGCGAAAAGGGCAAAGGTGGCCTTGCGACCACAGAGGCGATACTTCAAACCGTAAAACGCGCAATCCATAAAGATAAATTTTGGGAAGGCAAAAATGTCATCATCACAGGCGGTCCAACAACCGAGAAAATCGACAATATCCGAGGAATTACAAATTTTTCTAGCGGAAAAACCTCAAAGGCAATCGCGGACGCATTTTATTATCTAGGCGCAAATGTAACGCTGATTTCGAGCGTGGATTATCCAAATTTGCCTTATAAACTTACGATTTTTGAGAGCACAATCGGCCTAAAATCAGCCCTTGATAGCACGAAATTCCCTGATGGCTCATACCTGATAATGGCAGCAGCTGTTAGCGACTACACTCCAAAAGTCCGCTACAAAGGCAAGGTCAAAAAGACAGAAATCGGCGATGTATGGAACCTGCGCCTTGGCAAGACCGATGATATCCTAAGCTCAGTGCATGCAAATATCAAAAAAATCGGCTTCAAGCTCGAAACCGACAAAGAAACCGCACTAAACGAAGCAAAACGCATGCTAGATGAGAAAAATCTCGACGCAGTGTGCCTAAATACGCTAGATGATGTGGTAAAACTAGGTGGCGATGTCACGAGAATCACGCTTTTGACAAACGATTTTATTACCGAGCTAGACACTGCGAGCAAAGATGAAATCGCGCTAAAACTGGCAAACGAGCTTAAAAAAATATAAATCGTGAATCAATTAAACCATTTAGCAATCATTATGGACGGCAATGGGCGCTGGGCTAAAAAACGCGCCCTATTGCGCACTGGCGGGCACGAAGTGGGTGCGCAGGTCGTGCAGAGTGTCTGCGAATTTTGCATAAAAGAAAAAATCCCAAATCTAACTCTTTACGCATTTAGCACCGAAAACTGGAAGCGGCCAAAAAGCGAAGTTGAGTTTTTGATGAAACTTTTGGCGAAATTTTTGGTTGATAAAAAAGAGAGTTTTTTGGCAAATGGGATAAATTTCAAAGCCGTCGGCGATATAGAGAAATTTAGCGATAATTTGAAAAGCAAAATTTATGATTTGCAAAATTTTACGCAAAATTGTGCGAATTTAAATCTAAATTTGGCGATAAATTACGGCGCGCGTGATGAAATCGTGCGAGCGTGTCGTGAAATTTCAAACGCTGGTGGCGAATTTAGCGAGAGCGAAATTTCAGCGCATTTGGATACCGCGCGCAGTGGCGATGTGGATTTGCTAATCCGCACAGGTGGTGAAAAACGCATTTCAAACTTCTTGCTTTGGCAGGCAAGTTATGCCGAACTAGCTTTTAGCGATACTTTGTGGCCTGAATTTTCTAACGCAGAATTGTCGCAAATCATCAGCGAATTTAAAAACAAAAATCGCAGATTTGGTGGTTTATAATATCACAAAACAAAAATACACAAAATTCTAACAATCTAAGAAAATTTAAAAGATTTTGAATTTTAAAATTTCGGCGCAGTATTTCCAAAATAAAATTCCAAAATTAAATGATAATTTTCCAAATTGCTTTGTTTTCTACGAAAGCTCGCAACGAGTGCAAATTTGCATGCTTTAAATTTTTAACTCGTAGGTGCTTCGTCGCTGCTACACAGCTCATCACAATGACAGATTTGACGACACGATTGATTTGCGCAATGAGAGCAAATTTCGTAAATTTTAAATTTCACTCCCGAATTTGCCCAAAATTTAGCCAAAAAATTGTAGAATAGCCGTTTGCAAAATTTATCAATTTAATAATGGATTTTTATGGAATACTACCTTTACATGGCGATTTTCGCCCTTTTTGGCATCTGTGTCGGCTCATTTAGCAATGTCTTAATCCACAGGCTTCCGCGTGGCGAGAGTATCAACTTCCCTGCTTCGCACTGCCCTAAATGCGGCACTCCGCTGAAATTTTACCACAATGTCCCGCTGTTTTCGTGGCTGTTTTTGGGCGGAAAATGCGCATTTTGCAAGGAAAAAATCTCTATCCGATACCCAATCGTGGAGTTTCTAGCTGGCGCGCTAACCGTGAGCGCGTATATCTGCGAGCCAGATATCATCAAAGCCGCCATTTTAGCGCTACTTTTCATACTTTTGCTAGCACTTTCGGCAATCGATTTCGAGTTCAAGGCCGTCCCAGATAGCCTGCTTTTTACTGCAACTGCGCTAAGCTTAATTTATCCTTTGCTTTATGATTTTGACATTAGCTTGCTGTATCCAGCTGCTGGGTATGGGCTAGCGTTTTTTGCCCTTCGCCTCATCATCACAAAGGTCTTAAAGCGCGAAGCCATGGGCTCAGCCGATATTTTTATCGCCATAATCATCGGCGCGATTTTGGGCTGGAAGCTCGGCGGAATCGCGATTTATATCGGCGCGATTTTGACCCTGCCAGCATACGCAATCGCCAACAAAAAAGGCTACGAACTGCCGTTTGTGCCGTTTTTATCAGCTGGACTTTTGCTTACTATTTTATTCAAAGCTCAAATTTTAGAGCTTTTGGAAATGATTTATGGATAGAGTTCAAAAATACCTATTTAGCAACTTCATAAGCTCGTTTGCGTCGCTGTTTAGCACGCTTTTTATCATTATGTCGATTGTGTTTTTCTTGCAGATTGCGCGCATTACCTCATTTATCGAGATAAATTTGATAGAGCTAATCAAACTCTACCTTTTTATGCTACCGCGAATTCTCATTTTCACCGTGCCGATTGCCTTTTTTGTCGCCCTTAGCATGGCGCTTTTCCGCCTTTCGAAAGAAAACGAGACAATCGTGCTTTTTACTATCGGCTATGTTACGCGCAAAATCGCTGTGTTTTTCGGCGTGATTGCGGCGATTTTTTCAGTTCTTTTGCTCTTTATTTCGCTTGTGATGATGCCAATCGCCGAAAATCTCAAAGACAATTTCATCGACTACAAAAAGGTCAGCGCCACGCTAAATATCAAAGCTAGCGAATTTGGGCAGAAATTTTCGGAGTGGATGGTTTTCATCGAGGGTGAAGACGAGGGCGAAAACGGCAAAATTTACAAAAATTTAGTATTTTACAACCACGGCAAAGGTGGCGAAGATGAGCGCATAATCATCGCCAAAAAAGGCGAGTTTGTAAGCGAAAATCAAAGCTTTTCCGCACTTTTGCATGATGGCAAAATCTACACCGTGGATAGCGACGAGTGGCATATTACTGAGTTTGACGAGCTTATCATACGCACACTTTCTAAGAGCAATATCCGCACAGGAAGCGATGTGCTAGGATACTGGCGCGAAATGCGCAAAAACGACAAACGCAAAAAAGATTTCAGCATTTATGTGCTTGTTTCGCTATTTCCGCTAGCAAGCGTGCTTTTTGCGCTAAGCTTTGGAATCGTAACTTACCGCTACGAAAAGGGCTTTATTTACGCTGGGATTTTCGGGGTGCTTTTTAGCTATTTTGCGCTGATTATGATACTAGCCAAACGCCCACAAATCGCCATTAGCGTGACATTTTTGCTGACATTTATCCTATCTTGGATTTATTATAACTTCAAAATCAAACCGCGATATTAAAATGCAAAATTTACTTCTTACCTACGCTTACAACGGCGCGCGATTTTGTGGCTCGCAGTCCCAGCCACATGGTCGCAGTGTCGAAGACACGCTCAAAATCGCGCTTGGCAGAGTTGGGATTTTTGGCGCGCTTACCACTAGCTCTCGCACAGACAAGGGCGTGCATGCCCTGCGCCAAACAAGCACAATCAAATGCGAACTCTACCAAAGCTTGCCGCGCCTTAAAGAGCTCATCAATCGCCACTGCGCGCCATACATTTTCGTGCGCGACCTGCGCGTCGTAAGCGATGAATTTCACCCAAGATACAGCGCCAAAGCTAGGGCGTATCGATACATCATCAACCACGGCGAATTTAACCCATTTCTAAGCGATTTTCAAATTTTTATGCCCAAATTTGAAATTGAAAAGCTAAATTTGATTCTTGCGAAATTTATCGGCGAACACGATTTTAGCGAGTTTATGAAGGTTGGAAGCGAGATAAAAAGCCCGGTTCGTGAAATTTTCGTAGCGCGTGCGTATTCGCACGGAAATCTCAGCGTGGTAAATTTCGTCGCAAACGGCTTTTTGCGCGCACAAGTAAGGTTAATGCTAGCAAACGCCCTTGCCTCGCTCAAATCAAATCGCCCCCTAGACCTCTCCCACGCCCTCACCCGCATACCAGCCCCACCAAATGGACTTTATCTTGCAAATGTGATTTACTAAATTTGAGAATTACCTTTAAATTTGTAAATTTAAATTTATTTGTTGCTTAAATTTTAGAATTCAAAAGTAGGTTTAAATTTGTAAATTTAATAATTTTGGTATCGCAGATAAACGATACGACCGAGTTTTAAAATTTACAAAATGTTGTTTGAAAGGGAGAATATGAATTTTATAGATAGAATTATCGGTAAAGAATATAGTAAAACTGAACTTCAAAGTTTTAGTAGTATGAATATTATACTTGCTTTTGTGCTTTTTTTCTTTGCTTTTCACGGGCTTGGATTTTTAAGTGCTTCTTATATGAAAAAACCACCACACAAATTAGAAGAAATGCAAATGCTAACGGGGCAAATCATAAAAGTCAATAATAAAGTAGTCGGAAAAGAAGACCATAGAAGAATTGAATTTTTAGATACAAACAATACAACCCATATCGTATTTTATGGTAATGGCATATATCACACATACGACGATTATTTACAATTGGTTGGGAAAAAAGTAAAAATTTGGTTTCCTACGCAAGAACCAGATATGAGATTAATAGAACAAATTCAATATGCAGATAATGATAAATATTTTTTTAAGTATAAATACGATGGTCGTATGGAGTATTACGATTATATAACTTCCGATTATTACAGAAATACTTATAAAAAATGGGGCGGTGGAGCTTTGGCTCTTTTGATTTTACAAACAACTTTAACAATTTTAATAAAAAGGAGACGAAATGTCATTTTGGACAGAGTATCGTAGGGTTGAGATCCTTGCCCACCAAAAAAAGATAAAATAATTCAATAATCATTTAAATAAAGCTTCTTCACTTTGCAAAGCTTTACTCATAATAACATAAAAATCAATCGTAAATTTAATCTCGTAGATTGCTTCGCTTTCTACGAAAGCTCGCAATGACAATGGCTGGCAAATTTTCCTTAATCTGTCATTGCGAGCGAGTGAAACGAGCGTGGCAATCTACAAATTTAAAATTTAAACTCGCTAAATTTGCAAAATTTTAAATTTTATTTCAGCACAAAACGCACATTTACGGTAAATGTTTGCAAAATAGTTGTAGGTGGGAATTTCGATTTCGTGCGCTCTATCGCCCGTAATACAGCCTCATCTAGTGCCTCCACACCAGAGCTAGATACTATTCTAGCGCCCTGCACCACGCCACCTGGTAGATATTTAAACTCCGCCTTTACCACGCCAGTTTGCCTACGCATTTTCGCGCTTTTTGGGTAGTTTTTTTGCGCGTAGGCTGCGATGATTTTTTGTATTTTACCACCTATATTATCGCCCTTTGCGTTACCTTTGATATTCGCGCTACCTTGACTAGGCAGACCTATTTGCCCACCACCTTGTGCCAAATTTGGCAAATTTAAACCAGTTTTATTGCTATCGGAATTCTTTTTTACAGGTTTTGGTTTTGCAATCTTTTTTTGCTCTTTTTTTGGCTTTGGCTCGGGTTTTGGCTCAGGCTCAGGAATTGGTTCAGGAATTGG
>JAGBJQ010000116.1 GCA_017934385.1 Campylobacter sp. | reverse complement strand
CTTTTATATCTTTTGCAAATTTAGCCACAGCCTCAGTATCATCGGCATCGATTTTAGCCGTTGCGATCTCTACGCCAAGGCGATCTTTTATAAATTTAGCGATTTCATCGCATTTGCTTTTGGTTCTACTTGCAAGAGTTATTTTGGTAAAAACCTGCGAATTCATCGCACATTTTACGGTTGCTACACGGCTTACTCCACCTGCTCCGATAATCAAAATATGGCTCATTTTTCTTCCTTTAAACAAAATTTGCAAATTTTATCAAAAACGCACTTAAAAGCTAAATTTTAAATAAAAATTCCGCTATCAAATACGCCATATAGACCATTATCACGCCCACCACGCTATCTATGATCCGCCATGCTTTTTCATTCGCAAAAAGCCCAGCAAGCGCCCTAGCAGCGTATCCTAAGCTAAAAAACCACGCGAAGGATACCACAACCGCCCCGCAAAAAAACCAAATTTTTAGCTCGCTTGGCACGGGTGCTGATGTCGAGCCGATAACGACGATAGTATCTAGATAAACATGCGGATTTAGCACGGTTACGGCTAGGGTTTTTAAAACCACCGGAAGTAGTGAGGCGTTTTTGGCGTTTTTGATTTTGGCGAAGTGCGAGCCTTTGTATGCGCTACGAAATGAGGCCAGCGCGTAAGCAAGTAAAAACAAAATTCCACTCACGCCCAAAATCAGTGTCAAAAGCTCGTTTTTAGCGAAACTCTCGCCCACGACAAAGACGCCAAAGCCCGTAAAAACGATATCAAGCAGGGTGCAAAGCGCGCAAACGACGAAAATATAGCTTTTGGCTAGGCCTTGCGAGATGACAAAGATATTTTGTGCGCCAATCGCCACAATCATCGATAGCATGAGCCCAGCCCCACGCAAAAATGCGCTGGCGATGGCTGGGTCTATCATTTGCGTTTGCCGTGTTTTTTAGAATTTGCGCTAGGCTCTTCGGATTCGTTTTCAAAGCCAATTTTAGCGCGCAAAATTTTATTTATTTCATAGATTGAGGTTTCGTAGATATCGGGCATTGTAGCCTCTTTATCAGTATAGAAATGCAAGAAATTATAAGTATCGTCCAAATCCAGAGCGCGCTTGAATTCGAAATTTAAAAGCTTAACCTGCTTTTTGCCAGCGGTAAAAGTTTTGACATTGATATTTTTAATATCAGCGAATTTAAACTCGCACTCGCGCTCGTTTATGACGATTTTTAGGGCGTCGTCGGTGATTTCGATATGTTTTTTGCTAAACATTTTTTTCAGACAAAACAGCGCACTCACAGCACAAGTCGCCGACATAAAAAGCGCAATCCCACCATATCCGATATGATACAAATATCCGCCACAAACTGCCAAAATAAGGGCAGCGACTAAGGTTGCTCTAACTGGTTTTTTATTTTCGTTTATTATCATTTTTACCTACTTAAAATTTGTTTTATATGTTCGTAAATTTTATAATTAAATGCGTCGATTGCGCGAGATTTTGACAAATTTGAGCTACTATTTTGATAGGTCAAATTCGTAGTGTAATCCTGCCAAGCTTTGCCATTTTTCACGCTGATTAGCAAGCCAACCTGCGCGTCATAGAGCCTTTCAGGGACATCGTCATACCATGGATCATAAAACATCGGAAATCCCATACCTACGCCCCAGTGGCTGTGTCTATGACCTCTGCCACCACCAAAACCAAAGCCAAAACTAAACCTAGGTCTTGCATAATAATCCCCACCAATGCTTAGCAAGCGAAAATAATTTATATTTCCGCCCACCTTAATCGTGGCGTCTTTTTCGTTTTTTACTACCACAAATCCGTCTTTTACCAGATATTCGCTCACAGCCGAGGTTAGATTTAAATCACTCGTGCTGGTGTTTGTAAAACTTACGCTGATGAATTTTTTCTCTGGCATTTTGGTGATAAAAATCGGCTCGCTCGTGCGCACGATCCCGCTATTTACCGGCGTTTTTGCGCAACCTGTAAAAAACGCAAAAATACAAATCGTAAAAACGCTTAAAATTTTAATTTTCATCAAATTTCTCCGAAAAAATTTCAGAGATTGTAGCAAATTTAGGATTAAGAATTTATAGAATTGAGAAATTTTGGGAGATTTCTCTCCCAAAATTTTATAAATTTGTGCCCCGAGTAAGCACGCGTTTGCGATAAACTTCCGAAACTTTCGTGCTATCGCCGACCAAAAGTGCATTTGTAGCACAAATCGCCGCGCACATTGGCACCTTGCCCTCGGCTATGCGGTTTTGACCGTATTTGTGAAGCTCGGCACTAGAAAATGTCTCCTCAGGTCCGCCTGCGCACATTGTACATTTATCCATTGCGCCTTTTATACCAAAAGCGCCATCTCGTGGGAACTGCGGCGCACCAAACGGACACGCATACAAGCAGTATCCGCAACCGATACATTTATCTTTATCATGCAAGACAATCCCGTCAGC
The DNA here is from genome assembly GCA_017934385.1 of Campylobacter sp. Lineage (GTDB taxonomy): Bacteria > Campylobacterota > Campylobacteria > Campylobacterales > Campylobacteraceae > Campylobacter_B. The sequence goes on along the minus strand of JAGBJQ010000116.1, from coordinate 4,334 downwards.
TCTGATATAAAAGCACTGCACTGGGCAAACCTGCGCACACGGCGCGTCTGTGCAGTGCTGACATGCGATCGAACTAGCCACCTCTTTGCCAGGGACACCCTCATTTAGGATTAAAACCTTGCGTCTATTAATGCCCACAGGGACTTCGTGCGCATTAGAGCAGGCTACTTGACAGCCGTAGCATGCGATACATCTTTGGACATCTACATAAAATTTCATTCTTCCCATTATCTACTCCTTACGCTTTTTCCAAACGGCAAAGTCCGGCGTTAAATTCCGAAATTTGCGTATTTATATCAAAGCCGTAATTCGTGATAGTGTTCGAACTCTCGCCGATGACATAAGGTTTCGCCCCCTCTGGATAGCGCGAGCTTAAATCTACGCCCTGCATAATTCCAGCGAAGTTATACGGAAGCACTATGCGATCTGGCGTAACAGAGTGCGAATATATACATTTGACCTTGATTTTCGTGCCTTGTGGCGAGTGTATCCACATCATCGCCCCGTCAGCTATACCATAATCTGCCGCTAGTTTTGGATTGACATGGGCAAACATCTCTGGCGTGATTGCTGCAAGGTATTTGCTAGTGCGCTCTAACATACCAGCACCGCTTAAATTTACAAGTCTCATCGAACTCATAATCGTAGGGAAATCCTTGCTCCAATCCTGCTTTTTCTGCTCGCTGATAAATTTGACCTCGACACGGAAATTTTTAGCCTGATCGTCAAATGTAGGGTATTTTTCTACCAAATCCCAGCGCGGAGAGTGCAACGGCTCTCTGTGTTTAGGGATAGGATCGGCAAACTCCCAAACTTTCGCCCTAGCCCTTGCGTTTCCACAAGGACAAATTCCAAATTCACGCGCTTTTTGGTTGATGATTCCGCTATAATCATCACTCCAACTAGGTCCCATTTTCGCCTTTTCTTCCTCGCTTAGCGTGATTCCTAGCATTTCTTCGATATTATCTTTTAGCAAATGCGCATGTCCGCCAGAAATTTTCGCTCCTGGCAAAGTTATGCCCTCGCCTGCGAGCTGTGAAACGCCGTCATGCTCTAAACCAAAGCGATTTCTAAATCCCATACCTCCCTTTTCATAAGGTTTGCTTAAATCATACAAAATAGGCGTGCCTGGGTGCTTAATATCCCAGCAAGGCCACGGAAGTCCGAAGTATTCGCCCTCGACTTCACCACCAATTCCCATTAGCGTATCAGGATCGAAAAATTCCCAATTTCTTTGGTGTCGTCTTAATCTCTCTGCGGTTCTGCCTTGTGCGCCGATACTATGACCGCACCTTGCGATCTCGTTTGTAGCGTCATCTGGCCAGACAAAAGGCTCATTATCGGCTTTTACCTGCTTGATTTCGCCATTTACGACTTCCATTTTCATACCGCGAGTGTATTCATCATAAAAGCCAAATTTTTTGGCGAACATAAACATTACTTCGTGGTCTTCCTTGCTCTCATAGATTGGTTTGATGACCTGTGTGCGCCACTGACCAGTTCTGTTTGTAGCCTGCAAATGCCCCTCTGTCTCAAACTGCGTGCAAGTAGGAAGGACATAAATGCCGTCCTTTCTATCGCTTAAAATCGCGACTTCGTTTAAGAAAGGCTCAGCTACGACAAGCATATCTAGTTTATCAACAGCTTGTTGAATTTTGGTCAAATGCGCCATAGAGGTGATTCCTGTGCCTTGAACCCAAAGCACGCGTAAATTTCCGCTTGAATATGTTTTTTCCTCTTTTAAGACGCCTTGCCACCATTTAGAGAGCGAATAGCCTTTTTCATTGCGCCAAGTTATCTCTTTCTCGGCGTTTGGATCGACATGGAAATACTCATCAAAATTTGTTCCAGGAACTTTTTCTGATTTTTTTGCCTCTTTTACGGTTGTCGCAAATCTACGAACAAATTGTTCGTAATCCACGCCCCAGCCCTTGCAGTAGTGTTTCCACGCCGCATCACCTAGTCCATAATACATTGGCAGTGTATCAGCCAAATCGCCCATATCGGTTGCACCTTGAACATTATCGTGACCTCTAATAATATTTGTGCCACCGCCTGGTTTGCCCATATTTCCTAAAACTAATTGCAAAATCGAAAGAATTCTAGTATTCGAGCTACCCACAGAGTGCTGAGTGATACCAAGAGCCCAAATCAGCGTAGCTGGCTTGGTCGTAGCAAACATTTTTGTAAATTCGAGCAACTCCTCGATCTTACAGCCTGTAACATTTGCTGTCTCTTCTGGCGTCCATTTTTCGGCCTCTGCGCGAATTTCATCGATTGCGTAAGATTGATTTGCGATGACACCTTTATCTTCCCAGCCGTTTTTGAAAATCAGATGAAGCATACCATAGATAAAGGCAATGTCCGTTCCTGGGCGGATTCTGATATACATATCAGCCTTGGCCGCAGTTCTAGTAAATGCGGGATCGACGACAACGATTTTCGCGCCGTTTCTATCTTTGGCTTGCAGAGCGTGTTTCATACCACCAACTGGGTTTGCCACGGCTGAATTTGCACCGATGAAAAGTATCATTTTTGAGTTTGCTGCCATATCACCGAAGTGATTTGTCATAGCGCCATAACCCCATGTATTCGCCACACCGGCGACTGTTGCGCTATGTCAAATTCTAGCAACATGGTCTATATTATTAGAACCCCAAAATGCTGCAAATTTTCTAAAATAAAATGCCTGTTCGTTGCAAAATTTAGCTGAACCTAGAAATTCTACGCTATCTGGACCATCTTCTTTTCGCACTTCTAGCATTTTTGCTGAAATTTCATTAACTGCTTGCTCCCAGCTTATGCGTTCCCATTTGCCACCAACTTTTTTAAGCGGATATTTTAAACGCATTTTTGACTTGGTTAAATCGATTTGATCGATTCCCTTACAGCAATGACTTCCTTGCGAAATCGGGTGATCTACCGCCATGTCTTGGCGAATCCAAGTGTTTGTGCTCTCATCGACCTGTGCGATGATACCGCACCCTGCCGAACAAATCGAGCAAACCGTCTTTTTATAAACCGAATTTGGAAAAGGGTTTTTAATCTCTTGCTCCGTCGCCTCGCGAAGTGTGTCGTTAGCTCCAAACGCACTTACGCTAGCACCGCCCAAAGCAGCGAGTTTTAAAAACGACCTTCTGCCGATCGTATTTTCACTCATAATCTACTCCTAATACGCTACTTTGTAGTATTTTTGCCACGCTTCACTTTCAAAGTAAAGCACCTCTTTTTTTGGTGATTTTCCGCGAACTGTGTTTGGTTGGGGAGTTTCTTTATCACCGTTTGCACTAGCCACGCTAGCAGCCATACCTACGGCACCGACGGCGCCGACTTTTAGAGATTTTTTGAGAAAATCTCTGCGTTTATTCTCCATAATCTCTCCTTTTTTAAGGAAATTTTATTTTAATACTTTGTCGTAACGCCTGCTACATATCTTAAAATGGCTGATATTAACGAAAAGTTAATAATAAAGCGGTTAAAAATAAAATTATAATTTAAGATTAATTTTATTTTAAGAAAGGCTAAAATTCGGCGAATTTAGCCAAATTTCGCCAAAATTTTAGCGAATTTACTCGTCAAATTCGAAATTGTGCTTCGCGTTTTTGAAATTTCCGCGATAAAGCTTAGCATTAATTGATTCTTTGGCGATATTTTTATCTTTTTGCGGTTTTGGCAGGGCCAAAAGCGAACGCTCCAAAGCAAAAAAACTCTCCATAATCCCAGCCAACGCCCTAAAAAATTTCGAACTCTTATGCTCTTTTAAAAGTCCCATAAAATGGTCGCAAAACTCATTTATCACGCTTGCAAAAAGCTCGGTTGAAAGGAAAATATTTCCATTTTGCGCCTCCGCCTCATCGCGCAAAAGCGAAGATTGCAGATAAAAAATAAATCCCACGAAATCCTCGCTATCCTTGCAAAGCTCGCTGTTACGGCGAAATTTGCTCTTTTTAAGGGTATTTGTGATGAGGATTTTCATCCTGCCCTCGTCCCTGCCCTCGTCGTAAAAACTAGCTGTCGTCGGGACATTGACAAAGGAAAAATCAAACAAAACATCGTTTTGCTCGCGCCTAAACTCCTCAAAACTAAAATTTTGCAAAATTTCAAAATTCTTAGCGTCTGTTTCGCTAATCGGCGATGATTTTAGAAATTCGAGTTGCTCTTTCCACAGGCTAAATTTAGCCCCGTTTTCGTAGAAAAAAAACGGAATTGCAAAAAATTCATAATAATACGACCTAGCCTTAATCAAATTTAAATCCATTTTCAAATCTCCTCTTGCATTTGCTTTAAAATCATAATTTTCGCCTTGCAATCAGCGCAACAAAACAGCGTTTTTG
>JAGBJQ010000115.1 GCA_017934385.1 Campylobacter sp. | reverse complement strand
GCTGTATCGATTAGCACGCGATCTAGCCCCTTAGCGACAGCTGAGCTAATGGTATCAAATGCCACAGCCGCAGGGTCGTGGCCTTGCGCGGTAGCGATGATAGGGACATTTATGATTTGCGACCAGCGTTTTATCTGCTCGACTGCGCCCGCCCTAAATGTATCACACGCGCCCAAAATCACGCTATTTCCAGCTTTTTTGTATAAATTTGCCAGCTTTGCGACAGAGGTTGTCTTGCCTGCGCCATTTACGCCAAGGATTAGCTCGACATAAGGCTTAGTAGGGGTGAAATTTTCGTGTTCATACATAAAATATGTCTTCATTACGCGCTTCAAATCGGCCTTTTCGACGAATTCGTTAGGCGGGAGATAAAATATAATTTCCTCGATGATTTCATAATCCACATCGGCTTCTAAAAGCATTTCTTCAAGCACTTCTTTTGAAATTTTGCTTTTGCCACGGGCCTCCTTCATAGCCTCGATCGTCTTGCTAAGACCTTTTTTAAAAAAATTAAACATTATAAAATTTTCTCCATTTCGAGTGTTAAAATTTCTTCTGGAATTAAGCCGAAATATTGAGCGCTAAACTCGCCTTTTTTGTCATAAACCACCAAATACGGGATTTCTGAAATGCCTCCAAGCGTGCCCATGAAAAAATCATTTGCCTCGCCATAGGCTATTTTAAATTTGGCTTTTACCTTTTTTTCATACTCTTTTAGCTCGTCTAATGAAATCTCATCAGCTATCAAAACAGCCACTACATCGAGCTTATCGCCGTATTTTTCCACGAGCGCATTAAGCGCGCTTGCCTGAATCGTGCAGGCATCGCACCACGAAGCAAAAAAGGCAAAAAGTGTCGGTTTGCCGCCATTTTCTATGCTAAAACCATTTTTGTTTTTTTGCATATTTAAAATTTGATTATTTGTAAATGTGAGCGAAAACGGCGCAGTGTAATTGGTGCCAATGGTGCTTTCTGTGGGGATATTTTCATTTTCGGCGCTTTGGGTTATCTCTGGCTCGCTATTTGCGCTTTGCTCGTCCTTTTTCTCGCACCCAGCAAGGACGAAAAAACCCATAAGCAGAGCTAGTAAAATTTTAAATTTCATTTGTTGCCTTGTAAATTTTGATGTGGAATTATACTTAAACTTGCTAAAATAGCCGTTAAAATTTAATACAAAGTTAAAATCGTGGAAAAAAATGAATTTAGGAAAATTTGCAAAGCTAGGCTTAAATTTCGTGCCAAAATTTCAGCCAAATGCACTTCGTATATCATTTCTAGGCGCATTGCGAATTTAATCCGCGCTCTTGGTGCGCGCAAAATTTTAATTTTTTTGCCACTAAAATACGAGCCCGAAATTTTGTTTTTGAAAAATTTAATGGGTAAAAAATGCGAATTTTATCTTCCACTTATAACGGATATTAATTTAAAAATGGTAAAATTGCGACTTCCTTTTGTCAAATCGCATTTTGGGTTGCGTGAAACACTGCCCCAAAACGGCTATTTTGGCAAGGTGGATCTAGCGGTTATTCCAGTGGTTGGAGTAGATGGAAGGCTCGCTAGAATAGGACATGGTAAAGGATATTATGATATGTTTTTTTCAGGTCTAAAACACAAACCTGCCGTGGTTTTTGTGAGCTTAGAGGATTGTTTCACAAATGAAATTTTATCTTTGAGCCACGATGTGGTAGGTGATTTTTACATTACTCCGAGCAAAAATTACTTTAAAAGAGGAAAATATGATAGAGATCTTAATCGCCTTGTGCGCTCTTGCGGTGGGCGCTGGCATAGGGTATGGGGTAGCTAGAAAAATCAATAACGCAAATTACGATGTATTGATTGAACAAGCAAAAGCAAAGGCAAAAGCCATAGAATTCGAAGCTGAGGGCGTGCTTAGGGATTCTAAAATTTCAGTCCAAGAGGCTGAATTAGAGGCTAAAAAGAAATACGAGGAAAAATCAAATAATCTCCAAAAAGACTACAATCAAAAATTCAACGAACTGAACAAAAAAGAACAGGCTCTTTTAACCGAACAAGAGGTGCTTAAAAACAGCAAAGCAGATGTAGAAAATGTCAGAAATGAAGCAAAATTTCTTTATGACGAGGGTATAAATTTAAAGAAAAATTATGAGGAAAAACTTGCTGAATCATTAAAGGTTTTAGAACGAGTGGCTGGATTTACACAAAGTGAAGCAAGAGAAGAAATTTTGCGTAAGGTAGAAGAACAATCACGCATAGATATCGCTCATATCGTGCGCAAACACGAGGAAGAGGCGAAAAAAGAGGCTCGTAAAAGAGCGAATTATATCATCGCTCAGGCGACTTCGAGATTTGCAGGTGAATTTGCAGCCGAAAGATTAATCAATGTTGTAAATATCAAAAACGATGAGCTAAAAGGTCGCATTATCGGTAAAGAGGGTCGCAATATCAAAAGTCTGGAAATGACGCTGGGCGTAGATGTCATCATCGATGATACGCCAAATGCGATTATCGTTAGCTCGCACAATCTTTACCGCAGGGCTATCGCTGTGCGCGTAATCGAGCTTTTGATTGAAGATGGCAGAATTCAGCCAGCTAGAATCGAGGATATTTATAAAAGAGTTTGCGATGAGTTTGAATCGAGCATTTTAGAAGAGGGCGAAAATATCGTTATGGATCTAGGCATTGGCAAACTGCACCCAGAAATTTTAAAACTTATTGGAAAGTTAAAATTCCGTGCAAGCTATGGTCAAAACGCCCTTGCGCACTCGCTTGAAGTAGCGCATTTAGCAGGAATTATCGCAGCTGAGACAGGTGGCGATCCAAAACTAGCCAAAAGGGCCGGACTTTTGCACGATATCGGCAAGGCTCTTACTCACGAATACGAGGGCTCGCATGTGGATTTGGGCGCAGAGGTTTGTCGCAGATACAAAGAGCACCCAGTCGTGATTAATGCGATTTTCGCTCACCACGGACACGAGGAAGCTACAAGCGTAGAAAGTGCCGCTGTGTGCGCAGCTGACGCGCTAAGTGCAGCTAGACCTGGGGCAAGGCGCGAAGTATTGGAGAGCTTCCTAAAAAGGGTTAATGATATAGAAACAATCGCACTTGGTAAAAACGGCGTAAAACAAGCTTATGCAATCAACGCTGGACGCGAAATTCGCGTCATTGCCAATGCAAAATTAATCAACGATGATGAGGCTGTGCTAATCGCAAAAGAGATTGCCGAGGAAATCCAAGACAAGGTGCAATTCCCGGGCGAAATCAAGGTCAATGTCATACGCGAACTGCGCGCAGTCGAAATCGCTAAATAAATTTAACTAAGGATAAAAAATGAAAAAAATCATACTTTCACTTTTGCTTTTTGTGGGCGCACTTTTTGGAGAGGACGAGCTTTTGATAAATAGCGCGGGCGCGTATTCGTCTGTGATGAAAAGCAACTCTGCGTATAAATATCTAGCTAATGAGGCCGAGGCTGTGCTGATTTTCCCGAGTGTGAAAAAGCTAGGCTTTATCATAGGCGGAATGTATGGCGAGGGCGTCATCGTCTATAAGGGCGGTCAGGTAAGTGCTGTGGATATTTCAAACGCTAGTATCGGGCTTCAAATAGGTTATGAGGATAATTATTTGGTAATTTTCGTGATGAGTGAGGCTATGATAAATAAAATGCGAAAATCCCAAATCACCCTCTCAGGCGACGCGACAGCCGTGGTTGGCAATTACAGCGCGGATTCTGGCAGACTTGATATGATAAATAAAGATATGTATGTTTTCACTAGCAAGGGTGGATTTTTCGCCGGTGTTAGCCTAGGTGGCTCTGTCATAGAGACCAAAAATAGCGTGGCTTTCGATACTTCCACACAAGAATACAGGCTTTTAATGCAGGTTTTAGGGCGAAATTTTTAGGCTAGATTAAGTGGGTAAATTTCATGGATTCTATGTTTGAAAACCTCCATACTTGGGGATATTTACTACTTTTTTTATACACTTTGGGCGGTGGATTTATCGCCTTGGTGGCTGCTGGAATTTTAAGCTTTACAGGCGAACTTAATATTTGGGTTTGCATAGCAGTAGCCTGCGTGTCGAATTTCTTGGGCGATACGGGGCTGTTTTGGGTCAGTCGCTACAACAAAAAAGATATCATGCCATACCTAAAAAAACAGCGCCGAAATTTGGCTTTGTCGCAAATTTTATTCAAACGATACGGCGATAGGATAATTTTAATCCAAAAATTCATCTATGGACTAAAAACCTTAGTTCCAATTGCCATTGGTATCACAAAATACTCGTTTTTGAAATTTAGCATTTTAAACGCGGTTAGTTCGCTTGTATGGGCGCTTATCATCGGACTTTTGAGTTTTTATGCTGGGGATTTCGTCCAAGAAATCTACTCTCATATCAAAGAAAAACCTTATATCGCGCCACTAATTCTAGCTTTGGTTGTAGCAGCGATAATTTGCTATTTTAAATTTGCAACCAAAAAAAGAATCAAAAGTGAGTAAAAAATTTCTAAATTTTGCTCTGATTTTCGGGGTTTTAGCATTAGCTTTATTTTTATTTTATGGCAAAAATTCTATTTCGCAAAGCGTGCAAGATAATGGCGCACAAACGCCAGCAAGCGAGCTTTGCATTAGCAAAGAGTGCGTGAGTGAGCATATCAAAGCGCACGGAAAACTGCCTTCAAATTTCATCACCAAAAAGCAGGCAAACGCCCTTGGTTGGAGCGGTGGCGATCTGCACGCATACGCGAAGGATAAATCGATCGGTGGCGATAGGTTTGGAAATTACGAGCGCGCACTTCCCTCTAAAAAAGGCAGAATTTACACAGAGGCTGATATCGATTACAGGGGTGGTGCTAGGGGTAAAAAACGGCTAGTGTTTTCAAACGACGGCTTGATTTTTTACACAAAAGACCATTACAAGAGCTTTGAGAGGGTGCAATAATGAAAATAATCACAATCGACGCAGCCAAAGTAAAAAGCAAAGCCAGGCTTTATAAATTCATCGCCAAACGCCTAAATTTCGAGCCTGATTACATTACAAATCTAGACGCACTTTATGACGCGCTAACCGAGAGAAATGACGCTGAATTTATCATAGAAAATGGCCAAATTTTAAAAGATAAATTTGGCGAATTTTATGAAATTTTGCTAAGTGTTTTTATTGATAGTGGCGTGAAATTTAGCGTCAAAAACAGCTAAAATTTAATCCATTTTACCGTTAATTAACCCAAATTTTTGTAATATTATGAGATTTTAAAATTTCATTTTAAGGAAAAATTATGGCAACAAAAATTGCAATTAACGGCTTTGGACGCATCGGCAGATGTGCAGCCAGAATCGCGCTAAATCGCGATGATGTAGAGCTAGTGGCTATCAACGATACCGCTAAACGCGACCTTACTAGATACTTGCTTCAATACGACACAGTTCATGGGGAATTTAATAAAAAAGTTGAAATCATAAACGATGATTACATCGCAGTAGATGGCAAAAAAATCAGAGTTTATAGCACCAGAGATGCTAGCGAGCTAGATTTCGCGGGGCTTGGTGCAGAAGTTGTGCTAGAATGCACAGGAGCATTTTTAACCACAGAAAAATGCAAACCATTTTTGGATAACGGCATTAAACTTGTCGTTATGAGCGCCCCTGCTAAGGACGATACTCCGACTTATGTAATCGGCGTAAATCACGAAAGCTACGCAGGCGAGAGCGTGATTTCAAACGCTAGTTGCACCACAAACGGACTTGGCCCTGTGGCTAAAATTTTAGACGATGAGCTAGGTATCGAAAAGGGCTTGATGACTACAATCCACGCCTATACAAACGGCCAAAGCCTAGTCGATGTCAAAAGCCGTGATTTTCGCAGAAGCCGTGCGGCGGCGTGCAATATCATACCGACTACGACAGGCGCAGCCAAGGCAATCAGCCTGATTTTGCCACAGCTTAAAGGCAAAATGCACGGACAAGCTGTGCGCGTGCCAGTAGCAAATGTCTCAATGGTAGATTTGACTGTATCGACCAAAAAAGAGACCACAGCTGATGAGCTAAATGAAATTTTTAGAAAATACGCTAATGGCGCAATGAAGGGAATTTTAGTTGTCGATGATGACAAACGCGTATCAAGCGATTTTTGCACTTCGACATTTTCGACAGCTGTGGCGAGCGATTGCACGCAGGTGATTGGCGGAAATTTAATCAAAGTGCTAAGCTGGTATGATAACGAGTGGGGTTATAGCAACAGATTGGTTGATTTAGCGGTTTTCGCAGCGTCAAAAAGGGGTTGAGATGAGCCAAATTTTAGATATTAAAGACCTAAATTTCACAGACGGTGCGAAAGTTTTTATTAGATGCGATTTTAATGTGCCTATGGACGAGTTTGGCAATATCACAGACGATCGCAGAATTCGCTCATCAATCCCTACGATTCGCTATTGTTTGGATAATGGTGGTTGCGTGATTTTGGCAAGTCACCTTGGCCGCCCAAAAAACGGCTACGAGGAGAAATTTAGCCTTCGCCCTGTGGCAAAAAGACTTGGCAGATTGCTAGATCGCGAGGTCAAATTTGTCGATGATATCGTAGGAGAGCGTGCTAGCAAGGCAGTTAGTGAGCTAAAAAAGGGCGAGCTTTTATTACTAGATAATTTACGCTTCGAAAAGGGCGAAACCAAAAACGATACTGAATTAGCCAAAAAATTAGCTAGCTTTGCCGAATTTTATGTCAATGACGCATTTGGCGTATGCCACAGAGCGCACGCAAGCGTCGAGGCTGTGACGAAGTTTTTCGACAACGAGCACAAAGCGGCTGGATTTTTGCTACAAAAAGAGATTAAATTCGCCGCTGATTTAATCAAACGCCCAGCCCGTCCTTTCGTCGCTGTAACTGGCGGTAGCAAGGTCAGTGGCAAGCTCCAAGCCTTGCATAATCTGCTCCCAAAAGTCGATAAACTCATCATCGGTGGCGGTATGGCTTTTACATTTTTAAAGGCCGTCGGATACGATATCGGAAATTCGCTTTTAGAAGAGGATTTGATCGAAGAGGCCAAAAATATTTTGCGCAAAGGCAAGGAATTAGGGGTTAAAATTTATATCCCAGTCGATACTATCGCGGCACCTGCTTGCTCGCAAGATTCTGTTATGAAGCGCGTAACGGTTCAAGAAATCCCAGCTGGCTGGATGGGGCTAGATATCGGACCTGCGACCGTGGCGCTTTTCAAAGAGGCACTTGATGATGCGCAAACTATCTGGTGGAACGGCCCTATGGGCGTGTTTGAGATCGATAAATTCGCGCGCGGAAGTATGCGTATATCGCACTTCATCGCCGATAGCGACGCTACGACCGTCGTGGGCGGTGGCGATACAGCCGATGTGGTCGAAAGAGCCGGAAACGCCGATGATATGACATTTATCTCCACGGGTGGTGGGGCTAGCTTGGAGCTAATCGAGGGTAAAGAGCTTCCTGGCGTAAAAGTCCTAACTATCGAGGATAGCGAGCAATGATACTAGCCGCAAATTTAAAATGCAATCACACTAGGGCTAGTTTTGAGCGCTATTGCGAAATTTTAAATGCAAATTTAGGTGATGAAATTTTATCAAAGCACCAAATTGTGGTATTTCCGCCAGCTGTGGCTTTAAATTTGGGAAATCACAAATTTATCCAAGGCGCACAAAATTTCTACCCATGCCAAAACGGCAGTTTCACAGGCGAAATCGGCAAGGAAATGCTGGGTGAGTTTGGTATAAACTGCGTTTTAATCGGACATAGCGAAAGGCGTGAAATTTTGGGCGAAAGCGATGAGCTAATCGCAAAAAAATTTGAATTTGCAAAATCGCAAGGCTATAAAATCATCTTTTGTATCGGCGAAAACGAGCAAATTTATAAAAACGGCATAACAAAGGAATTCTTATCATTGCAACTGGCAAAAATCGATTTAAATTACAAAAATTTGGTCATTGCTTACGAGCCGATTTGGGCGATTGGCACGGGAAATACCGCAACTAGCGCAATAATTGATGAAATTTTAAGCTTTTTGCGCACCAAAACAAAGGCGCCTTTGCTTTATGGCGGAAGCGTAAATCTCAAAAATATCGCCGAAATTTCGCAAATTTCAAGTTGCGATGGCGTTTTAGTGGGAACGGCTAGCTGGGAAGCAGAAAATTTCATAAATCTAATCAAGGAAGTAAAATGATTTTAAAAGGCAAAAAAGGGCTAATCGTCGGCGTTGCAAACAACAAATCTATCGCTTATGGCATTGCGAAAATTTGCCACGAGCAAGGGGCGGAGTTAGCTTTTACATTTTTAAATGACGCTTTGAAAAAGCGTGTCGAGCCGATTGCAGCGGAGCTTGGAAGCGATAAAATTTACGAGCTAGATATCAACAACGACGAGCATTTGGCAAATTTGCGAACTAGCTTAGAAAAAGATTTTGGCAAATTTGACTTCGTGCTTCACGCTGTGGCATTTGCCCCACGCGAGGCGCTTGATGGCAAATTTATCGACACTACAAAAGATGCTTTTAATATCGCTATGCAAACCTCGGTTTATTCGCTGATTGCGCTTACAAATGCAGTCGAACCTTTGCTAAATGACGGCGGAGCGATTTTGACATTAAGCTATCTTGGCGGCGTGAAATTCGTGCCGCATTACAATGTCATGGGCGTAGCAAAAGCAGCGTTAGAGAGCTCAGTTCGATACCTGGCGCACGATTTAGGTGAGCGTGGAATTCGTGTAAATGCGATTTCAGCGGGTCCGATAAAAACTCTCGCAGCTAGTGGTATCGGCGATTTCCGCCTAATCCTAAAAT
>JAGBJQ010000114.1 GCA_017934385.1 Campylobacter sp. | reverse complement strand
CTCTCTAATGCCTTCATCAAATATCTCAGCACCGCCACCCGGCATAGAATCCACGCCACTTTCAATCATATTTTGCAAAGTCTCTTCGTAAGGCATTTTCCATTTTCGCTTGAAAAAATCCACTTCTGCTGCGGTCATTGCTTTGATATGCAAATTTGGAAATTTGGCTTTTATCGAGCTAAATAAATCAAAAAACCACTCAGGCTTTAAATTTGGATTATGCGAGCTTACGATATGCACCTCTTTTGTGCCTCGCGCCACAGTATCAGCCACTATGCCCAAAATTTCATCTTTGCTCATTGTGTAAGATTGCTTCTCGTTTTTGCGATGAGCCGAAAAAGCGCAAAATTTACAGGTATCAGCGCACAAATTTGAAGGATTTATATGACGATTTGAGTTGAAAAACACCTTTTTGCCGTTTTTTTGCTCACGGATTGCGTTTGCAAATTTAGCTAGGTCGAAAAGGTCTAAGTCCCACAATTTGGTCGCTTCATCGAAATTTAATCTTTCATTATTTTCTAATTTTTTTAATATTTCCATAAAACTTCCTAAAATTTAAATCGTAATTATATAGTTTTAAAATTTAATCTAGCTAATTTTTTAAAAATTTTCTAACGATTTACGAAAAATTACTATAATTTTGCGAATTTTGCTGAAAGGAATAAAATTTAAAAATGTGCGGAATCGTAGGATATATCGGAAATAAAGAGAAAAAAAATATCGTCCTAAATGGTCTAAGAGAGCTCGAATACAGAGGCTATGATAGCGCTGGAATCGCTATTATGGAGGGCAAGGAAAATGCGAATATTACATATTTTAAGGCTGTTGGAAAACTTAAAAATTTAGATGAAAAAATGGCTGATTTTAGCAGCGAGTGTTTTGGAGTGTCAATCGGCCATACTAGGTGGGCGACGCATGGCAAGCCGACCGAGCTAAACGCCCACCCGCATTTTGGCGAATTTAGCTTTGTGGTGCATAATGGAATTATTGAGAATTACCAAGAGCTAAAAGATGAGCTTAGTAGCGAGGGCGTGGTGTTTTTGAGCCAAACAGACACTGAGGTCATCGTGCATTTGTTTGAAAAATACTATAAAATTCACGCCGACGCGTTTAAGGCTTACGAGGCTACGATTGCGCGCTTGCATGGGGCTTATGCGACACTTTTGATCACAAAAGCAGCGCCTGGGAATATATTTTTCGCCAAAAACGCAGCCCCACTAATCGTGGGATTTGGCGAGAGCGGTGAAGTCTTGTTTAGCTCATCAGACGCGCCATTAATCGGACTAGCTAGCAAGGTTACCTACCTAGATGACGGCGTGTATGGCGTGTCTAGTAGCGATGAAATCAGCGTATATCAAAACGGCAAAAAAATCTCTCCAAACTACGGCGAACTTCCGAAAGACAAGGGCTACGCGCAAAAAGAGGGTTATAGATTTTTCATGGAAAAAGAGATTTACGAGCAATCCCAAGTCATCACAGAGACCATGATGGGGCGCGTGATAAAGGCTGGGGATATTAAATTTGATGAAATTTCGCCTGATTTGTTTGAGGGCGTAGATGAGATTATGATTTGTGCGTGTGGCACTAGCTACCATGCTGCGCTAGTTAGCGCGTATCTTTTCGAAAGACTAGCCAAAATTCGCACCAAAATCGAAATCGCTAGCGAATTTCGCTACAAAGAGCCGTTTTTGAACCCAAACGCGCTTTTTATCGTAATTAGCCAAAGTGGCGAGACAGCCGACACCCTAGAAGCCCTAAAAATCGCCAAAGAAGCAGGATTAAAAACCCTAGCAATCTGCAATGTCGATAACAGCTCAATCGTGCGCATGGCAGGCAGTGTAATCCTAACTCGCGCCGGTATCGAAAAAGGAGTTGCAAGCACAAAGGCCTTTGCTACGCAGGTTATGGTACTATGGATGCTAAGCGTCTATGCTGCAAGGTTGCGTAAAACTATCAGCGAAAATGAACAAAATGAGCAAATTTCAACAATGCTTAAAATTCCGCAAATTTTAAAAATAAATCCGCGCCTACAAGAGCGAATTTATCGCCTTAGCAAGCACTATTTGCACGGACATGGATTTTTCTTTATCGGGCGGGATATTTTCTATCCACTAGCATTAGAGGGTGCTTTGAAACTCAAAGAAATTTCATATCTTCACGCTGAGGGATACCCAAGTGGCGAGATGAAACACGGCCCAATCGCGCTGGCTGACGAACACCTTTTTACAATCGCATTAATGCCACAATCCCTGCTATATGAGAAAACCAAAAGCAATGTCGAGGAGCTTGCCGCTAGGGATTCATATATTTTAGCGATTAGCCCAAAAGAATTTGACCTAGCAGATGATTTTATCAAAACCAGCGACTAAACCAGCCCAATGGCTGAATTTTTCGAAATGATGATAATACTGCAACTTTTAGCCCTTGAAATTTCTGTGCGCCTTGGCAACGATGTGGATATGCCACGAAATTTGGCAAAAAGTGTAACAGTGGAATAAAAATCACAGATATTGATTTACTTTCATTTAGTAAAATTCCTACAAATAAATTTTATCTTGTAGGAATTTCATGAAACTTTTTGGACAGATTGTAAATAAGACCAAAATTTTGGGCGATGACGGCAAAGAATATAGCTATGACGCTTTTGATTTTCATGATGAAGATATAAAAGTCGGAGATTTTGTCAGTTTCATCGCCGAAAAAGATAAGGCAGTTTTTATCAAATATGTAAAAGACGGTATCGCCCCAATAGGATACGAAGATGAAAAATCTATTTTAAATAAAGAGATAAAATTTGGTTTTGAATTTGTCGATATCCAAACGAAAAATAATGAAAACCTTGAAAGCAAAATTTATTCAAATTTTATTCGCAAATACGGCATACTTTCTTGTATTTTGCCACTAATATTCGCTTCTGCGCTAATATTTTTCAAAGGCGAAATCATCTCGTTTTTGCTCGCTAATAGCGCAAATTTGGGCTTTGTAAATTCAGCTTCGGTTGGGATTTGCGTAGATTTAGCCATAGTTTTTATCTGGTTAATCGCATATTTAGTGCCACTAAATATGGCGTTTTCTAGCCTTGCTGTGGCTACACATGATCTGTATGTCAAAAGACAAATTAATTCATTTAATCTGTTTTTTATCCTAGCACTTGGGGTTGGATTTTTGGAAATTAATAATATTTTTGGTGTGCAAAAATATGGTATCGGATTACTTGGTGCGCTTGGCGTGCTTGGTCTTTGCGCATATTTTTACAAATCAAAAGCGTTTTTGTATTTATCAAAGAAAACAGGGGTAAAACTCTTCATTTTGGCTCTTATTGTAGATTTTTTGACAATGTTTAGCGCAAGCGTATTAAATAGATTTTTTGGTTTGTTACCGATAAATTTAATCTGGTGGCAATATGTCGCCATTTGTGCCGTTATTGCCCCACTTTATATAATTTCATTTTTGCTGATAAAACGCCTTGTTTAGGCGTTTTATACTCCTCTTTTGGCGTAAAAATTTAGCCTAAATTTAGCAAATTCGCCCCTTATTATCGCCTCTCGCATTTGTTTTACTAAATTTAGATAATAATGCAGATTGTGAATACTAGCTAAGCGGTAAAATGTCAGCTCGTGCGCGCGAAATAGGTGGTTTAAATACCCGCGCGAAAAATTTTTGCAAGTATAGCAATCGCACTCATCATCTAGCG
>JAGBJQ010000113.1 GCA_017934385.1 Campylobacter sp. | reverse complement strand
TAGTTTTAAAAGCCACAATCTTGGAATTCGTCTTGTGCGAAACAGCGAAAATTCGCAAATTTCAGGTAAAATCGAAGCAAAAAATGAAAAATTTACCCCAAGCAAACACGAAAAAATCTTAATCGTGTTTTATTCGTGGGGCGGAAATACGCGTGGCATAGCCAGAGAAATTCGCAAAATTACAGGCGCAGACATCTTTGAAATTCGCCTAGAAGAGCCATATTCGGACGATTACAATACTTGTTTAATGCAGGCTCAAAGTGATCAACACAAAAATGCAAGACCAAAAATAGACGCCGAAATTAAAAATTTTGATAGCTATGACACGATACTACTAGGCTATCCAAACTGGTGGGCAAGTGTGCCAATGCCGATAGCTACGCTACTTGAAAGCTATGATTTTAACGGCAAAACGATAATTCCGTTTGCTTCGCATGGTGGCGGCAGAATGGGGGCTAGTGTCACGGCAATCGCCAAGCTTGCGCCAAATTCGCCTATCGGAAATGCACTATCGGTGCATTATTCAGGTGGAGCTACGCTAAAAGATGACATCAAAGCGTGGCTAAATGCTAACGGAATTTTGGTAAAATAAAATTTGCAAAATTAGGCAATAAATTTAAGGAGAAATATGAAAAAAGTTATCATCATAAACGCAAGTCCAAGGAAAAATTTCAACACGGCCGAGGTTTTAAAATCTAGCGAAAAAGGCGCGCAAAGCGTGGGCGCACAGACTGAGTTTATAAATTTAGGCGATGTGGATTTTAAAGGCTGTATAAGTTGCTTTGCCTGTAAAAGAAAGGGCAAAAGCCTAGGCGGACTTTGCGCCGTAAAAGACGGAGCAAGAGAGATTTTAGAAAAAATAATTAACGCCGATGCCCTAATAATCGGCTCTCCGATTTATGATTTTTATCCGACAGGCATGTTTAGAAACCTTTTGGAGCGTATGCTATTTGCCGGCGGATCGTATATGATAGATAAAAATGGACGCTATGAGCTAAATTTAAAGAAAAAAATCCCAGTCGGGCTAATTTATACGATGAACGCGACAAAAGAGCAGGTTGCGCAGTATAATATGGAAGCGATGTGGAGCGGAAACGAGCTCGGGCTAAAAATGGTCTATGGGCACTGCGAAACGCTTTTGGTGTGCGATACTTACCAGTTTAAGGATTATTCGAAGTATGATTGCAATATGTTTAGCGAACCGCACAAAAAAATGGTGCAAAAGACGCAATTTCCGATAGATTTAGACAATGCGTTTGAGCTTTGTGCGAAGTTAGCGCAGATGAATTTGGGCTAAATTTAAAAGGAAAATTATGAAAAAACTGATTTTTTTGTGTTTGAGCGTGATTTTTGCATTAGGAGATGAGATGAGAGTAGAATTTAGCTGTGAAAATGTCCGTGCGGTGGCTGTTTTGGGTGATACTGGCGCGGCAAAGAGTTTTTATGAAAATTTGCCATTAGAGTTAAATTTGAAAGATTACGCAGGGCGAGAAAAAA
Source organism: Campylobacter sp. (assembly GCA_017934385.1). GTDB lineage: Bacteria > Campylobacterota > Campylobacteria > Campylobacterales > Campylobacteraceae > Campylobacter_B. Next base: position 4,726 of record JAGBJQ010000113.1, on the reverse strand, counting down.
TCGCAGATTTGCCCGTGCGACTAAATTTTGCTGGCGATCCTAGCTCGGAGGGCAAAGTCGGAGATTTAGGCTATTTCTCGCCGTGGGGAAATCTGGTGCTGTTTTACAAAGCTCAGCCCTACTACGACGGATTAATCAATCTTGGCAAATTCGAAAGCGGATTTGATGAAATCATAAAATGTGAGAGAGTTTTAATCCAAAAAGCGGATTAAAATTTTAGTAAAATTTGGCGAATTTTGCGCGAAAAATTCGAAATTTAACGCAAATTTCGCCCGAATAAATTTAGCGCGACAGCGAAATTTGCGCCCTTTGCGCTATTTGCACCCTTCCCACTCGCCACAAAGCAGTTTTAAAAGCAGTTTTTTAAATGTCGCAAACTCTTCATCGCTTAGCCAATGCTCTTTTGCAAGCGTCATCGGCACTTCTATGGCTTTTTCTTTTAGTTTTTCGCCATCTTCGGTGAGTGAAATTATGATATTTCTTTTATCGTTTTGATCCTTTTGTATTTCGATAAAACCTTTTGATTTGAGATTTTTAAGCAAATTTGATAGCGTGTTTGCCTGCAAAAACAAAGCCTTAACCAAAACTTTTTCATTTATTTGCTTTTTTTCCCACAAAACCATCATTACAATGTATTGAGTGTAGGTTAGATTTATCTCTTTTAAAAGCGGCTGGTATCGCCTTAAAATCTTGTTTGCCACGGCGTAAGTTGGGAAACAAATTTGATTTTCTAACAGCAACATATCGTATTTATCGCTCATTATTTCTCCTAAAACTGGCGATTTTATACATTTTGGGCTTAAAATTTAATCATAAATCTGCCCCACAAATGCAGGGCAATTTAATTTATGTAAAATTTATGCAAATTTTGGCGGTTCGTAGGCTCTCAAAGGCTCCAATTCTCCGCTAAATTTTTCGATATTTACAAGGCAGGTGTGTGCGACATTGCTGTTAGCTAGGTCCGAACTTCCCTTATCTAGGGTTAGGACATTTGCGTTTCCGCTGTGGCAAATTCCGTCATCATGCCTATCCCACCATGCACCCTCTCGCACGATTACTACATCGCGTGGCACATCGTCTCTGATATCCGCACCGCACAAAATCGCCCCACGAGAGTTAAAAACTTTTATGATATCACCCTGAGCGATACCTAAATTTTGCGCGATTTGCGAGTTTATCAGCACTGGTTCTTTGCCTGAAATTTTGCTAAATTCGCGCAAAATTTCATCATTATCTAGCTGATTGTGAAGACGCCATTTCGAGTGCGGGCTCACCAAAGCAAACGGCGTAGCAGCGATATTCTGGCCACCTAGCCACTCGTGTGGTTCGTTCCATTTTGGATAGCCTGGCATGGATTGTATTCCAAAATCAGCCACTTTTTGCGAGAAAATTTCGATTTTGCCACTTGGGGTTTTTAGTTTGTTCGTCTCTGGGTCTTTGCGATATGCGCTATAAGCGGTATTGAAGCTCTTTTTCTCATCGATTTTGTCAAATTTAAAATACCCCTTCTCCCACCATGCTTCAAAGCTTGGCATATCATATCCCAAATCCGCGGCATCCTTTTTCACGCCATCGTAAAACTCCCTTATCCAGCCCATTTCGTCCTTACCTTCGTTAAAAAGCTCATCCTTACCAAATCGTTTGCAAATCTCATTGCAAATCCAAAAATCGCTTTTAGCTTCGCCGTAGGGCTCCACTAACGGCTTTATCGCAAAGAGATATTCGCGCGTAGAGTTTGCATACTCGATATCAGCGCGCTCTGGCTGGATTGCTACTGGCAGGACGATATCGGCAAATTTGGCTTGCGATGTCCAAAACGGCTCAGCTGTGATGATATGATCTACCTTTTCAATAGCTTTTGCAGCGCGGTTTGCGTCTGGGTGACGAGTGAAAAGTGAGCCGTTATTATTAAAAATCAATCTAATATCTGTGTAGGTAAATTCCTTGCCGTTTCGCCAAACCTTTCCGCCTGGATTTTCTAGTGCGTCAAGTAGCCTAGAATTCGGGATATAATGCATATCGGGTTTGACTTGCGATTTGTATTTTTCATCATTTGGAAGCACATCGATTGCGCCGATTTTTGGGGCCTTGAAGTGAATATCAGCGGTGTAGTGAGTATGGTCGTTCGTGCTAAATCCACCACCATCTAAGCCCATAGAGCCAAGCATCGCATTTAGCACGATTAGTGCGTGATAACTCGCCTCGCCGTGGCTGACGCGTTGTATTCCATACCCAGATAGTATAAATGTGCGCTCACTAGCGAGAGTGCGAGTGAAATTTTCTAAAATTTTCTCATCGATATTACAAATTTTACTTGCCCAGGCAAGATCTTTTTTCACTCCGTCGCTCTCACCCATAAAATACTCTTTAAATTTCTCAAATCCCACCGTGCAACGCTCGATAAAATCCTTGTCATAAAGATTATTTTCATACAGATACTCACACATCGCTATCATCATAGCTGTATCTGTGCTAGGGCGGATATAAATCATCTCGCTCTCAAAAAACCTGGCACTATCGTTTGCAAAAACATCAACCGCGTAAATTTTCATCTCGCCTGATTTTGCCTTGGCTTTGAGCTTGTCAAAATACTCGAAAGAGCCATGCACAGGCACTCCTATGCCAAGTTCGGCATAATTAACTGGGTTTGCGCCCCAAAGCACGAAATTTTTGGTATTTTTTAGCACAGCTTCCCAGCTTGTAGGCTGCTGGCGGGTCTCCATGTGGCCAAGGACATGTGGGTGAATGACCTGCGCGCACCCATACGACCAGCCACCGTTTTCTGCGACATAACCGCCAAGAACATTTAGCATGCGTTTGCCAAGGTTGCGAGAATGCCCTACCTTGCCTAAATTTCCCCACTGATACACCGAACCCCAAATTCCGCCACTGCCAAATTTTTCGTAAGTATCGCTAAAAGCTTTTTGGACTAAATCAAGTGCTTGCTCCCAGCTAACGCGGATAAATTCCTCTTTGCCACGCAAATCGTTGTTGCTTCCAGCTCCGTTTTGCAAGTAGCTTTTGCGGATATACGGGTATTTTATGCGCGTTTTGTTTTGCAAAAGTGTGTCGATACTCAAATTTAGCCTATTTGCTTTGTAATCCCCACTAAAATCAGAAATTTTAGTGATTTTGCCATTTTGTGTGCTTACCATAAATGCTCCGTATTTATTAGCACAAACATTTGTGGTCTCCTGTGGCGTATTAGCACTTGCGTGCGACATAGCCAGTGCGCCCATTGCGCCTAGCTTTAAAAAACTGCGTCTTTTAATGGATTAAACTTTGTAGATAAATACTGCGAACCTCGCATATAATGTTAATTTTATATAAATTTGGCTGAATACTTAGTTAAAATTTTAGTTATTTTGGAATTTTATTGTTGAATTTTAGTAAAAGTTAAATTTGACAAATTATATCGTATGCGATATAATTCACAAGAATTTTGAGATTTTACCAAAATTTTAATTAAAGGGGAAAATATGGCAAAGAAAAATTTGTATTTGGTATATTTTAGTCCGAGTGGTTCGACTGAGAAAATCGTCAAAATGATAGGGGAAGAGATCGCAAATTTGGGCGAATTTGAGATCAAAAAAATCAATCTTTTGCGCAAAGAAAATCGCGAAAAAATCCACAATTTCACCAAAGATGATTTGGTGATTTTTGGCTGTATGAGCGCAGGCAAGCTTTTCACGCTTTCAGATGAAATGTTTGCTTGCTTAAAGGCGCAAAATACGCCATTTATCGGGGTTGTAACTTATGGCAATGCGTATTATGGCATAGCTATAAAGGAAATGAGCGAACGCGCCCTAAACAGCGGGTTTAGCGTGGTCTCACTGGGTGCTTTCATCGCTAGATACTCCATGCTAAAAGGACTAGCCGACAACCGCCCAGATAAAAGCGACAAGCAAATCATCAAAAATTTCGCCAAAGCCTCTTACGAAAAATTTTTGCGTGGTGATTTGAAGTTACATGACGAGTTAAAAACCGGCTGGGGAGATTGGGAAATGGGCAAACAGGTCGTGGCTTACCGCGAAGAGCACCCAGAAGTGGCATACGCGCTACCGCCAGAGTATAAAGCCAAAGAATTTACCGCCGAGTGCATAGAGTGCAAAACCTGCGTGAAAAACTGCCCCACAGACGCGATAGATATCGAAAATAAAGCGTTTGATTTAGAAAAGTGCATTTCGTGTTATAGTTGCGTAAATCGCTGTCCAAAGGGCGCGATTAAGCCAATCGCCGCCAAAGAAATGGTAGATATCATCACTTCGTTTGTGGCTGATTCGCAACGAAGACAAGAGCCGACGCTGTTTTTTTAAAAAAATTTCAAATTCCAAAGAAAGGATAAAAAATGGAACTTTTAGAAGCAATGCAAAGACGCCAAAGTGTGCGCAAATTTAGCGCTGATATGCCAAGTGCTGAGCAAATCGAGGCTGTTTTGGAGGCTGGGTTTTTAGCCCCTGCGCTTTTTACGACCAAAGACGCGCACATTAGCGTCATCACAGACAAGGAGCTTTTGCGCGATTTAGACGCTGCGGCGGTTAAGAAATTTGGCAAATCGCTTGAAAGCCTAGGCGTTAGCAACACGCTTTATGGCGCGCCTGTTTATATACTATTTTCGGGTGTGCTTGTGGATAAAATGCCACAAGGCTGGGAGTTTTTGAAGCCAGAAAATATGCACAGAAATGTCTATTGGGCTATGGGCTCGATCATGCAAAATATGCAACTC
>JAGBJQ010000112.1 GCA_017934385.1 Campylobacter sp. | reverse complement strand
GTTTTATTAGTTTTAATATAACACTCTATATTAGTAGCTTTTGCATGTATTGAATTTGTTATAGCTTCTCTTAAAACTCTTTCTAAAATATTTTCTTCCGAAATATCCGATACAATTTTATTCAAATTTATAGAGATTTTTTCTGTCATATTTAAACCCTAAAATAAAATGTGTGATTTTTACATTTTTCGGCTTTTAATTCAATAAAATCGAATTTCTAACGCTTACACTGTGTTTCATCAAATTCAAAATTACCTACTTGTTCTAACAAGCTTTATATCGATATTTGGGAAATTTTTGTCGTTAGTGATGATAAATTTGCAAAGTGCAAATTTATCATCACTAACTTTTACTTATACGCATTTTCTCTTGTTGGAATTTCGATAACTTTGATTGTCAGTATATCATCGTGTTTTTCGCCGATTACTCGGTAATGAATTCCTACATACCATTTCCAGCGATTTTCGTATCCTTCCATTTTGCCACAATTTTTCAACGCAAATGGATTTTCTATTTTTTCAATCTCTTCTAAAAATATCACAATTCGCTCTGCACTTTTTTTATCGCCAATTTTAATTTTTGTAAGCTGTTTATCTGCTTTTTTTACAAGTCTGATTTTATATATTTTATTCACCAAACATTTGAGCCCTTACTTCTGCTCTCAATGCTTCCTGCTCTGCTATTGGCATTTTTTGAATTTCGGCTCTTATTTCTTTGATACTCGGGGCTTCATCTAGCGAATAGCCATCTCGTTTCTCTTTCAAAACCTTAAACGGCAAACCACCTACTTTTAAGGCTTGTTTTAAAAATATTCTAAGAGCCGTTGTAGTATCAAGTCCCAAATCAGCAAACAGCTCATCTGCTTGTTTTTTTAATTTTTCATCTACTCTTAATTGTATTAAACTTGTAGCCATTTTAAATCCTTTTGTATGAAATTTGATTAATTTTGTATTATTTTGTATTATATCATATTTTTAATTCATACAAATAAGAAATGTCAAAATAAATTATAAATTCAGTCTTTAATAGTCGCAAATCTTCCGCCGCCGCAGGCTAGCAAGCAAAGTGAAATTCCGATATAAAGGTATAAAATCTCCGCCTCAAATCCGCCGTGTTTTGATAATGCCAAAAAATCAGGGTGCGCTAGATAAAATATCACGCCACACAGCCCAAGCACGATGAGCGCGCCCACGCGGGTGAAAAATCCGATGATTATCATCACAGGTGCGACGACTTCGCCCAAATACACGCCATACGCGATAAACTCAGGCAATCCCTTTGCGCCCAGCATGCCCTTTATACCGCCCACACCGTTCATTATCTTTGCCACGCCATGCATAAAAAGGCAGACTCCAAGCGTCAAACGAAGCATTAATAATCCGAAATTTGGAAATGATTTAGGCATAGATAATCCCTTTTGTGGCGAAATTTTAAAATTTTAAAATTTGGCAAAATTCAAGAATTCTAAAATTTTAAAATTTAAAAAAGGGGCGAAATTTCGCCCCCAAAATTATTTTTTAAGCTTGACTTCTTTGTCTTTGTATAGACCAGTTCCGACTGGGATTATATGACCTAAAATGATATTTTCCTTCAAGTCCTCTAATCTATCAAATTTCGCCGCGATACTTGCCTCGGTTAAAACCTTGGTAGTCTCTTGGAAGGAAGCAGCCGAAATCACGCTATCGCTTCCCACAGCCGCACGAGTAATACCTAAAAGCACCGGCTCAGCGATCGCTGGCTCGCCACCCATTTTCATAATGCGCTCATTTTCTTCTTTGAACCTGCGGCGGCTGATTAAATCGCCGATGATTAGCTTAGTATCGCCACTATCTATGATGCGGACTTGGCGAAGCATTTGAGATACGATGATTTCGATATGTTTATCGTTAATCGCAACGCCTTGTGAGCGATAGACTTGTTGAACTTCGCTAACTAGATAGTAATGAAGCGCCTTTTCGCCTAAAATTCTAAGCACATCGTGTGAGCTAATAGAGCCGTCAGTTAGTCTTTCGCCAGCATGGACAAACTCGCCGTTTCTTACCTGAATTTGGCGAGATTTATCGATTAGATACTCAGCCACTGTGCCGTCCTCACCCTCGATGATTACGCGCTCTTTTGAGCTCATAGGTTTGCCAAATCTCACAGTTCCGTCGATATCAGCGATGATAGCGGTATTTTTTGATTTGCGTGCTTCGAAAAGCTCAGAAACGCGTGGCAAACCACCTGTGATATCTTTCGATTTCGCAGCGGCTTTTGGCGTCCTAGCTAGGACATCAGCGATCGCTACCTCATCTCCACTAGTTGCAAGAATTTGAGTTTTTGGTCCGATATTGTATTTCATCGGCTCGCCCTTGCTAGGAGTGATTACGATAGCTGGTTTTACGCCTTGTGGTAAATACTCATTAATCACCAAACTACTATGTCCTGTCGCTTCATCGTATTGCTCAGTAGCAGTGTAACCTGGCTCGATATCCTCGTAGCTAACCACACCAGCGCACTCAGCTACCACAGGGGTAGTATATGGATCCCATTGAGCGATTACGGTGTTTTCTTCTTTTTTAGGTTTTGCGATGATATCATCAAATTTAACCTTACTATTATCGTTAAATACAAGCACAGATTCGCGTGGGATATAGTGTCTGATAGCCTCTCTGCCGTTTTCATCAGAGATTACAGCATACATACCTTTTTCGGTTACGATATTTCCCTTTTTGATATCTTTTAGACGCTCTAAATAATCACCTTTTAAGATAAAATATTTGATCTCGCCAACTGCGCCTGATTTGATTTTTTGAGTTACAGGCTCGCCGTCTTGGACGCAAATTTCACTAGCAAACGGCACGCGAGCTGGGATATTCCAGCCTGTTTTGATGATTTCGACCAAACTCTCGTTTTCTTCGATATTATCGCCGTCTTTGCAAACGATATAGTATTTGCCCTCGACCTTACCGCTAACACCAGCTAGTTCGTTTGGTTTAGCCAAATCGTGGCGGCGGATATTGTATTTAACCTCATCTTTTTTGCTTTTTACAAAGATATTGACATCATCGTGAGTTACTTCTATGCTTACCTTACCGCTAAATGGAGCTTTGATTTTTGGTTCGACCAAAAGCACAGCCGCATTTCGGCGGTTCATCACGATATTTTTGCCATTGTTTTCATAAGTTTTGACATTGTAATATCTGATATAACCCTCATTGCTAGCGATAACCTTATCTGCTTGTTGATCAGTAGCAGCCGTTCCACCTGCGTGGAAAGTTCTTAGTGTTAGCTGAGTTCCTGGCTCGCCGATTGATTGAGCCGAGATGATACCGACAGCCTCGCCTGGTTTTACTAGTTTGCCCTCGCCCAAATTCACACCATAGCATTTAGCGCAAACGCCCTTATGAGCCTTGCAAGTAATCGGAGTTCTGATGCTAACTGATTTAATTCCAGCATCTACAATAGTGCGAACCTCTTTTTCGCCAAGAAGTGTGCCCTCGGTAAATAAAATTTCATTTGAAACTGGATCAATTACATCATCGCTTAGCACGCGACCTAAAATTCTATCGGCTAAATTCTCGACCAAAGTTCCGTTTTCGACGATTTCAGTTACTTCGATACCCTCGTGTGTGCCACAATCATGGATTGTAACGCGAACATTTTGAGCGACATCAATTAGCTTACGAGTAAGGTAACCAGCATTTGCCGTTTTAAGCGCAGTATCGGCTAGACCCTTTCTCGCACCGTGGGTTGAGATGAAGTATTCGTTCGCATCTAATCCCTCGCGGAAATTTGATGTAATCGGAGTCTCGATAATCGAACCATCTGGCTTAGACATCAAACCACGCATACCAGCTAATTGGCGAATTTGCTCTGAACTACCACGAGCGCCACTATCAGCCATCATATAGATTGAGTTAAAGCCGTCTTTGTCGTTTTTCATCAAATCCATCATCTCATCGGCTAGTTTTTTAGTCGTGCTTGTCCAAATTTGAATAGTTTTATTGTATCTCTCGCCCTCAGTTAGCAAACCGCCAGAGTATTGATTTTGGACTTCGCGGACTTGATTTTTCGCGTCCTCAATCAAATTTGACTTAGAATTTGGCACGATGATATCTGAAACAGCGATTGAAATTCCAGCTTTTGTAGCGGATTCGAAACCTAAATTTTTAAGGTTATCTAGGAATTCAGCACTTACTTCCAAACCGCCATTTTTATAGACATAATCGACTAGTTCTGCGATATCTTTTTTCTTTAATTTTTTATTCCACAATGTATCTGGGATAAAATCAGGCAAGATCGATTTGATGACCAATCTACCAGCTGTCGTAAAGATAATGCGACCATCGACCATAGTTTTGATTTTAGCATGGATATCAAGAGAATTCGCCTCCACAGCGACCATAACCTCATCGACATTGGCAAAAATTTTGTTTGTGCCTTTTGCACCAGCTTTTTCAAGGCTAAGATAATAAATTCCCAAAACCATATCTTGCGAAGGCACAGCCACAGGCTTACCGCTAGCTGGAAGCAAGATATTCATAGAGCTTAGCATTAAAATTTTGCACTCTGCGATTGCCTCTTGGCTTAGTGGGACATGCACAGCCATTTGATCGCCGTCGAAGTCAGCGTTGAAAGCCGCACAAACAAGCGGGTGCAAACGAATAGCCTTACCCTCGATTAGGACTGGGTGGAAGGCTTGGATTGACATTTTGTGAAGTGTCGGCGCACGGTTTAGCATGACAGGGTGACCTTTAACGACCTCTTCTAGGCACTCCCAAACCTCATTTACCTTGCCTTCAATCATTTTTTTGGCTTGTTTTACGGTTGTTGCATAGCCTTTTTCTTGAAGTCTAGCTATCAAATGTGGTTTAAATAGCTCTAATGCCATAGTTTTTGGCAGACCGCATTGATCCATACGCAAATTTGGACCTACGACGATAACTGAACGACCTGAGAAATCGACGCGTTTTCCAAGCAAATTTTGTCTGAAACGGCCTTGTTTTCCTTTGATAATCTCGCTTAGAGATTTTAGCGGGCGTTTGTTTGCGCCTTTTACAGCGTTTGCCTTTCTGCCGTTATCAAATAGCGCATCGACGGCTTCTTGAAGCATGCGTTTTTCGTTGCGAATAATAATCTCTGGCGCATCAAGCTCCAAAAGTTTTTTAAGGCGAGTGTTGCGATTGATAACTCTGCGGTATAAATCATTGACATCTGAAACCGCAAATTTACCGCCGTCAAGGCTAACTAGCGGTCTTAAATCCGCTGGTAGAACTGGTAAATTTGTAATCATCATCCACTCTGGTTTGTTGCCAGAATTTAAAAAGCTCTCTACGACTTTTAGGCGTTTGATTATATTTTTTTTCTTTAATTCTGAATTTGTGCTAGCCATTTCCTCTTTCAAATTTGAAAGAATTTCGACCAAATCAAGATCTGCTAGCATATCTCTGATAACTTCGCCACCCATTTTAGCCACAAAACCAGTCTGCTCGAATCTCTCGCGCAAGCTTTGGTATTGCTCTTCGTTTAAGACATCGTATTTTTCGACTTTTTTAGTGTTTTCGTTATCATAATACGCACTACCAGCGCTCTCTACGATATACGCCTCGTAGTAAAGCACGCGCTCTAAATCTTTCATTTTGATATTCAACAGCGTGCCGATACGGCTAGGGAGCGAATTTACATACCAAATGTGCGCTACTGGGGTAACTAGCTCGATATGTCCCATGCGTGTGCGGCGAACCTTAGAACTAGTGATTTCTACGCCACATTTTTCGCATTTCCAGCCTTTGTAGCGCATTTTTTTGTATTTTCCGCAAATGCACTCATAATCAGCCCCGGCGGTATGGGCGGCAGTTCTGGCTCTGATGCCAAGGCTATCAAGGTCATGGG
>JAGBJQ010000111.1 GCA_017934385.1 Campylobacter sp. | reverse complement strand
GTTTGTATTTATGATAAATATAATTTGTCCGTTTATTTTGCCAAAAAATGCTGGAAGTGGTGGAACTGGGCTTAAATTTGTAAATTTTATGAAACAATTTTTTCCAAATATAGAATATTATCAAAGTCTTAGCACAATGCCGAATTTCACAGCATTTTTTACTAGTGTATCGTGGGTAATCACAATATTTTGTATGTTTGGCATATTTATGCGAACCGATTATGCTAATAAAATTTTTGAAAATTTTCGATTTTTTTCAAAAAGTATTTTATTACTTATTGGTATTTTTATGCTTGGTAAAGGTATGTCAGAAGCGACCTATACTGGCAAAATGATTTCCGTGTTTTATAAAAACAAAGAAATATTAATAAATTCGGTCTTTCAACATACATTTATTGGATTTTTACAATCGTCATTTTATTTTGGCGTATTTTGTCTTGTAAATGTGATTAGTTGTGTATTTTACGGTTTTAAAAATTTAAAAAAAGGAATAAAATGCACGAAATGTCGATAGTGCAAAGCTTAGTGGAGCTTTGCGAGAAAAATTTAAACGAAAAAGGATAAATTTGGAAAACGAAAATTTAGAAAATAAACCAAATGTCAAAAAATCAAATTTGCGAGATTATGACGAAAATCCGATTGTTATAAGAGATTTTATAAAAGAAATTTCGTTTTATATGTTTTTCCCTGCCATTTTTGATTTAATTTTAACAAAGATACTTTTTGATAAGGGAATTATTACCTTTATGACTACAATGACGATTTATAGCGAATTTAACAACAATAAAATCTTTATTTCGTCAATTATTGCGACAATAATACTGGCTATTTGGTTTAAAAAACGCATAGGCACGAACGACGATGAATTTAAATTTTTTAACTCTAAAATCGCTCTAAGTGCTATTATATCCATAGAAACAAATTCGCTAAAAGAGACAAATTTTATTAACGATAAAAGGACGATGTTACTGCCTATTTTTTTGGTGGTGGTGATTTTTTCTTTATTTGTGGGTGCGATAAATATGGCATACGCTTTTAGCAGTTTAATCATAGTGATTTACTGCCCGTTCATGATACTTTCTATCATCAGAAATGGTTCGTTTAGTAGTCTTTTTTCATTTGGTTTTTTAGCTATAAAAACCAAGCACGGCGAAAAAGTCATACCTATAATCACAAAAAAAGATAAAGATGATTTGAGAAAATATTTTTTAGAAGTTGCAGGTATTGATATTGAGAAAAAAATCAATTATTTGATGATAAAAACATTTTAATAAAATGGAGATAATATGCACGAAATGTCGATAGTGCAAAGCTTAGTGGAGCTTTGTGAGAAAAATTTAAACGAAAACGGTGGCGGAGAAATCAAAGAAATCGTAGTCAAAGTAGGCAGGCTTAGTGGCGTGGAAGCGCATTATTTAGAGAGTTGCTACGATGTGTTTAGGCAGGGCACGGTCTGCGAAAATGCCGAGCTGAAAATCCATATCCAAGATGTCGTCGTAGAGTGCGAAAAGTGCGGATACAACGGTGTTTTGGAGCAAAACAACTTCATCTGTCCGAAATGCGAAAGTAGAGATTTAAAGGTAACCGACGGCGAAGATTTGTATCTAATGCAACTTGTGATTGAATAGGTGCATTATGGATTTAAACGAATTTGAGAATTGCAAAATTTATATTGACGGCGAATATGGTGATTTTTGGATTGTCGAAAAGATGATGTATTTTATTTTAAGAAGCTTTGAATTTTGAGCGAAGTTAAATTCTGCGCCGAATTTAGAAAATTCACGCAAATTTAAAATTTGTCAAATTTCGGCATAGTATTCCAAACCATGCCAAAACCCAAACCCACGCTAAAAATCCCATTACTCTTCGTTATCATCATCGCTACTGTTGTGGATAAACCCGCTAAAATCCAGCTTCTCAGCCATTTTTAAAATTTCTTTAAATTCCAAAAATCTGCCGTTATAATCATAGCAAACATTAATCGCGCGCCCTTTTAGTGGTGGGGTTTTGTCATGCACATGGCCGTATAAATGCACCGAGCCATAATGCGCGCCGTTCCACTCCAAAATCGGGTAGTGAAATAGCACGAAGCCCTTTTTCACGCCGGGGGCTTTGAAATATTTATAATCGCAAATTTCGTCGAAATATCCCTGCAAATCGGCGTTTGCGATGATTTGTTTGTCGTGATTGCCCAAAATCAGCCTATGCGAGCCGTTTAGTCTAGCTAAAATACGCGCTGTTTTGGCGCTGTCTTTGTGAAATGAGAGATCGCCTAGATTATAGACGATGTCATCATCGCTTACAGTGTCGTTCCACAGGGCGATTAGATACTCGTCCATTTCGGCCACGCTCTTAAAATTTCGGTATTTTGGGCTGTATTTCATAATGTTTTCGTGTCCGAAATGCAAATCGCTGATAAAATAAATTTTACTCATTTTAAACCCTTAAATTCGGTGAAATTTTAAATTTTGTGTGGAAGTGAAATTTTAAAATTTAAGCGCGTATTGTAGCGTAAATTTTGAAAAATAGGCAAATTTTAGGCGATTTCTCGCCTAAAATTTACGGAATTTAGGCTAAATTCTTAGCTTTTAGCACCTCGACTACTTGCTCGGCGATCGCTAACTCTTCGTTTGTAGGGATAATTAGAGTTTTGATTTTTGCCTCGCTCGTGCTTAAATCGCGGTTGATTTTCCTGCGAATATTGTTTTCAGCTTTGTCGATTGCGATACCAAAATGCGCTAGCTTCTCGCAAACTCTTTCACGCAAGATATTTGCGTTCTCTCCGATACCGCCGGTAAAGACGATAGCGTCGATTTTGCCAAGCACTGCGTAGTATGCGCCTACGAGTTTGACGATTTGATAGACTAGCATATCATAGGCGAGTTTTGCTTTCTCATCGCCTGCTTCCATCATTTCCTCGACTTTGCGCAAATCGCTAGTGCCACAAACGCCCAAAAGTCCGCTTTTTTTGTTCATTATCGCGTCCATTTCTTGTGCGCCATGACCTGCCACGCGCTCCATATACGCGATAATCGCAGGATCTATCGAACCACACCTAGTGCCCATCATAAGGCCTTCTAGTGGAGTCATACCCATTGAAGTATCGACACATTTGCCATTTTTGATAGCGGTGATACTAGAACCATTTCCAAGGTGAAGCGTAATGCAGTTAAATTTATCATAATCCACGCCTAAAAATTCAGCCGCTGTGCGCGATACATACCAGTGAGAAGTGCCGTGTGCGCCGTATCTGCGGACTTTGTTTTTCTCGTAGAATTCATACGGAAGTGCATACATATATGCTTCGCGCGGCATGCTTTGGTGAAATGTAGTGTCAAAAACAGCCACATTTGGGGTTTTTGACGCGCTCATACATGATTTGATTCCAGCAACTGCTGCTGGGTTATGAAGTGGAGCAAGAGGGCAAAGCTCTTCGATTTTAGCTAGCACATCGCTATCGACAAATGCTGCTTTGTCGAAATAATCAGCGCCTTGAACTATCCTATGACCGATACCCTCGATATCGTTGATGTCTTTTAGCGTGCCACTTTCTTTTAGCAAGCGATACATTATCTCAATGCCTTCTTCGTGCGATTTAATCGGCTCTTTGACCTCTTTTTCAAATTCACCTGCCTCAATCTTGGCTTTTGAATGCTCTGAGCCAATCTCTTCGATGACGCCACTTGCAAGGCAAGTTTTATTATCCATATCTTGGAATTTAAATTTGATTGAACTGCTACCTGAGTTTATAACTAAAATTTCCATTAATTTACTCCTGCTTGAATTGCGCTAATAAGCACTGTATTTACGATGTCCTCGACCTTGCAACCCCTGCTTAAATCATTAACTGGCTTTTTAAGACCTTGCAAGATTGGGCCGATTGCCACAGCGCCAGATGTGCGTTGGACTGCCTTATAGCCGATATTTCCTGCATTTAAATCAGGGAAAACAAAGACATTTGCCTTGCCAGCTACTGCTGAGCCTGAGGCCTTTTTGCTTGCGGTTGTAGGGTCGAATGCTGCGTCGAATTGCAATGGTCCATCGACTGCTAAATCAGGGGCTAGCTCGCCAACTAGTTTGGTGGCTTCTTCTACGATTTCCACGCTTGGGCCTGAGCCACTTCCTTTGGTAGAGTAGCTTAGCATGGCTACGCGAGGTTCGAGTCCAAATGCGCGCGCAGTATTTGCCGAGCTAATCGCGATACTTGCAAGGGCGTTTGCATCAGGGTTTGGCACGACGGCGCAGTCTGCGAAAATCACGATTTGGCTATCTAGGCACATGATAAATGAGCCACTTACAGTGCTAACGCCCGGCATTGTTTTGATTGTTTGTAGTGCAGGGCGAATAGTCTCAGCTGTGGTCGTGCTAGCGCCACTAACCATAGCGTCGGCCTTGCCACTATACACTAGCATAGTGCCAAAAAATGTGCGGTCTTTGACTAGTTTTTGCGCTTTTTCTAATTCCATACCTTTGGCTTTGCGAAGCTCGTAAAGGGTGTTTGCAAATTCATCAGAGAATTCGTTGTTTGCTGGATTTATGATTTTGACACCGTCTAAATTCAGCCCTAAATTTCCAGCTTTTGCCTTAATTTCTGCCTCATCGCCAAGCAAGACTAAATTTACCGCGCCACTTTTTAGCAAAATTTCACTAGCGCGCAAAATTCTCTCATCATCGGCTTCTGGTAGGACGACTGATTTTTTGTTTGACGCTGCTTTGGCATAAAGAGTGCTCTCAAATCTCACTGGGGTTAGAATTTCGCATTTCGCGCCATTTAGCGCCTCGCCTAGGCAATCAGCGCAGACATCTTTTGTGGTGAAGCGCAAAACCTGTGCGCCACATTTTTTGGCGAAATTCTCGGCGATTTTCGCCTTGCTCTCGCTCGTATATAGTCCCACCACAGGCAGAGCCAAATCCTTGCTAAGGCCGAAATTTAGCACCTCATCGAAGCCTTTTGCGCCATAGACGATTACGCATTTCGCGTTTTTTGAGATTGCGTCAAATTTGGCTATTGCCATTTTTGAGATTTGTGCAATCTCGCCTTTTTCTAAAAGCGATATGATTTCGCTCTCGCTCGCCACATCTGGGACGATATTTAGCGCCATAGCGCCGTCAAATTTGGCTGTGACATCGCGCACATCGTCGCCTAAAACAAAAAATGCGTTCATAAGCAATCCTTATAAAAAAATTAAAAAAACACTTGCATTTTATCATATTAAAGTTGGGTTTTGTTTTAAATTTGCGGAATTTGGGTGAAATAAAATTAGATTATTGTTGTAAATTTTTAAATTTTAAACTAAAAATTTAAACCAAATTCAGGTAAAAGGGCAGATAAAATAAACCAAAAAAATTTTACAAATATTATTTTAGCGGAGCGTGGCGAAAAGACTACGAAGCGGACGAAAAAGGTAAAATTCCAAAAACTACAAATCGTGGAAGTCTTAGCGAAGACGGCATTTACAACGCCATTTGGCTAAATAAAGAACTCGCCAAGGATATGCAAAAAATAGCAAAAAAGGTTTTAAATACTAAATAAAAAATTTATTTTGTAAAATTCATATAAAATAGTAATTTTTATTTTCTTTTTTTGTTAAGTTTTGCTACAATTTTTCGTTTAAATACATAATCAAGGAAACACAAATGCAACAAAGCCAAAAACAACGAGATGAAATTCACAAAACTATTTGGAATATCGCCAACAAGCTTCGTGGAAGCGTTACAGGCTGGGATTTTAAACAATATGTCTTAGGAACGCTTTTTTATCGTTTCATATCTGAAAAATTTAAAAATTACATAAACGAAAGCTATTCAAAAAACGATAAAAATTTCAATTATGCAAATTTAGATGATGAAAAAATCAAACAAATTCCACAAAATAATAAAACACAACTTATCAAAGAAATCGGCTTTTTTATGCTTCCTAGCGAACTTTTTGAAAATGTCGCAAAAGACGCATATCAAATGAAAGAAAATTTAAACGAAAAGCTCGAAAGCATTTTTAAAAATATCGAAAATTCAGCCAAAGGTAGCGGAAGTGAGAGTGATTTAAGTGGGCTTTTTGATGATTTTGATATAAATAGCAAAAAACTAGGCACAACAGTTATCGCACGAAATGAAAAACTAGCCGACATTTTAAGCGAAGTTGCTAAAATGAATTTTGATTTTAGTGATAATAAAATAGACGCTTTTGGCGATGCTTATGAGTTTTTGATGACTATGTATGCAAGTAACGCAGGTAAAAGTGGCGGCGAGTTTTTTACGCCACAAGAAGTCAGCGAACTTTTAACAAAAATCGTTGCAAATAACAAAGAAAAACTAAAAAATATCTACGATCCAGCTTGTGGTTCTGGCTCGCTTCTTTTAAAAGCTATAAAAGTGCTTGGCAAGGAAAATATCGGTAACTTTTGCGGACAAGAAATCGAGCTTACGACTTACAATCTATGCCGTATGAATATGTTTTTGCATGGGCTTGAATTTGATAAATTTGACATTGCACATGGAGATACGCTGGTTTCTCCGTTTCATAGTGATGAAAAATTTCAAGCCGTCGTTTCAAATCCGCCGTATTCTATCAAATGGAAAGGCAATGATGATCCGATTTTAATAAACGATGCTAGATTTTCTCCAGCTGGAATTTTAGCCTCTAAAAGCAAAGCCGATTTAGCCTTTGTTATGCACGCACTTTATCATCTTGCCAATAACGGCACCGCCGCAATCGTTATGTTTCCGGGAACCATGTATCGAAGTGGGGCAGAGCAGAAAATTCGAAAATATTTAGTAGAAAATGACTTTGTAGATGCAATCATAAATTTACCACAAAATCTATTTTTTGGAACTTCTATCCAAACAAATATCTTGGTTTTGAAAAAAGGCAAAACAAATGGAAGTTGTGGAAATGTCCTTTTTATCAACGTCGAAAACGAATTTGAAAAATCCACAAACAACAATAAACTCACACCAAATAACATTGATAAAATTATGCAAATTTACAAAGAGCGAAAAGATGAGCAGTTTTTTAGTCGCAAGGTAGAAATTTCGCAAATCAAAGAAAATGATTTTAATCTCTCTGTTTCAAGCTATGTCGAGCAAGAAGATAAAAGCGAAAAAATCGACATAAAAGAGCTAAATTCGCAAATTTCAGCTATCGTAAAAAATCAGCAAATTTTGCGTTCGCAAATTGATAAAATCGTGGCTGATTTGGAGAGTGCAGGGTAAATTTGAGTTGTTGCAAATTTTGCAATAACTCAAAAACATTTGTCAAATTAAAAACAAAGGATAACCAAAATGCCAAATTTGATAGTTCAAGACAGCGAAATCAAAACTTTAAAAATAGGCGACATAGATTATATTTGCATTACAGACATTGCCAAGCAAAAAAATCCGCTTGAACCCAAAGATGTGGTTAAAAACTGGTTGCGTTCCAAAAATACGCTAGAATATTTGGGTTTATGGGAAATGCTAAATAACCCAAATTTTAAGTGGGTCGAATTCGACCCCCTTTTAAAAGAAGCAGGTAGCAATGCTTTTACGATGAGTCCAAGTCGTTGGATAGAAACGACAAATGCCGTAGGTTTGATTACTAAAAACGGAGCAAAAGGTGGCACTTACGCACAACGAGATATTGCGTTTAAATTTGCCTCTTGGGTGTCGGTTGAGTTTGAACTTTATTTAGTCAAAGAATTTCAACGCCTAAAAGAAATCGAACAAAAACAATTTGGTTGGAGTGCAAAAAGAGAACTTGCAAAAATCAACTATCATATCCACACAGACGCCATAAAACAAAATTTAATCCCGCCTGAAATTTCGGAAAAGCAAAAATCTTTTATTTATGCCGATAAAGCAGATATGTTAAATGTCGCTATGTTTGGGCTCACTGCTAGACAATGGAGAGAACAAAATCCAAATTTAAAAGGCAATATTAGAGACTATGCGAGTATAAATCAGCTCATTTGTCTATCAAATTTAGAAAATTTAAACGCTGTTTTTATAAATGACAGCTTAGCACAACCCCAAAGGCTAGAAAAATTAAATAAAATAGCGATAGAACAAATGAAAATTTTAGAAAATATCGAAGAAAGAAAGTTATTAAAATGAGCCAAATTGAAAATTTGATAAAAAAACATTGTCCTAGCGGAGTGGAGTTTAAGAGACTTTTGTGAATTTATGAATTTTTTTAAATTTGTAAATTTATTATGAGATTCTTCGCTTTCTTACGAAAGCTCAGAATGACGAAATAGTTCAGAATGACGAAAAAACGCCGTCATTCTGAGCGAAGCGAAGAATCTAAAATAAAACCTAAAAAAGGAAAAAAATGAGCCAAATTGAAAATTTAATCAAAAAACATTGTCCTAACGGCGTGGAGTTTAAGACTATTGATGAAATTTTTGAGATAATTACAGATTATACTGCCGCTGGTTCATTTGCAGATGTAGCAAAAAATGTTACTTATTTGGCAGAGCCAAATTTTGCACTGCTTGTTAGAACTATGGATTTAAAAAGTAACTTTACAAAAGGAAATTTAGTTTATATTGACGAACACGCCTATAAATATTTATGGAGAGTTCATTTAAATAAAGAAAGTATTGTTTTGCCAA
The DNA here is from genome assembly GCA_017934385.1 of Campylobacter sp. GTDB lineage: Bacteria > Campylobacterota > Campylobacteria > Campylobacterales > Campylobacteraceae > Campylobacter_B. Next base: position 9,003 of record JAGBJQ010000111.1, on the reverse strand, counting down.
ATGTTGGCAATTGTGGTGAAGTATATTATGTTATTCCACAAAATTTGCCTTATAAAAATTGTGTATTAGCGACAAATTCAATTTTATTAAGAAGTTCAGAACATAATAATAAATTTTTATATTATGTTTTAGAAACAGCAGATTTTAAAAAGAAATTAAGAAAAATAACTTCAAATACAGGGCAAACCAAATTTAATAAAACTGCTTTAAAAAATTTACAAATCCCTGTTCCGCCGATAGAGGTGCAAAATGAGATTGTTAGGATTTTAGATACTTTTACTAAGCTAGAAGCGGAGCTAGAAGCGGAGCTAGAAGCGGAGCTAGAAGCGAGACGCCGCCAGTATCATTTTTACCGTGATAAACTTCTAAGTTTTGACACACACACACACACCGTAAAATGGGTCAGCTTGGGAGAAATTTGCGAGATAATTACAAAACAAACAGGCTTTGATTATTCTGCAACCATAAAACCATCTTTATTGTATTCAAAGCAGGAAAATACCTATTCTTTTATACAAAATAAGGATTTTTGTGGAACAAATATAAATTTTGACACAGATTTATATATTCCTATTGAAATTGCTGAAAAATATCCAAAAATCACACTTGATAAGCCGTCAATTTTAATATCAATTTCTGGCAAAATCGGAAATGTGGGATTTTATGATTTTCCACAAAAAGCTTTTATTGGCGGTGCTGTTGGAATTTGTAAATTAAAAGAAAATATAAATGGTAAATTTATAATGTATTATATTCAATCAAAGTATGGGCAGCAATATTTATTAAAATCAATAAAGGCTGCTTCTCACTTAAATATTACAGTTGAAGATATTAGAAAATTTCCTATTCCATTTCCAAATTTAGAAAAACAAAAAGAAATCGTTGAAATTTTGGATAAATTTGATTGTTTAGTAAATGATTTAAGTGTCGGGCTTCCTGCCGAGATAAAGGCAAGAAAAAAACAATACGAATATTACAGAGACAAGCTTTTAAGTTTTGATGAAATAAGCTAGAATTCTTAGATTCTTCGCTTCGCTCAGAATGACAAGAAAAAACTCGCAATGACACTGTTTCGTCATTCTGAGTGAAGCGAAGCGAAACGAAACGAAGAATCTCGGAATTTATAAATTTACGAATTTTCTTAAATTTGTTATGAGATTCTTCGCTTCGCTCAGAATGACGAGAATGTGGTTTTACGAAGTATTTTTTGTCATTCTGAGTATTTGCGAAGCAAATGCGAAGAATCTTAGAATTTGTAAATTTATGAATTTTGCAAATTTACAAATTTGCGTTTTTATTGAATTTGAAAAATTTAACAAATTTGCAAATTCTTTATGAGATTCTTCGCTTTCTTACGAAAGCTCAGAATGACGAGTAGTGTGTCATTCTGAGTGAGTGAAACGAGCGAAGAATCTAAAAAACAACCTAAATTTCAAATTTTAAGTTATAATCAAACTTATGAAAAATCAATATTTTATATATATTATTACAAATAAAATTCAAGGCACATTGTATATTGGCGTTACAAATAACTTAAAACGCCGAATTTACGAACATAAAAACAAACTAATTGACGGATTTTCTAAAAAATATAATCTTACAAATTTGGTTTATTATGAAATTTTCGATAGTGTTGAAAATGCGATACTTAGAGAAAAATATTTAAAAGGCAAAAAACGGGAATTTAAAATTTCTCTCATAGAAAATTTTAATCCGACTTGGAAAGATTTATATGATGATATAATCTTTTAGTTTTTTGGTTTGAGATTTTTTGCAATACTGCGTTTGTTTTTAATGAGATTCTTCGTTTTTGTTTCACAAAAACTCAGAATGACAAAATAGTCGTCATTCTGAGCGAAACGAAGTGTAGCGAAGAATCTAAAAAAAACAAGAAATTTCAAAATAAGTCAAATTTAGCTAGAATTATCCGTAAATTTAAAAACAAAAAGGCTTAAAAATGAGTGATTATAAAATCATTTTAAAAGACGAAAAAAGCACGGTTGTGTCGCATTACACGCCTATTTTAAAAACAGAAACAAAATACCAAAGCGAAGCAGAGCTTGAAAGCAAATTTATAAAAGATTTGCAAGAGCTTGGTTATGAATATTTGCAAATTCACAATGAAGATGATTTGATTGCGAATTTACGGGCGCAACTTGAAATTTTAAATGATTACAAATTTAGTGATAGCGAGTGGGAGGAGTTTTTTAGGGAAGTTTTTGCAAACAAAAACGAAAACGAAACGACAAAAACAGAGAAAATTCAAAAAGATTTTATACAAATTTTAAAGCGTGATGACGGAAGCACAAAAAATATAAAACTAATAGAAAAAGAAGAAATTTACAAAAACAAGCTTCAAGTGATAAATCAATACGAAACAGACAAAGGCAGATTTACAAATCGCTACGATGTGAGTATTTTAGTAAATGGAATTCCTTTGATCCACTGCGAATTAAAAAGGCGTGGAGTGGCGATAAAAGAAGCATTTAATCAAATCGAGCGTTATAAAAGAGATAGTTTTTGGGCTGGGTGTGGGCTTTATGAATTTATCCAAATTTTTATCATAACAAACGGCACGCACACGAAGTATTATTCAAATACAACTAGAAAAAATGCCCTGTTAAACCCTACACAAAAAGACGGAAAAAAATCAAGAAGCTTCGAATTTACTAGCTTTTGGGCTGACGGGGATAATAAAATAATACCAGATTTAGAAGATTTTACGCAGACTTTTTTTGCAAGGCATACGATTTTGGCGATTTTGACAAGGTATTGTGTTTTCACAGAAAGCAAAGATTTGATGATAATGCGACCGTATCAAATCGCAGCAAGTGAGAGAATTTTAAATAAAATCGAAAAATCAATAAACTATAAAACGCTAGGAAGTATCGAAGCAGGGGGCTTTATATGGCATACGACAGGAAGCGGAAAAACGCTAACTAGCTTTAAAACAGCTCAGCTTGCAAGTAGGCTTGAAAGCGTGGAAAAAGTAATTTTCGTGGTTGATAGAAAAGATTTGGACTATCAAACTATGAAAGAGTATGATAAATTTGAAAAAGGCTCGGCAAATTCTACAACAAACACAAACGAGTTAAAAGCAAATTTAGAAAATTCAAAAAATAAAATCGTGGTTACTACTATACAAAAACTATCGCAATTTATAAAAAAATACAAAAACCACGAAATTTATGCTAAGCATTGCGTTTTGATATTTGATGAGTGTCATAGGTCACAGTTTGGGCAGATGCACAAGGATATAATTTCAAATTTTAAAAAATATAATATTTTTGGATTTACAGGAACGCCGATTTTTGCAGTAAATTCACTGGATAATACAAAAAATTTAAGTGCAAAAAATCTAAAAACCACAGAGCAAACATTTGGCGAAAAACTTCATACTTATACGATTTTAAATGCGATTGAAGACGGAAATGTTTTGCCTTTTAATGTCGAGTTTGTAAATACAATAAAGTCAAAAAATGAAATCAAAGACGAGCAAGTAAAAAATATAGATATACAAAAAGCCCTATCTGACGAAAGGCGAATTTCTTTAATAGTCAGATATATTTTGGAAAATTATGACCGAAAAACAAAGGGATTTTTTAACTCGATTTTCGCAGTTTCTAGCATAGAAATGGCTAAAAAATACTATATGGAATTTAAAAAACAACTTGATTTGGTTGATGAAAACAAAAGGCTAAAAGTCGCAACTATTTTTAGTTATGGTGCAAATGAAGAGTGCGATGAAATGGGAAATTTCGGCGATGAAAACTCAGATAGTGCTGAAAATTTGGATATGTCATCAAGGGAATTTTTAGAACTTGCTATTGCGGATTATAATAAATTTTTTAATTCAAATTTTGACAGTTCGGCTGAAAAATTTGGGCTTTATTATAAAGATTTATCTTTAAAAGTAAAAAATCAAAAAATCGATATTTTAATCGTTGTAAATATGTTTTTAACAGGTTTTGATGCGCCTGAGCTTAATACGCTTTGGGTTGATAAAAATCTCAAATATCACGGACTAATCCAAGCGTTTTCACGGACAAACCGCATTTTAAACGGCGTGAAAACTTATGGACAAATTTGCTGTTTTAGAGATTTAAGCGATGATACGGATAAGGCTGTTGCACTTTTTAGCGATAAAGAAGCAAAAGGCGTTGTGCTTTTAAGGGGCTTTGATGATTATTACTTTGGTTATAAAGATGAAAACGGCAAAGAAATAACCGGATATGTAGATTTAATAGATGAGTTAAAAAATAAATTTCCTTTGGGAAATGAAATTATCAGCGATGATGATAAAAAGGCGTTTGTGAAGCTTTTTGGTGCAATTTTAAAATGTAAAAATATATTAGAAGCATTTGATGAATTTATCGGAAAAGAGATTTTAAGTGAGAGAGAATTCCAAGATTATACAAGTATTTATATTGATTTGAAAAATGAATTTAAAAGTATAGAAAACGACGAAAAAAAGGATATTACAGAAGATATTATTTTTGAAATAGATTTGATTGAAAATTTATCAAGGCTCTACAATGTGGATTATATTTTAAAACTTATTGAAAAGTATTTTGGAACAAATTGCGAAGATAAAGAGATTAGGGCGAAAATCGATTCTGCTATAAATGCAAGCGAAAAATTGCGTTCTAAAAAAGATTTGATCGAAGCTTTTATTGCTTCAATAAATGCAAATAGCGATATTAGCGAAGAATCCTTTGCTGAATTTATGCGAAGCGAAAAGGAAAAAGAGCTAAATTTGGCTATCCAAGAAGAGAATTTAAACCCAAATTTGACAAAAAAATATATGAACGAGTTTTTTGAAAAAGGCGAAATAACAGATTTAGGAACTTGGCTAAATGATATAATGGAGCAAAAAATTTCGATATTTGATGATATTTTTGTTATAAAAAGCAAGATTTTTGAAAAACTTCAAAAGATTTTTGATAGGTTTAAAGATTATGCTTAAAGGGTATAAAATCGACAAAACCAAATTTTAAACCGCATTTTGGTAAAATCCAAAAATGCAAATTTTTTAAAATTTTTAAGGCAAATTTACAATGAGATACAAAACAAAACAGATAAAAGTGGGCTCCCTCGCTATCGGCGGAGACGCTCCGATTTCGGTGCAGTCGATGACATTTTCGAAAACAAAAGATATAAATGGCACACTCGCGCAAATCAATCGCCTTTATTTTGCTGGGGCTGATTTGGTGCGATGTGCAGTGCTAGATCACGACGACGCAAAAGCTTTGGCAGAGATAAAGAAAAACTCGCCTTTGCCGATAGTCGCGGATATTCATTTTAACTATCGCTTGGCGCTTGAAGTCGCCCCTTTTGTCGATGCGATTCGCATAAATCCGGGAAATATCGGCGGAAGTGAGCGTATAAAAGAAGTGGTAAAAGCGTGCAAAGAGCGAAATTTGTCGATTCGCATAGGTGTAAATTCTGGCTCACTCGAAGAGCAGTTTGAAGCCAAATTTGGCAGAACTCCACAAGGTATGATCCAAAGTGCGCTTTATAATTTCAAATTACTCGAAGACTTTGATTTCACCGACATTGCGATTTCACTTAAAAGCTCCGATGTGCCCCGCACGGTTGAAGCCTACCGCACACTTCGTCCGCTTTGCGAGTATCCGTTTCACTTAGGCGTTACAGAGGCCGGGACGACCTTCCACGCGACGATAAAAAGCGCAATCGCACTTGGAACGCTTCTTTTAGAGGGTATCGGCGATACGATGAGAGTAAGCATAACCGGCGAACTCGAAGAAGAAATCAAAGTCGCCAAAGCGATACTCCAAGACGCCGGAGTGCAAAAAAGCGGCATAAATATCATCTCATGTCCTACTTGTGGGCGTTTGCAGAGCGATTTAGTCCGTGCGATTAAAATCGTAGAAGAGCGAACAAAACACATAAAAGCTCCTTTAAATATCTCAGTCATGGGCTGCGTGGTAAATGCGCTTGGCGAAGCCAAAGGCGCAGATGTCGCTATCGCCTTTGGCAAGGGAAACGGGCTAGTGATTAGGCGTGGCGAAATAGTGGCAAAGCTAAAAGAGAGCGAGTTAGTGGAGAGATTTTTAAGCGAAGTAGAGGACGAAGTGAAGCGCTACGAAGAGCGCTAAATTTTGGCGAATTTAATGAAATTTAATCAAATTTAATCAAGGCAAATTTATGGAAGTAGCTACAAATTTATATGATTTGGATATGGAAAGAGCGATTTTAAGTGCGCTCATACAAGACGACGAGGCATACAGCGAAATCGGCGATATGATTGGCGTGGGGGACTTTTATTTCAAGCCACACGCTGATGTTTATGAGGCTATCACGAAGTGCGTGGCGCATGATGAGCCTATCGCGCCTAGTTTTATCAAAAAATGGCTAGAAGGCAGGTATAACGAGCAAATTTTCGCCGAAATTTTAGCTACGAGCGGACTAATCGACACGCGAAAATACGCAAACGAGCTTAGAGAAAAATCGATAAAAAGAGGCTTAAATGCGATTGCTCACAGAACGCCAACTATCGTAAATGAAACCCAAAAAGCCAAAGAAGCCGCCGATAAAATCAGCGCAGAAATCTACAAACTAATCGACGAGGAAAAGCACGGCGGGGTCAAAACCAGCCCCGAAATCATCACCGAAGTCGTCAGCGAGCTTCGCAAACAAAAAGAACAAGCAGGCTCCGAGCTAGTGGGGCTTGACACGGGCTTTACATATCTTAATAAATTCACCAAAGGCTACAAACCAGGCGAGCTTATCATCATCGCTGCGCGCCCAGGTATGGGAAAGACAGCCTTCGTGCTAAATTCCATGCTAAAAACGCTCGAAAAGGGCAAGGGTGTGGTGTTTTTCTCGCTGGAAATGCCAGCCGTGCAGATTATGTATAGAATGCTAAGTATAGGAAGCTCTGTGCCACTAAATTCGATTTTAAGCGCGACACTAAGCGATGATGATTGGAGTAGGTTTAATGCCGAGTGCGAACGCATGATGGATTTGCCACTTTTTGTGTATGATAGCGGACATGTCAATATCCAGCAGGTGCGCACCCAAATGCGCAAACTCAAAGCCGCGCACGAAAATATCGAGCTTTGCGTAGTGGATTATATCGGTTTGATGACAAGCACTAGTAATTTTAGCGAAAGGCATTTGCAAATTGCCGAAATTTCGCGCGGATTAAAGCTACTTGCGCGCGAGCTAAACATACCGATTATCGCGCTTTCACAGCTCAATCGTGGCGTGGAGCTTAGATCGGATAAACGCCCGCAAATGGCGGATTTGCGCGAGAGCGGGGCGATAGAGCAGGACGCGGATATTATACTTTTTGTTTATCGCGATGAGGTCTATAAAGAAAGGGCATATCGCGAGAAAAGAGCCGCCCTCGAAATGGCTGGAAAAGATCCTAGCGAGATCGAGGAATTTAAGCGCAATGAGTTAGAAGAAAAGGCTGAAATCATCATCGGCAAAAACCGCTCAGGCGAAGCAGGGCGCACGATAGAGGTCGCATTTCAGGGGCCTTATACGCGTTTTGTGGATTTGGTGAGCTTCGGCGGTGCGCCAATGGAGAGTAGCGAGTTTGAGATGACGCCTGATATGACGCCGGATTTTGCCGAAGCAATGCCAATGGTGGGCGAAATTTCGCTAGAAAATGGGGCAGGTGCGCCAAATACTGCGCCGGAATTTGCGCCAAATTTTGCGCCTCAGGGCGTGGGAGATACTGCGCCAAATTTTGTGCAAGATGGTGAGAGTGGGGAATTTATCGAAACTGGCGCAGATGAGATTATGCAAAGCGCGAATGTGCCAAGCCAAAGCGTAGATATCGAAAGCTTTGCGATCCCTGATACAAATATGGCAAATGTCCTAAAACAGGGCGCATATACGCAAAATCAAAGTCAAGGCGAAGAGCTTTTTGGTGATGAAAATGCGAGCGAAAACGACGAAAACCCTGTGGATATTTAGGGGCAAAATTTAGCTAAATTTTGAAATTTAAGGAATTTGATGTTTGAAAAAATCAGCGAATTTTTAAATTCGCCCAAAATCGCAAAACCATATTTAATCATAGTTTTAGCCTATATGTCGGCTGTGGCGCCACTTTCAACGGATATGTATCTGCCAGCGCTCAAAAATGTCCAAACTAGCTTTGAGACTAGCGAATTTTACACTCAGCTCTCAATCAGCGCGTTTTTTGTGGCATTTTCGCTAGGACAGCTGATTTATGGACCACTTAGCGATATTTATGGCCGTAGAAAACCCCTGTTAGCTGGCATTAGTTTATTTATCGTGGCTAGTATTTTGTGTGTGAGTATCGATAATATCTACGCTTTTATATTTTTTAGGTTTGTCCAAGCCCTTGGCGGGTGCGCCGGCGTGGTGATTGCGCGCGCTGTGATAAATGATAAATTTGACACCGCCCAGGGCGCATCGGTTTTGGCGCTGATGATGATAGTAGGCTCCATAGCGCCTATGCTAGCGCCAACATTTGGGGCGTTTATACTAGATTTTGGTGGGTGGAAGCTGATATTTGGCACGCTTTTTGTGCTTGGAATAATTTTGTTTTGGATGATATTTTTAGGGCTTATGGAGAGCGCGATTATTGATAAGAGCCTAAAACTGGGCTTCAAACCCGTTTTTAAAAACTACGCTAGAATTTTGCAAAATCGCAAATTTTTCATTTTTACGCTTTCGTCTGCGCTTACAATGGCTGCGATGTTTGCCTATATCACGGGCTCTGCGTTTGTTTTTAAGGAGCATTTTGGGCTAAGTAGCAAGGAATTTGGGCTGATTTTTGGCATAAATGCGCTGTCAATGACGATTTTTTCGGCGATAAATGCCAAAATCGTGCAAAAAATCTCGCCTTTTGTGATTTTGCAATTTGCCTTTTTGGCGATGATTGTAGGGGCTTTGTGTTTGCTTGGGTGCGGGCTTTTGGGGCTTGGATTTTGGGCGTTTGAGGTTTGCCTTTTTTTCACGCTGGGTATGAAGGGGCTCATAATCCCAAATGCCGTGGTGCTT
>JAGBJQ010000110.1 GCA_017934385.1 Campylobacter sp. | reverse complement strand
GAAAGTCCGTTTGCCCCATAACTTGTTTTGCCGTTTTCAAAATCCGTCCAGCGTTGCAAATTTAGAGCTTTTTTGGCTTCATACCTAGCATTTTCATCTACGCTGTCGTTGTATCCTTTGGCGGTTACACGCGTCATATCATACATCGTCGTGGTCGCAACTGCCTTTATGCGAGTATCGCTGATAGCAGCATTTAGCGCAAATCCAGCCCAGCCACAAATTCCGATAATGCCGATTTTTTCTCTATCGACGAAGTCTTGCACACCTAGATAATCCACAGCCGCGCTAAAATCTTCTGTGTTTATATCGGGACTTGAAATGTCGCGCACATCGCCACCGCTCTCGCCTGTGAAACTGCCGTCAAACGCTAGTGTTACAAAACCTCGCTCGGCTAGGGTTTGCGCGTGAAGTCCGCTAGATTGCTCTTTGACTGCACCATAAGGGCCAGAAATGGCGATTGCAGGGAGTTTGCCGTTCATATTTTTTGGAGTGTATAAATCCGCAACGATTGTAATTCCGTAGCGGTTTTTGAAGGCTACTTTTTTGTGATTTACTTTGTCGCTTTTTGCAAAGGTTTTATCCCACGCACTCACTACATTTTTTGGCATATCCGCTTCGCCTTTGGCGACCAAACTTGTCGCTAAAATCGCACCTAATGCTAATGAGCTTAATACCTTTTTCATATTTTCTCCTTGATTGAAATTTAGTGAGAAAATTTTAGCAAATTTAAGAAATTTTAGTTAGAAAGATTATCCAAATTTATTGCCTAATTCTGCAAATTTTAAAATTTATCTAGGGTTAAATTTTGAAATTTAACCCTAAAAATTTATAAAATTATTGCAAAAATTACGCCAAAAATGATTAGCGGGATATTGAAAAATATAAATGTCGGCACGCAGGTATCCCAGATATGGTTATGCTCGCCGTCGATGTTTAGCCCAGCAGTAGGGGCTAGTGTGCTATCGCTGGCTGGACTTCCAGCATCTCCCAGACCTGCTGCTACACCGATGATAAAAATCGTCGCAGCCACGCTAAATCCAAGCTCGGCTGCTAGCGGACAATAAATCGTCGCGATAATCGGAATCGTGCCAAAGCTAGATCCGATTCCCATTGTTACAAGAAGCCCTATGCCTATCATTAGCACGGCTCCGCCGATTTTGCCACCGCTTAGGCTAGCTACTGCGCTTACTAGCTCGCCCACACCACCAGTTTCTTTGATAATCGTGCCAAATCCGCCAGCTACAAGCATCAAAAACGCGATGTATCCTAGCATATGCACGCCTTGGTCAAATACGCTATCTAGCTCACTCCATGGAATTCCACCTAAAAGTAGCATTGTAAGGATTCCAGCCAGAGCGGCAAAGGGCATTGAACCAGCGTCGATTTGAATTACCATGCTAAGGACAAGTTGAGCGATGAAGCACACTATAATCCCAGCTAGCACGCCCCATTCTCGTTTTTGCATTTTAAACTCTTCAAAATGTGCTTCAATGCTCTCTTTGGTTTGAGTATAGCTTCGTGGTTTGCGGTAATAAAGCATTGCTAAAATTAGTCCTACTATCATAGGCACGGCACTCATCCACATGACCCCAGCGATATCACTGATACTCACATCCATGCCGTTTTTGCTCATCTCTTTTTGGATAATTCCCATAAAAATCAGACCAAATCCCACAGGAAACGCCATATACGGGGTTTGCAAACCAAATGTCAGCGCGCAGGCTATGGCGCGACGGTCGAGTTTTAGTGAGTTCATAATCTTTACAAGTGGTGGGATTAGTATCGGGATAAATGCGATATGAACAGGGATTAAATTTTGTGATAAACACGAAATAAAGGCAATCATAGCGATGAAAATAAATTTTTTATCGCTGATAAATCCAGCCACGCTTCGCACCAAAATCGCCGTCAAATTTGTCCGTGCCACAGCACTTGCGATGACACCAAGCAGGATATACGACAGTGCAGTTTCCAAGTTTCCGCCCATGCCGACACTGCCAGTTTGCGGGTTGCCGTTGATGAAATAGCCTATGGCGTCCATTAGCGGGATATGGCTAGTCAGCACCGCGCAAATCGCGCTGATTAGGATAGCTAGCATGACATTACAGCGAAGCAAACACAAAATACTCATCAAAAGTATGCTTAAAAACACTGGGTTGCTTAACATTTTTTGCCTTTGTGTGGAATTTTGGGCAAATTATATTAAATTCAAGGCAAATTTACGCTAAAATCGCTCAAAAAAAGGAAAAATTTGCGTTATTTTTATTCATCATTTTTCATATTATTTATAGCTGTTTTGGTCGGGTTTTGGCTAGGCGGATTTGCTGGGGCGTATATTTGCGCGCTTTTATCGATTTTAGAAATCAGCCTAAGTTTCGATAATGCCGTGGTAAATGCCAAAGTTTTAGCGGATATGAACGCGATTTGGCGCAAAAGGTTTATCGTGTGGGGCATACCTGTGGCGGTTTTTGGTATGAGGTTCGCATTTCCGATTATCATCGTAAGTGCTGCTTCGCATTTAGGGCTTTTTGAGAGCCTAAATTTGGCACTAAATAACCCTGCGCGGTATAGTGAAATTTTAGAAGAAAACAAAGACGGAATTTACATTTTTGGCGGGGCATTTTTGATGATGGTGTTTTTGAGCTTTTTCTTCGATGATGAGGAGAGAGAGCCTTGGATACGGGTTTTAGAAGAAAATGCTTTGGTAAGAAGGCTCAAAAATTTTCCAAAATTTGAAATTTTATTTGCTATGATTATTGGGGTGGTTTTGGCTGTTTTAGTCCCATCAAAAACGGCGATTATCGCATATTTTAGCGCGATAATTTTGTTTATTTTGATAAAGTCGTTTGATAAAATTTTTAGTGCTGGTGGCGTTAGAAACGGCCTAAACGGCTTTATTTACCTCGAAATGCTGGACGCTAGTTTTAGCTTTGACGGCGTGATTGGGGCGTTTGCGCTAAGCAACAATATCTTTATCATCATGCTAGGACTTGGGGCTGGGGCGATGTTTGTGCGCTCACTCACGATATATTTGGTCGAGCGTGGCACGCTGGCGAAGTTTATTTTTTTAGAACACGGCGCGCATTATGCGATTGGCACGCTTGCAGCGATTATGTTTATCAAGCTCGAATTTGAAATCAGCGAGGTTATAACCGGCACACTGGGGATAATTTTTATTTTTTCTGCCTTCATTTGCTCGATTTTGTATAACAGAAAAAATGGGTAAATTCGCCACAATTGCGAGAAATGTGAAGCATTTCCGAAAAATAAAACCAGCTAAATTTTAAAAAGCAACGATTTTTAAAATTTAGCCACTTCTACGGTTTTACCGGGGTGGGGGTTGGTAAGGGGGAGGGTAGCGTCTCCTAAAAAGCGCGCCCTCCTCCTTACAAAGAATTTCACGGCACAGGTTAAATTCAAAAAATCGTTCAATGCTAAATTTAAGTAGAATTTTGAATTTAAATTTTACTGGATTGCTTCGCTCGTTACACTCGCTCGCAATGACAACAAATTTAGCGCACTTTAAATTTTATGCTCGTAGATTGACTTCGCCTACGGCTCGTCCAAACCTGTCGTGCTTCGCACGCCACCGCTACGCTTGTTTTCAAGGAAACATCGGCTAACACCGAGCGCTACGCTTGTTTTGCTTCGTCGCTTTGCTCCTCGCAATGACAATAGCGAGCAAATTTTGCATAATCTGTCATTGTAAGAATTTTGCACAGGCAAAATTCGTGCCAATCTATGAATTTAAAATTTCGGGGCAGTATTTTGCAGAAATTTAAAATTTCACTGCTGTATCAAGCCTGGTGCAGTTCTCTCATGCCTTTTATGCAGATTTCTATGACCTCTTTGATATCCATGCCAAGCATTTCGCAACCTTTTAAAATCACGCTTCTATCGCATTTGGCGGCGAATTTTTTATCTTTAAATTTTTTCATTACACTGCTAGTGCCTAAATCCGCAAAGCCGTTTGGACGCATTTTGGCGCAGGCATCGATTATGCCTGTTAGCTCATCGACGCAAAATAGGCTTTTTTCTAAATTCGAAATCGGCTCGACATCAGTGCAAATGCCGTATCCGTGGCTGAGTATTGCCCGCACGCTAGCTTCATCTACGCCAGCGCCCAAAAGTGGCTCAGCTGTGTGCGCTAGGTGCTCGTCTGGGAATTTTTCGTAGTCGAAATCGTGCAGATAGCCGATTGCTTGCCAGTATTCTTTATCCTCGCCGAAATGCTCCGCCATAGCCCCCATTGCGGCCATTACATTTTCGCAATGCGCGATTAAATTTGGCTGTGAAATTGCGCCTGAGATTAAATTTTTTGCCATTTTCAAATTTAACATTATTTTTTCTCGCTTTCGTTTCGTGCTTTCATTTTTTCAAATTCGATTGCAATCTCGTTTAAATTCGGCTCATCTGCCATTTTATCAAGCACCGAGTTGTATTTATTGACAAGCATTATAGCTATCATCGAAAATACAAATCCGGGAAGTAGCGAGTAGATGTAGCCTGATAAATCAGCAATTATCCAGATTATGACAGTTACACCACCAACTATCATACCGCATAGCGCAGATAGCGCACTCATGTGCTTAGAATACAGGCTAAAAAGCAGTACCGCGCCAAAACTTGCTCCAAATCCAGCCCAAGCGTGTCCGACGACATTTAAGACGCTATCGTCCCACAAAAACGCCGCAATCGTAGCAAGAAAAGCGATAAAAACGACCGCAAGGCGGGAGACTAGGGTTTGAGTAGCAGAAGATACCTCTTTTTTATAAAATGCGAAAATGAAGTCTTTCGTAACCGAGCTAGCACTAACTAAAAGCTGGCTAGAAATCGTGCTCATAATCGCAGCTAACACGGCTGAAATAATCACGCCAAGGATAAATGGGTGGAAGAAAATTTTGCCAAGTTCTAGGAAAATTTTCTCAGGATCGCCAATAGTAAGGCTGTTTTGGCGGAAATACACTAGACCGATTAGACCACTTGCCATAGCTCCAAGTAACCCAAATACCATCCATGAAATTCCAATTCTACGAGCTTGGCTCATCTCGGCTGAATTTCTAATCGCCATAAATCGCACGATGATATGAGGTTGTCCAAAATAGCCAAATCCCCACGATAATAACCCTAAAATTCCAAGAAAAGTTTGCCCTTCAAATGGGTCTAAATGCGACGGGCTGATTTTGGCTACCTCGCCCCAAAAGCTCGAACTATCTGGAATTTGTAGAGCATTAAACGAAAATGCTGGAATCATAATTAGCACGATAAACATTAACGCGCCTTGAAAAGCGTCTGTTATCGCTACTGCCTTAAATCCGCCAAAAAATGTATAAAACACAACGATACAAATCGTCGCAATCGCGCCGTAAGCAAAATTTAGCCCGAAAAATGTTTCAAAACTTTTGCCACCTGCGATAATTCCGCTACTAACATAGAGTGTGAAAAATATAATAATCAAAAGTCCAGAGATTATGCGAAGTGATTTTGTTTTGTCCTTAAAGCGATTTTCTAAAAAATCAGGTATTGTAATGCTATCGCTTGCGACTTCGGTGTAAATTCTAAGCCTTTTTGCGAGAAATTTATACGCGCACCATGCGCCAATACTAAGACCTATGGCTATCCAAGCAGTGCTTATTCCAGTAGCAAAAAACGCACCAGGAAGCCCTAGAAGCATCCAACCACTCATATCGCTTGCCCCTGCGCTAAGAGCTGTTACAAAGGGATTTAATCTGCGATTATCGATGAGGTATTCGCTCAGGCTTGCGTTTTTGTCGTAATAGTGTCTGCCGATGATGACGAGGGCTAGAAAATACATAGCGATAGAGACATATATCCAGTAATTCATTTTCACTCCTTAAAAAGTGCGATTTTATCAAAATTTACTTGAAATTTATCAAAATTTTAGTATGCTTGTAAGTTAAATTTTAATTTTAAAGGCTGGGGATTGAACGAGAGAATTTTAAAGATTGTTTTTTCGTTGATTATCATCTGCGCAGGAATTTATTTTTGCTATCCAGATAACTTAACAGATGCGCGCAAAATGGCGCTTGTAAATGCTTATGGCGTTACGCTGATACTCACAAGTGGCGGTATCGCGCTTGGTATAGTTTTGGGATTTATTTTGGCGTTTTTGAAATTTTTGGATAATAAAATTTTAAATTTTATTATCGACGAGTATGTCGATATAATTCGTGGAACCCCGATAATTATTCAGCTTATGATTTTTGTTTTTGTCGTTTTTGCGACTTGGCAAAACAACATTTTCGCTGCAATTGTGGCGCTAGGTCTTAATAGCTCGGCCTATGTTTGCGAAATCGTCCGCAGTGGAATAAACAGCGTCGATCGTGGTCAAATGGAGGCTGCGCGCGCTATGGGTCTGTCGTATTCGACAGCGATGAAAGTCATTGTTTTCCCACAAGCGATAAAAAATATCTTGCCAGCTTTGGCGAACGAATTTATTAGCCTTTTTAAAGAAACTTCGGTCGTGGGACTTGTGGCAATTACGGATTTGACATTTTATTCAAAAAGCCTGCAAGCCTCGCTATATACGGTTCAGCCGATACTTTTCGCGGGTGTGATTTATTATGCGAGTGTGAAATTTTTCTCGCTTTTGGTTAAAATTTTAGAATCAAGGCTAAATAGACATGATTGAAATTTCAAATTTAAGCAAAAATTATGGCGAGCTTTGTGTTTTGAAAAATATTTCAAAAACCATAAACAAAGGCGATATTGTCGCAATCATCGGACCTAGCGGAAGTGGAAAATCTACATTTTTGAGATGTTTAAATTTGCTCGAAACCCCAAGCGAGGGCAGTATCAAAATCGGTGGCGCAGACATTACCGATAAAAAAACAGATATCAATAAAATTCGCCAAAAAGTTAGCATGGTTTTTCAGCATTTTAACCTTTTTGCGAATAAAAATGTTTTGCAGAATTTAACCCTAGCCCCGGTAAAAGCTGGAATTTATACCCCAGAAAAAGCCAAAGAAAAGGCAATGGAGCTTTTGCGAAAGGTGGGTTTAGAGAGTAAGGCTCAGTCTTTCCCACACAAACTCTCAGGTGGTCAAAAACAACGCATCGCAATCGCCAGGAGCCTAGCGATGAACCCAGATGTGATACTTTTCGACGAGCCTACAAGTGCGCTAGATCCTGAGATGATAGGCGAGGTTTTGGCTCTTATGAAAGAGGTTGCCAAAGAGGGCATTACAATGCTTGTCGTAACCCATGAAATGGGCTTTGCGCGCAATGTGGCAAATAGAATATTTTTTATGGACGGCGGAAATATTTTAGTCGATGATACGCCTAAAAATGTTTTTGAAAATCCGCAAAATCCGCGCTTAAAAGACTTTTTAAATAAAATTTTAAACCATTAAAAGGAGCAGAAATGAAAAAATTTCTTAAATTTATGTTGGCAGCTAGCTTGGTTGGCTCAATTGCTTGTGCAAAAGATGTCTATGTAATGGGCACAAACGCCGAATATCCACCATTTGAGTTCGTAGATGAAAACTCAACTATCACTGGATTTGATATTGATTTGGTAAATGAAATTTCAAAAAGAGCCGATTTGAAAATCGAAATTTTAAATATGAGCTTTGACGGCTTAATCCCAGCGCTAAAAAGCGGTAAAATCGATCTAGCAGGATCAGGTATGAGCGCGACAGCAGAGAGAAGAAACGCTGTGGATTTCACAAACTCATACTATGAGGTCGAAAATTTATATATCAAACACAAAGACGACGATAGCCTAAAAACCAAAGACGACCTTAAAGGCAAACGCCTAACGGCGCAACTTGGCACAATCCAAGAAAACGCAATCCGCGAAATTCCTAGCGCAGATGTCAATCCAGCCGAGACCGTGTTTGCTGGTGTGCTACTAGTAAAAAACAAAAAGGTCGATGCGCTTTGCGTGGATTCATCTGTGGGCGTGGAGTATTTGAAGAAAAACGACGATATCGTGGAGTTTATGAGAGAGTCTGACGGAAGCGATGGGTTTGCCTTTGCTTTCGATAAGGGCAAATATCCTGAGCTTGTGGAGAAATTCAACAAAGCAATCGACGAGATGAAGAAAGATGGCTCATACGACAAACTTTTAGAAAAATACAACCTAAAATAATCCAAATTTGGCGCAAAATTTAGCCTTTTAAATTTTGCGCTTTTTTCTATTTAAAGGGCTTTTATGAAAAAACTGATTTTTATATTTTTATCGCTTTTGGTTACGAGTGCGTGTGCGAGAAATGATGTGATGTATGCGAAATTTTTAGCTTATGTTCAAGATGAAAACCTTTTTTTGTTTAAAAAAGGTGATCGCAGATTTGTTTGAACGCCAAATCAAATTTATTTAATAAACGAGAAAGACTTAAATAGATGTAAAGCGAACAATCAAGAGATTAAAAATTTTATTAAAAATCAAAAAAAAATGATAGAAAATATTATTAAACCTGGCGCAAGATATTTCGTAACCATACGCAAGCAAACAGCTAAAAAATTATATTGCGATTTTAGTACAGATAAAAAAAATCTCAGTTTAGAACTTGTAAGACAAGGTGTTGCGAGCCTAAAAAATGATGATAGTGAAGCGCTAATAGAGGCTAGTGTGTATGCCATGGAAAACAAGCGCGGTTTGTTTGGAAAAAAATATGAAAAACTCACAAAATGTGCTCTTGGGATTAAAGATGAGCCAAAAAAAAGTAAAAAATGAAGAAGAAAACAATGCTAGTCAAAATTTAACTATCACTAATGCAGAAGAAAAACCAAAAATAGAAATGTCAATCAATGAGTGAAATTTACGCCCTTACCGATGATATTTTGACGCCAAATTCTAGCGTTTTTTCGCAGGTGCGTGAAATTCTAGATAGTGGCGTCAGACTCGTGCAGTATCGCTCCAAACTCCCACGCCAAGACGAAACTCTCATCGCCTCGCTAATCTCGCTTTGCGAGGATTACGGCGCGAAGCTAATCATCAATGATAATGTCGCTTTGGCGAAAAAACTCCGCGCTCACGGCGTGCATATTGGCAAAGACGACGCAGATCCCGCCAGTGCGCGTGAAATTTTGGGTGCGGGCTCAATCATCGGTGTGACATGTTATAGCGACATAAAAAGGGCTAAAATCGCCCAAAGTTGCGGTGCGAGTTATGCTGCGTTTGGGGCGATGTTTGCAAGCTCCACCAAAAAAGAAGCCCCGCTTTGTCCGCACGAAATCGTGCAAATGGCAAAGCGTGAGCTTGAAATCCCAGTTGCGATAATTGGCGGGATTAGCGAGCAAAATTTAGCTCAAATTTTGGCGTTAAACCCCGATTATATCGCGCTTGTGAGTGCGATTTACAGACCAAATAGCATTTCGCAAAACATAAAAAATTTACAAGGCATAATCAATGGATATAATTAGTGCGATAATTTTAGGCGTTGTCGAGGGGCTGACCGAGTTTTTGCCCGTAAGCTCGACTGGACACATGATTTTGGCGTCGCATTTTTTGGGCTTGGAGCAGACAGACGCGCTTAAATGCTTCGAGGTCGTGATACAGCTAGGCTCGATTTTAGCGGTAGTTTTTATGTTTTTCGAGCGTTTGAAGCAGGATTTTTCGCTTTGGGTTAAGCTAATGGTCGGATTTTTCCCCACAGCAATCATTGGATTTTTGATGTATAAGACGATAAAATCGCTATTTTCGCCCGCCACGACTGCGTATATGCTTGTCATTTGGGGCGTGATTTTTATCGTGGTCGAGCTACTTCGCAAGAAAAATCCGCCTAAAAGCCAGAGCGAACATTTCAGCGAAATTTCATACAAACAAGCCTTTATAATCGGGCTTTCGCAGTGTTTTGCTATGGTGCCGGGCACTTCTAGATCGGGTGCGACCATTATCGCTGGGCTTCTTTGCGGGCTTAGCCGAAATTTAGCCGCCAGATTTAGCTTTTTACTAGCGATTCCTACGATGTTTGCGGCGACTTTGTATGATACTTACAAAAACCTTGACACCTTCGCGCAAAATTCGCAAAATATTTGGATCTTTCTGCTTGGTGGTGCGGTTGCCTTCGTGGTCGCGCTTATCGCAATCAAGCTATTTTTGAGCTTTGTTAGCAAATTTGACTTTATCCTGTTTGGAATTTATCGCATAATTGTAGGAATTTTGTTTTTGGTTGTGATTTTGTGATTTAAATTTCGCCAAATTTCGCTTCGCAAATTTTAAAATACTGCGCCGAGAATTTTATCATTTTTTATTCTTTATTTATGATTGTGGTGGGCAAAGATGCCCACCCTACGGTGCTTTTTGCAATAAAATCATAAAAATATCCCACTCAACGATAAACTTATATTGTTATCGCTTAAATATCGCAAAATTTCAGCAGGTATGTCGCACCCAAATTGATCAGTTTCTGGGAATATTGTAATTACCAATTGTTGCAAAGTGTTTTTTTCTGTTTTATTTGACAAAGAATTTCTAATAATCTCCATTTTATCGATTAAGATTTTTGTATCGATAACTCCGATAGAAATATAAAATTTGTGTATGCAAATGACAAATTTATCATTATTTTGACTTATTGTTAAATATGGATTTAATGCTTTTAGACTTTCTTTTTTTGTCAATATAGGAAATTTTTCTTTTAGTTCAGACAAATCAAATTCAGTATCGGCGATAATTCTATATGTAAATTTTAATTGATTTTTTGCACTATACATATTCTTCTTCCAATTGACAATTAAAATTTGCTGTATCAATTTCTATGCCAAATTTTTCTAGTAATATTCTATTTATTTCTGGCGTAATATCATAGGAACCACTTAAATATTGGTTTCCATACTCATCATATTGAATATGTTTTTCGTTTGAATAGCAACTTAACAAAACGGTTTCAATATCTTTTAAAGTACAATTTTCAATAGGAGTAATTTTTACAAAACTATCATCAAGTTTGTTATAATATATGACACAAATATTGGTCTTTGGCTTTGGTTTCATTTTTCCACCCTTCTATTCTTTACTGGTGGTTTTTTCTCCTTAGTCTTTGGATTATATGAACCTTTTTTCAGCCACCAACCATAATTTAAATATATTTTAGGAATTTTATCATTGTTAATATCTATTCCCAATTTTTCCATTTTATTAAACCATTTATTGCGTTTTGAATTAGGTAATTTCTTACCACAAAATGGACAAAACTTGATTGAAATATTACTTGTTCCACCATCGTGGATAATAATACCATATTCATCAAATTTGGGCGAATAAATTATCAAAGCGTCTGGGCAGTCATAGATATTTTTATGAATATCGCAACTAAAATTTACAGCCTTTCTCATTTTTAAACAACAATGTTTTGCTTTAAACATTTGTTTTCCTACCTTTCATGGCTGGCTTTTTCTCTTTTGTTTTTGGGTTTATAGTACCGTAGGGTGGGTATCCTTTTGCTCACCGAATTTTATATTTTTATCAAATTTCATAATTTTTAATTCTTTATTTATCATTATTTTTAAACCTGGCGCAGTATTTCTACCTTGCGGGAGCGATTAGCAACGATACTTTCCACTTACGAAATTTATCTTTGTGCGGATTTTGACGATTTCTTTGAGCGCGTGGGCGAGATAGGCGATATCGTCCTCGTCATTGACCCACGAGAAGCTTGCTCGCACCCAGCTTGGTTTTGTTTGATTTACGGGATCTGGCGCAAGCCCCGTCAAATCAAATCCATAGGGTGCTGCGCAGTCGCACCCAGAGCGCGTTTGGATTTCGAATTTCGAGCTAAGCACGGAGGCTAGGGCGTCAGAGGCTAAATTTTGCATATTAAAGGCGAAAATCGGCACCCTTGGCGCGCTTAAATTTCCGTAAATTTTAATCTCTTTGATTTTTGAAATTTCATCGATAAATTTCGCATTTAGCGCGCTCTCTCGCTCTTTTATCGCCGCAAATCCCACCTTGTGGCGCAAATCCAGCGCCAAATACGCCCTAATGAGCGCCGTAATCCCGGGAGTGCCGGGCTCTTCTAGCCGCTCTTTGTCGATGACGAAGCTTTGCGTGCTAAAATCAGCGTATTTTACCGCGCCACCGCCCGCAAATGTGGGCTCCGCGCCTTCTAAAAACTCTTTTTTCAGCGCCAAAATCCCGCACGCACCCACTCCGCCGATGAGTTTGTGTGCGCCAAAAAACAGCCCGTCGCAAAAGCCCAAATCCACATTATCATGCGCCACAAGCGCGCTAGCGTCGATGAAAAGCTTCGCGCCGTGCATTTTCAGCGCCAAAAATACCCGCTTATAATCGACTAAAATCCCAGTGGCGTTCGAACACGCGCTAAATACGCCATAAATTTCGCGCCCTTTATTTGCGCCTAAAATTTCGTTTAATTTGCCAAAATCCATAAGCCCGTCCGCGCCCAGTGGCGCGCGCACGAGTTCGCACAGAGCCTGACGCAGGCTGATTTCGACCGAGTGGTGCTCGTATGGCGAAATCACAATTAGTGGAAATTTTGCGCGCTCATTTGTGGCGAAATTTGTCAAATTTAGCCGTTTTTTGGTGTTTGGCGGCAGGTAAATGCCTAAAATTTCCCATAGCTTCTTAATCGCGGCTGTCGCACCAAATCCGCACGAGATGAGGTAGTATCTGCCAGCGCACCCTAGCATTTCTTTGATTTTGGCGCGCGCGTTTTCGTAGTATTCGCTCGTGGTGTGGGCGTTTTCGCCGCCAAGCGAGTGCGTGTTGGCATAAGTGCGCAAAACCCGCTCGATTTCGCGCTCGACGCTATTGCACGCTAGCCCAGACGCGGCGAAATCGAAGTATTTGACTCCTTCTTTTAGTATTAAATCATTTTTTATTTTTTCGATTTGCATTTTTTACTCCAAAATTTTGTAAATTATACCTAAACTTGCTAAAATTAGCCGTTTTAGGAGGGGTGAAATTTTAGGGTTAAAACACACGGCTAGCAAATTTGGCCATTTGGAACTGAGTGAAATTTTGAAATTTCACTTCGTATTCGATGCTTTTGATATTTGCGCGAAATATGACGATGTATTTAGCGCGATAGAGGCTGAAATTTTGCCGAATTTTAGGGAGATTGGCGAGAGGTTTAGTTTCGGCGGCGAGTATGAAAAAGAGCTAAAACAAGCGCTGATGAAATTCGCCAAATCAGATCGCAAAAAAATCGGTGTCGCAAAGATACTGCCCCGATTTACCGCGCAAAAAATCACACAAATTTTGCTAGAAGCTGGGTTTTTAAATTTAGAAAAATCGCACGAAAAACGCCCTGTAAAATTGCATAAAAATGATAAATTGCCACGAATTTTAAGACGCTATCAAATCACAGACAAAGTCCATTTTAACGATAATTTCTCGCGGTTTTGGTTTAGGTTTATCGAGCCAAATTTGCAAATTTTGGCGCAGGGCGAATACGAAAAAGTCATCGGCGAGATTAGGGAGGATTTCGATAATTACGCGAGTTTTGGCTATGAGATACTCTGCCGCGAACTGCTCGCAAACTACCTAAATATCGATATTTCACAAATTTCGAGTTATTGGGATAAAAATAGCGAGATTGATATTTTTGCGAAATTTGAGGGGTTTTTGATCGTGGGCGAGTGCAAATACAAAGAGCGCAAAATCTCAAAAAATGTCCTAAACGAACTGCTCGCAAAGTGCGAAAATTCCGCGCTTGCGCCCGATATGGTGGCGCTGTTTTCAAAATCTGGGTTCTCAGGCGAGCTAGAAAAAATCAAAAATGATAAAATTTTGCTTTTTGATACTGAGGATTTTAAAATTTTACTTTGATTAAATTTGGCTAAATTTAAAGCTAAATTTAGTATAATCGCAGTTTTATGCAACCAAACTAAGGAGAAAAAATGGCTTATTCAATGGGCGATTTGAAAAAAGGTCTTAAAGTCGAAGTTGATGGAATTCCGTTTAAAATCGTAGAGTATCAACATGTAAAACCGGGCAAGGGCGCGGCTTTCGTGCGCGCGAAACTAAAATCCTTCATCGACGGTAAGGTTTTGGAAAAAACTTTCCACGCAGGCGATAAATGCGAGGAGCCAAATTTAGAGCAAAAAGATATGCAATACCTTTATGATGACGGCGAGTATTGCCAATTCATGGACACAGAGAGCTACGAGCAAGTGGCAATCGCTGACGAGGATGTGGGCGAGGCGAAAAAATGGATGCTCGATGGCATGATGGTTAGCATTATGTTTTACAACGGCAAAGCGATTGGCGTGGAAGTTCCGCAAGTAGTCGAGCTAAAAATCGTCGAAACTGCGCCAAATTTCCGTGGCGATACACAAGGAAGCAACAAAAAACCAGCGACCCTTGAAACTGGCGCTGTGGTGCAAATCCCATTTCATGTGCTTGAAGGCGAGGTTATCCGCGTAGATACCGTGCGTGGCGAATATATCGAAAAAGCAAATAAATAATTCTTCCTTCCCTGATTAAATTTGGCAAATTTGCGAAATTTGTTAAATTTGCCGAATTTAGCGGGGAATTTTAAATTTAATCCTTAAAATTTGTTGTTAAATTTTGTTAAATATTCTTGCGCCTTTAAACACTGCATCAAATTTTGCTTTGCGCTTGAATTTGCTTTGCGCTTGAATTTGGTTTGCGCTAATACTGCGCCGAAATTTGGGCGATATTTTTAAGCGCGGATTGCGCGGATTGCGCGGATTGCGCGGATTGCGTGGATTGCGTGGATTGCGTGGATTATACTGCGCCGAAATGCGCACGGTTTGCGCGCGTTGTAATGTGTCATGATTTGGCACTAAAATTTGCGTGCACAGGTTGGATTGCGTATCGCATGTAAGAAATTTGGCGTTTGGCAAAATTTTGCGCTTTAACTCAAATTTAAGAAATTTTTTGTAAAATTACAGCTTATCCAATTTATTCAATCGGGCTCATAGCTCAGTTGGTTAGAGCATCCGGCTCATAACCGGATGGTCCCAGGTTCGAGTCCTGGTGAGCCCACCACCGCACAATTTCAGCCTTTTTCACAACCTTTCAGAAACCACGATTTTAAGAGAGTTTTAAAGCATTTTCGATTACAATCAATTTCAGAGAAAATCAGCGATTTTCAGATAAAAATATAAGTAAAAATTCACAGAAAAAATTTACTTATACTTTTTACCTAACCACGATTTAAAGGGACTAAATGCAATGAGTGATAAAAAACACATTACCACAGACAGCCAACTAAAAAATTATAAAATCCCAAACGACATAAAGCCAAAGGCAAACGGAACAAAGAGCCAAATTTTAAAAGACATTACACCGAACTTATATATCGAAATAACGCAAGGCAAAACAACCACGACCAAGACTTTTTATTACAAATACAAAGCGCACGGCGCAAAAAATCTAATAAGCATAAAAATAGGCAAATATCCAAGCACCACGCTAAACGAAGCAAGACAAAGAGCATTAGAGATTACAAACCAAAGAGCCAAAGGCGAAAGCATAAAGAGCCAAGCCACAAAAGCCCTAAAATTTAGCGATATTATAAGCGATTTTATAGCGCATAGCCAAAGCAAAGGATTAGCGCAAAGCACAAAAAAGAGCTATCACGGATAAATATGCACCTTTTACCGCGCCTAAAAGAGCGCAAACTTTCAGAACTTAAAAGGCGTGAATTAATCGAAGTTATAGAACAAATCCAAGATTACGAAACTAAAAATAATCTAACCTTTGAAACTTCACGGCGCACATTTAACATTTTAAAGCAAATACTAAAATTCGCCGTGAGTAAAGGCTTTATTGAAACTTCACCGCTTAGCGATATCGACTTTAAAGACAGCTTTAAAACAGCTAAGCAAGAAAGGCATTTTAAAGCCATTACAGACCTTAACAGACTAAGCGATTTTATCACAGAGCTAAACGCAAACAAAGCTATAAACCTAATCACTAAAAACGCCTTAAAATTTGCACTTCATACAGCACTAAGGACAGCTAATATCCGTTTTTTGAAATGGGATTATATAGACTTTGAAAAAAGCCTAATCACAATTCCAAGTCAAAAAATGAAAATGAATAAGAGCGCAAATGATTTTTTACTTCCGATTTCTAAGCAAGTAAAGGCGATTTTGCGCGAAATGCAAACGATAAAAAGGGGCGAATTTGTATTTTATAGCGATATAGCCAAAAGCAAGGCAATCAACGAAAATGCAATTAACCAAGCCATTAAGCGGTTAGGTTTTGGCGATGAAATGCACGGACACGGCGCACGGAGCACATTTAGCACGATATGCAACGAATACACCAAACTTCACGGCGCAAACTCCGAAATAATAGAACTATGCTTAGACCACGCACCACAAAACAGAATAAAAGCTATTTACGACCGAAGCGAAAGGCTAAACGAAAGAGCGCATTTAATGCAATGGTATAGCGATTTTTTAGAGAATTTAGACAAAGAGCGAAGCTAAATTTTAAAAAAATGCAAAATTTTTGAAAATTTTTATAAAAATTTTGTTTTGGTAAATAATCGGTAAATAAATAGGCGCAAACTACCTAAAAATCGGTATTACAACTACAATTAAGCAAAATACAAAATTTAATACTTTGTAAAATAAAATAAAATAAACTTAATTACACTTAAATTTGGTTAGACAAAATTTCATAACTTTAAACCTCAAAAAAACTATAATCACACGGAATTTTTCAATAACTAGCTAGAAAGAAAAAGAAAATCAATGAAAGGCAAAAATATGGAAATCAAAAAGGACTATATAAACACGGCGCAAATTTGCGAGTATTTAGGCGGTATTTCAAAAACCACATTTTGGCGACTACTACAAAAAGGCATTTTGCCACCGCCAAAATTACGCATAAGCAAAACGCTTATTTTATGGGATTTTAACGAAGTTAAAAAGAGTTTAGCCCTTATAAGCCAAGACAGCGCAAACGCAACAGATAGCGCAACAGAGAGCGCAAAGGGGGGCTTAAATGAATAGCGCATTTTTTAAAGCTATAAATAAATACCAACTAAAACGCCCCGTAAGTTTAAACCAAGTAAGCGCGGAATATTTAGAGAGCTTAGAACATTTTGTAAATGTATTCAAGCAAACACACGACACCGCGCTAACCTTTGAAAGCTTTGTTTTGCAATGCTACACAAAGGGCTATAAAATGGCAAATTTCGCAACAGCTTTTATTATTTGGAGCGCAAAAAATCCAAAAGATAAAAGCAAAGGCGAAACGCTAAGGGAGCGCAAAGAGCGATTTATGAGAGATTATAAGTCAAGTTTAATCAACGACCAAAACGGCGCAATCAACGCCGAAATTTACGAAAGGTAAAAAATGAGTTATGAAAAATATTTGGAATTAATGTTAGTTTTATACGCAAACTACGACAAAGAGCCAAACAGCGAACTTTTAAAGGCGCATTATGAAATCTTAAAAAAATACGATTTAGACAGCTTTAAAAGGACGATTTTTAAGCTAATTACAACGGCTAAATTCTTGCCGCGATTAAGCGAAATTATCGACATTTTAGACAATCGATTAATTGATGATGAACTCGAAAGCGAAGCCATAAGGGCGTATTTAATCGCAGATATAGCGCGAAACAGACAAGGCGCATATAAGAGCATTGCATTTTTAAACGACTATATTACCGAAACGCTAGGGGTTTTGTATAAAAACTGGGTTAATTTTTGTAACGAATTAGAGAGTAAAAGAGATATCGAACGCCTAAATTTCGTTAATACTTACAAAGCATTAAGGCGCAAAGGCGATTTTACAGAGCTAACAACGCCGTATTTAATAGGGCTAGAAATGCAAAACGCGCTTAATAAATACGAAATAAATATTTATCTTATAGACAATCAAGGCGAGGCAATGGACAAAAAGCCGTTAATTCCATTTTTGCAAAATTCAGCACATAGCAATAAGCTGAAATTTGACCCACTAAAAGACAATGAGCCAAACAAAGAGCCAAAGAAATTAAGCGATATTTTTGGTGATAGTGAATTCAAATGAAAGAAAAAAGGGGCTAAAAAATAGCCCCTTATAGAACTAAATGCAAGGCGCATTATACCACAATAAACGACAATATAAACGACAATCGCAAACCACGCTTTTAAACGCCGTATTATCCACGCTAAACACCATACACAAAGGGCAAATCAAAGCGCAAATATCGCAATTTAAAACGCCTAATTTTAGCGGTATTGATAGCTTACGATTTATCACCACAAAAGCATTTTTAAAGCGATTTACGACAAAATTTAGTCTAAATTTAGAAAGCAAAAAGCTAAACACGCAAAGGGAAATTTACGCAAATTTAGGCGAACGATGCGAAGTCAGCACCACAAAAGCCCTAAAACTAACCAAGCAAATCACAATTATGGCATTTTACACGCATGACACAATCACAAAAAGCCGTAAAAGTAAAGACAGGCTAGACAATTACGCAATTTTATCAATTCACGGCTTACAGCAATACGACCACGAAATCAAAGAGCCATTAAGCCACAATCCAAAAACAGCGCAAATTTTAAAATATTTGCTGAGGTATTGCAATCAAAGCAAAGAGCGCAAACAAATCAGCCTTAAAAGCTTTGATTATGCACTTGACTACTTAGAAAGCGCAACCATAAGCAAACAATACGCCCTAAGCAAAAACGAGCATTTAGGCGCAATCGCACACGCTAAATTCAGACAATGCAAAACCACGCTATACATACAAAACCAAGACAGCCAAAAACCACTTTTAAACACCTTACGAAAAATTAAAATTTACGATAAAACACACAAAAACGACTTAAAATTTTTACTAATTAGAGCAGAATTACTCTATAAAATCGACTAATCAAAAAACCCTAAAAAATAGGCTTTTTGAAATTGTGTGAAATTAATTGATAATATCTGAAAGACTTTGCAAAAAATCCCGCCTTAAATGGCGTTTTTTAGTTTTTTTTAAGAAATGGAGTAAAGCACGATAATAGCGATATTTGCAAAGAGTGAAAATACAGAAAAAATCGACCCCTATAATTATATTAATACTTTAAATAAATAGAAAAAATCTAAAATTTACACTCAATTTAAAAAAAAGAAAATTTATATTTTTAGGGGGGTTAAAAAAAATAAAAAATTCTCTCTTTTTTTTGCTTCTTTTTTTTATCTCTTAAAAATCAACCGCGCACGACCGCGCACCATTAATCCCCTTTAAACCAAAACACCCAAAACCTCAACCATACGCCTTAAAACCCGCTATTACTCACAAATTAATCACGCCTAGCAATCACGTCGCCAAGCCCTAGCAATCACGCTAAACACCCCTAAAATCGCAATCTATGCACTAATTTATCACAGATTTATCACACAAAAAACCCAAAACGCATTTTAAAGCGATTTAAGCCCTCTTAACCCCCTTACGAATACAAACACACCACCCAAACCCTTACAAATCAAATTAGACCCCTTTAAACGCTTTTTAGCCACATAAACACAAATCACCAAAACTTCAACCAAACAAAAGAGCCAAAACAATCAAGCCTTTTAAGTAGCTATTTAGCAACAAAGCATTATAATTAATCTATGGAAGTAATTAAAAGCGATATATTCATAAAATGGCTATCGAAACTAAATGATAAAATCGCAAAAGTAGATATTGCACGAAAAATCGACCAAATACGCTATAAAAACCATTTTGGCGATTTTAAAAATTTAGGCGATAAAATTTGCGAGATTAGAATTCACATTTCAAAGGGCTATCGCCTTTATTTTTCTGTGGTAAATGGTGAGGTGGTGATTTTATTGTGTGGTGGCGATAAATCCACGCAACAAAAAGACATACAAAAGGCAAAAGAGATTTTGCAAGAATACTTAAAGGGGCTAGAAAATGAGCGTTAAATTTAGCAAATTTACCGATGACGATATGACCGAACTACTAAGCGACCAAGAAACACGCCAACACTACCTTAACGAAGTTATAAAGGGGGGCGATTTGGAAGAGTTTAAAAGAGCCCTTTTTTACCTTGCAAAGGCTGAGGGCGTAGAGAAAATAGCCAAAAAAGCGGAATTAAACAGAGAGAGCTTTTATAAGATTTTCAGACCAAATTCAAAGCCACGATTTGAAAGCATTTTTAAAATTTTAAAGGCTTTGGACTTAAACACCACTTTTGCATACAGCAAAGCTTAAATAAGTTTTGACCTAAAATTTAAGCCAAATTTGCAAAAACTTAAACCAAAAAGCCGTGAAACATATTTTTTAAGCTTACGAAACTTAAAGCCAAAATTTCACAATCGCCAAAAGCCCTAAAATAGGGGCTTTTTAAAATTTAGTATTGAAAATTAAACTTTCCAAAATTATTTTTTTTCTTTGCAAACCTTAAAGAAAAAGTATAAGTAAATGTATAAGTAAAACGCTAAATTTTAAAAAGCAATAATCCCTTAAAATCGCCGTTATATCTCAATTTTAGAAAAATGGTGAGCCCACCACCACACAATTTCAGCCTTTTTTAAAGCTTTTTAAAACGATTATATAAAATTAAAAAATAAAATTCAAAGCCCCGAATTTGGGGCTTAGTGGTTATAAATTTATCGAAAATGTAAAATTTCCGTGCAGGTTACAGTGAGAGATTGCTTTTAGGGTTTTGACATTTTTTAGATTTAGTCTTGCGCTCAAAAATCCCCTGCTTGCGACTGGTTCTAACGAGGCTTTGGCTACGAGTTTATCATCTGCGTAAAGCTCAATCGCATAAATCCAGTGATCAGCGTCG
Organism: Campylobacter sp.; assembly: GCA_017934385.1. Lineage (GTDB taxonomy): Bacteria > Campylobacterota > Campylobacteria > Campylobacterales > Campylobacteraceae > Campylobacter_B. Next base: position 20,099 of record JAGBJQ010000110.1, on the reverse strand, counting down.
CTTGGGTGGATTATTCCGCCTTGTCCGATATTGACATCTACTAGCGAATATCCCTTTTCATCGGCGTCGCGCACAGTGATTTCTGGGGTGTGTTTTTTCTCGAAATCGTTTAGATTTTTTGGATCTTCTGGCGTGATATCCTCGGTGTTTGCGATAAGGCTTTCGTCGTATGCGCTTAGTGTGCTAACGGCTGCGGCTGCCGTAACTATGGCTTTTAATGCGGTTCGTCTTTGCATTTTTTCCTCCTTAAAAAAGATGATAAATATTGTATTGTTTTATATTAAAGATAAAGTAAATCTTATTTTAAATTCGCCAAATTTGTGGTGCAAAATTTAGAAAACAAATGAAATTTTAACCTTTCGTTATAAATTCAGCCCTAATTAAATTTGTTCTATGCAAATTTATTGTAAAATCGTAAGAACATTATATTTTAAAGGGGAAAAAATGTCGCAAAGTGACGCTAATGCGCCTAAAAAGCGCGGTATATTTGCATGGTATTTTGAGTCAAGCCTACTTTGGCGCATAATGATTGCGCTTGTTTTGGGTTCGGTTTTGGGTATAATTTTACCGCAAAATGCCACCGTTGGCGATACCACTTGGGTATCGATTTTACCGCCATTTGGTGATCTTTTTGTGCGCATGCTCAAAATGATTATGGTGCCTGTAATCGTCTGCTCGCTGATAATTGGCACAAGTTCGATTGATCCAGCTCACCTTGGTAAAGTTGGCGTCAAAACGATAATTTTCTACGCGATTACGACGCTGTTTGCGATCGCGATAGGTTTGGCGTGCGGATTGATTTTCAGCCCTGGTAGCGGGTTGGAGCTAGATGCTGCCAAAGCTGTGGAAAAGAGCGCAAACGCTCCTGCGATGAGCCAAATTTTGCTAAATATTATCCCTACAAATCCGTTTGAAGCTATCGTTAAGGGCGAAATTTTGCCTATTATCGCATTTTGTATTTTTGTGGGAATTGGGCTAGCGTATTGCAAAAGTAGCGACGATGAGCGTATTGCTCACAGTGCAGATACCGTGTATGCGTTTTTTGATGGTATGAGCGAGATTATGTTTAAGGTTATCCGCTGGGTTATGCAATACGCACCAATCGGCGTTTTTGCGCTAATGTTCGTTGTATTTAACAAAGCTGGAATTGGCGCGATTAGCTCGCTTTTGACCGTTACGATTGCGTTATATGTAGGGCTTGCGGTGCAGGTTTTTGCAATATACTGCGTGATTTGTATGCTAATTGGTATAAATCCTGCGAAATTCCTCAAAAAAGTCCGCGCGCCTATGCTTACGGCGTTTGTTACCAGAAGCTCGAACGGCACGCTTCCGATTACAATGAGGACGGCTGATGAGGAAATGGGAATTCCAAAATCAATCTACGGCTTTGTTTTGCCCGTGGGTGCGACTGTGAATATGAACGGAACGACCGTATATTTGGGCATTTGTACGCTTTTTATCGCTAATGCGTGCGGTATCGATCTCACTGCTCAAAACTACTTTACGATTATTATCACTTCTATGCTAGCAGCTATCGGAACAGCCGGTGTGCCTGGTGCTGGCGCGCTAATGTTACTTTTGATACTAGAATCAGTAGGTATCAGCGTAACTGGAACCGTGGCAGTGGCTTATGGTATGATACTAGGCATTGACGCGATACTAGATATGGGGCGCACATCTATGAATGTTACAGGCGATGTCGTGGCTTCGCTATATGTGGCTAAAACAGAGGGCAAACTAGATGCCTCAAAATGGGAGAATTAAAATGCGCAGAGTCGGAGTAATCGGCGGTATGGGACCGCTAGCAAGTGCTGATTTGTATCTAAAAACGATAGAATTAACGGGGGCTAGAAGCGATCAAGAAAATATCCCGCTTCTAATCGATAGCTATCCGCAAATCGAGGATAGGACGGCGTGCATTTTCGGCGAGGGCGAGGATCCTACGCCAAAGCTAATCGAAAGCGCAACTCGCCTTAAAAACGCAGGTTGCGAGGCGTTTGTCATGGTTTGCAATACGGCGCATTATTTCGCGCCAAGGGTTTTGGAGGCTGTGGATTTGCCACTAATCCATATCGCAAAAAACGCAGTTAGCACGATACAGACCCGCTATCCAAATGCCAAAAAAATCGCAGTTTTGGCTACTTCTGGCACGAAAAAGGCTAGGGTGTATGATGAGCACTTAGAGAATGCTGGATTAATCAGCGTAGAGCTTGGCGAGGAAAATCAAGCCAAGCTAATGGATTGCATTTACAAAGGTGTGAAAGCTGGCAAAACCGCAGAATATGTGGAGCTTTTTAAAAGCGTGCTAGATAGCATTGACGCGGATGTTTATATCGCTGGCTGCACGGAGATCCCGCTGTTTTTGCCACTTATTGAGACGGATAAGGTTTTCCTTGACGCTACGCTTGAACTTGCGCGCGCGATTGTGGAATTTGCCCATTCGTAGCCAAATTTAATCAAATTTAATAAATTTAGCCCAAATTTTGGGCTAAATTTAGATTTTCAAATTCTTAAAATTCGTAAATTTCAGAAATTTCACGCAGCTAAAATTTCGCCCACTTTCTCGCCAAAATCGTCGCCGACGATGTATTCGGTAGGATAGATCAAAACCTCGTTTTCAAACCTAACGCGCAAAATTAGGCGTTTTGAGTTTTTCAAATCCCTGTCGTTGAAGGCTAGGGAGTAGATTTTTTGAATTTTGTCGCGGTTTAGCTCGCTAGCACTTATTTCAAACTCGAAATCCACGGCCTTTTTGCGTTGTTCTTCGCGCTCTTTTTTGCTTTGTTGTAAGGCCACAAGTGCGGCGTTTTCGCCCTTTTCAAAGCCGTTATCGCTAAAATTTCGTCTCTCTTTGCGCGCAGAGCCGCCATAAGCCTTCACTTCGCTAGGAGCGTAGTTTTCGATATTTCGCGCCTCATCGAGCGATAAAATTTCATCTAGGTAAATTTGATATTTTCCGCCGTAAGTTCCTGTGTTTTTCGCAAGCCTTACCCAAAATGCCAGCGGGCGTTCTAGGTCGCTATCGCTTAGGGCTAGCACGCTTTCGCACACATCGCCAAATGCCGCGACTTCGAAGCTTCCTGATAAATCGAGTATGGTTAAATTCGCCATTTGCGAACCAGATTTTGTGGTGCGAGAATTTACGCTTTCGATTTTGCCGATACACAAAAGCTTCATTGATGAGCCATCATTTTGCAAAATTTCATCAAATTCGCTCGATTTGCTGTGTGTGATAGGCGAAATTTCGCTTTCGAAAACTTTGAGCGGATTTCCCTCTAAAAATACGCCAGAGCGTGGTCTAAACCCAGTGTCTTTGGCGTTTTCTAGGCTTAGCATTGAGAGGAAGGAGACCTGATACGCTCCCTCGCCAGCGGCACTTTTGCTGATTTTTATCATAAAAGCGTATGGTTTTTCAAGCTCAGCAGGGCTTAAATTTTCGATAGTTTTTAGCGTGTTGTCAAATACGGCTAGTTCATACGAGCCGTGCAAATCCAAAATGGTCAAAATTCCCATTTTTTTGCCGGTTTTTGTGATACGAGTAGTGATATCCTCGATCCGCCCAACGCTTAAAATTTCGGCATTATCGCCCGTGATCTCGCCAAATTGCGATGAGAGCAGGTAATCTATACCGCTCATTTGCTCTTTATAATCATCGAGCGGGTGGCCAGAGAGATACACGCCCACGGTTTGTTGCTCGAATTTTAAAATTTCACTTTGCGCAAATTCCTCAGCGTTTTCCACGAAGCTTACTTTTATTCCCTCGGTCATCTCCTCATCTTCGCCAAATAGCGAGCTTTGAGCGTCTTTTTTGATTTCTGTGATTTTTTTCATCACATCTAGGATATTTTCCATGTTTTGGATAATCGCAAGCCTAGTTTTACCCAAACAATCCATCGCACCGCCGTAGGTTAGGGACTCGATGACCTTTTTATTGACCTTGAAATTATCCACTCTGGTGGCAAAATCATCGATATTTTCAAAAAGCCTTTCGTTTTGAAGCTCCAAGATATTTTCTATTGCAGCAGATCCTACGCCCTTAATCGCGCCAAGTCCGTAGATGATAGACTGGCCCGATTCGCTTGCCTCATCGTCGATTACGCTAAATCCGCGCAAACTTTGGTTGATTGATGGTTGTTTTAGCCCGATACCAAGCCGTTTTGCTTCATCGATATATTTTGCGACTTTATCTGTGTTTCCCTCCTCAGATGTGAGCAAACCAGCCATAAATTCGGCTGGATAGTAGGTTTTAAGATAGGCTGTTTGAAATGTAATCATCGAATAAGCCGCCGCGTGGGATTTGTTAAATCCATAAGAGGCAAATTTCATAATCATATCAAATAGCTCGTTTGCCTTAGCGACATCAAAGCCGTTTGTTTTAGCACCCTCTAAATACTGCTCTCTCATGTGAGCTAGCTTTCTTTCGTCCTTTTTACCCATGGCTCTACGCACTAAATCAGCTTCGCCAAGCGAAAATCCGCCGATAGTTTGCACTAGTTGCATGACCTGCTCTTGATAGACGATGATTCCATAAGTCGGCTCTAAAATTTCCTTGATTTGCGGGAACATATACGAGGCTTCCTCGCGTCCGTGTTTGATATCTATAAAGCGCGGGATTAGATCCATTGGACCTGGGCGATATAGCGAAATCATCGCGATGATATCCTCAAATCTATCTGGCTTTAAATTTACAGCTAAATCTTGCATGCCAGCGCCCTCGATTTGGAAAATTCCAAGCGTGTTGCCTGATTGGATTGTTTTATAAGTCGCAGGGTCGTTAAAATCTATTTTTTCCCAGATTATGTCTTTATCATATCGCCTTTTTATGAGTTTTAGCGCGCTGTCGATGACATCGAGAGTTTTAAGCCCCAAAAAGTCAAATTTGATGAGATCCACATCTTCTAGGTAGTTTTTCATATACTGCGTGACGATACGCGCGTCATCGCCTTTATCTTGCTTGAAAAGCGGTGCTTTATGCCATAACTCCTCGTTTGAGATAACCACGCCTGCTGCGTGCATGCCGGCGTTGCGGTTTAAGCCCTCTAATTGAAGCGCGAACTCCCATACTTGCGCGGCTGTGGGGTCGCTTTGGATTAATTCGGCGATTTTTTGTTATTGCTCATAAGCACCCGGGTTGTATTTATCACTACTTGGATCGCCGACGCCAGTTAGGGTTACGCCAGGGCCTTCCGGGATTAGTTTTGCCATTTTGTCGGCTTGTGAGAGAGGCATATCACATACTCTGGCGACATCGCGGATTACGCCACGAGCTAGCAATTTACCAAAGGTCGCTACTTGGGCGACATTGTATTTGCCATACTGCTTTATGACATAATCGATTACTTCGCCACGCCTTGCTTGACAAAAATCCACATCAATATCTGGCATAGAGATACGAGCAGGGTTTAAGAATCGCTCGAAAAGCAGGTTATAAGGTATCGGATCTAGGTCGGTGATACGAAGCGCATACGCACAAATCGAGCCAGCCGCAGAGCCACGGCCTGGGCCAACTGGGATATCGTGGTCTTTGGCCCAGTTGATGAAGTCTTGCACGATAATCATATAGCCTGAGAAGTGCATGCTTTTGATGATTTCAAGCTCTTTGTTTAATCTTTCTTCGTAAATTTTGTGTTTTGCCTCATCGATAAATTTTAATCTCTCTTTCAAACCCTCACGGCATAGATAATCAAACAAAAAATCATCATTGGCAAAGCTATATCTAGCCTCTGGCTCAGGCAGGCTTAGTCCGTGTTTGCTAGCATATTCGAGGGTAAATTTGAAATTTGGCGGTGTGGGAGCGTAGCCCTTTTCCTCGAAAGCAAAGTGCAAATCGCACTTTTCGACTATTTCTTGCGTATTTGTGATGACCTCTGGCATATCGGCAAAGAGCCTTTGCATTTCTTCATCTGATTTGACATAAAATTCGCTTACGACATGTTTTAGGCGATCTCCGTCATTTATGGTTTTGCCCATGGCTATGCACTGATATACATCGTGGGCTGTGGCACGCTCTTTGTAAGCGTAGTGTGCGTCGTTGGTGGCGATGAGTTTGATATCAAGCTCGCGCGCTATGCGGATTAGATCTTTTTCGACATTTAGTTGCTCGCCGATACCGTGTCGCATGATTTCTAGGTAAAAATCATCGCCAAAAATCTCTTTGTATTCTGCGGCGGCCTTTTTGGCGGCTTCGTATCCGCCTGCGCCTCGTTTTAGGTTTCGTTCGCTTAAATTTAGGTGAAACTCAACCTCGCCCGCAAGGCAGGCAGATGAGCAAACAAGCCCCTCGCTATGCTCTCGAAGTAGTTTTTTGTTTATGCGTGGATAGTAGTAAAATCCGTTTAAAAAGGCTTGCGAGCTAAGATACATTAGGTTTTTGTATCCAGTTTCATTTTTGGCTAGGAGTATTAGGTGAAAGCGTTGTTTGTCGCTTTTATCGCCGATATCATCGTGGTTGTGGATATAGGCTTCGATACCGATGATTGGCTTTATGCCGTTTTTGCGCATGGTTTGGTAAAAATCGATTGCCCCAAACATATTGCCGTGATCTGTGATTGCGCAGGCTTTGGCGCCGCGCTCGGCTAGGATTTTGGCTAGTTCGCTGACTTTGTTGGCCCCGTCAAGCAATGAGTATTCTGTATGCAGGTGTAAATGTGTGAATTCGCTCATAAAATGTCCTTTGATTTTGCGCTCATTTTAGCAAAAAGGGGTTAAATTTTGGCTTTTTGAAATTTGGAGAATTTGCTTAAATTTGTCATTGCGAGCTTTCGCAGAAAGCGAAGCAATCTACGACTTTAAAATTCCTTGCACTAAATTTGCTGTCATTGCGAGAGCCGAAAGGCTCGAAGCAATCCAGGGAAATTTAAATTCAAAATTCAATCAAAATTTAGCATTGAACGATTTATAAAATTCTTGCAAAATTTGATAAATTCTACAAAAATACTGAGCTTAAATTTCATATTCGTAGATTGCCACGAATTTTGCTAATGCAAAATTCTCGCAATGACAAATTAAACAAATTTTACTCGCTATTGTCATTGCGAGGAGCGAAGTGACGAAGCAATCTACGACTTTAAAATTCCTTGCACTAAATTTACTGTCATTGCGAGCGAGTGTAACGAGCGAAGCAATCCAGAAAAATTTAAAGCAAAATTCAATCTAAATTTGGCATTGAACGATTTTTTAAATTTTAGGCAAAATTTTGCTTTTTTCGTAAGGGGGAAGGGGGCTTGAATTGCGAGGTCGCGCCCCTTCCCCCTTACAATCCCCTAACCCCCGACGACGCTTTACAAGGTGGCTAAATTTTAAAAAGCGTTGCTTTTTAAAATTTAGCTGATTTTGTTTAACTGAAATGCTTCGCATTTCTCACAATGACAGATTATAGATAATGGAATTTTACTGGATTGCCACGGCGACTGCGTCGCCTCGCAATGACAAATCAAGCGTAAATTTTGCCTAATTTGTCATTGAGAGTTAGTGAAAATATTTGTTTTAGTTAAAAAGTAGCTCGGATTTTAGTGTGCTAAAAGCTTGCTCGCCTTTTAGTTCGCGCACGATTGCGAGTGCGAACTCCATTGCAGTGGCTGGACCACGAGAGGTAATGATATTTTTATCTATTATGACATTTGCGCTAGCAGTGTAGCCAGCGTGCGCGACCGTGCCTTCGAAGTCGGGATAGCAAGTGTAGTTATCTTTTAGCACGCCAGCTGTGCTTAGCGCCCATGGTGCAGCGCAGATTGCGCCGATTTTTTTGCCGACTTTGTCAAATTCGCGTAAAATTTCGCCTAGCTTTTCGCTTTTTGCCAAATGCTCGGCACCTGGCAAACCGCCCGGCAAGACTATCATTTCGTATTCGTTAATGTCTAAATTTGCTAGTAAATCATCGGCGATGATTTCCACGCCGTGAGAGCCTGTAACGCATTTTTTCTCTAAACCGAGAAATTTAGCGTCGACCCCGGCGCGTCTTAGCAAATCAACCACGCTTATTGCCTCGATTTCCTCGAAGCCATTGGCTAAAATAACGGCTACTTTCATTTTTTTCCTTTATTTTAGATATGAGCCTTGCTCGCTTGGAGTTGTCGAAATATCGGTGTTGGCACCACGCGCAGAGCTTGAACCGCCAGGCAAAAATGAAGTGTCGCCCTTTAAAAATGCGATGATATAGCCTATCTCTGTCGAGGTCGTAGATAGTGCGATAGAGTTCATTAAATATGCTTTTTTGCCGCCATATTCATAATCTGAGCCGTAGTCGCTAATCGCCATAGCAATTTCGCCTGCGGATAGATTTTTGATTTTTTTAGATACGCCGTGAGCGCGCTTTTCGCCGTTTGTGCCGTGGCATGAGGCGCATTTAGCAGCGAAAAGCTTAGCTCCCTCTTCTTTGGCAGCGGCAGGGTTATGCTTAATAGTATTTATCACGCCACCTTTTGAGCCGTCGTTTTTATAGACATTGACTGTGATATTTTCGTCTTTGGAATGTTTTTCGATGAGAGATTTTAGCTCTTTGGCAAACTCGCCTTTTGCTTCAAATACATAACTTTCTTCTTGCTCATTAGCCCCCAAAAGCGCACCTACACAAAAACATGCTAAAAACGAAAGTTTTAAAATCTTCATTTGATACCTTGTCGATAGAATTTAAAAAGGGCGAGGTTTTGCCCTCGCCCTAGATTATATCTAATCAGAGTAAATGATTAGAAAGCGTATCTAGCTTGGAATCTGATGTGATCGTCTTCTGTGTCTTTTGCGCCGTTTTTGCCGTCGTATTTAACATGTGACCACCAAGTTTGGAAGCTAAGTTTTTTGTTGTATTTGTAATTAACTCTAACAACATTTTCCCAAGCGTCTTCATCGTCGAATTCACCACTAACGAAATCATCGCCGATTGTTAGACCAGTATCTGCGATAGCATAAGCAGCTGTGATGAACCAAGCGTGGTTATCACCTGTGAAATGTGTGTAGCTAAGTAAATCTTCACCTGGGCTGATGAAAGAGCCTTGGTCTTCAAATGATACTCTTGAATGAACTTTTGAATCTGTATCGTATTGAACATAACCAGCTGTTAAATCAAATCCAAATAGGCTTGTGCTAGCCTCAACTGCGAAGAAATTAGCATCATCTGCGCCAAGCGCTACATAGTCATCGTTGAAATTTGAGTAAGCGTATTGAGCTGTCAAGCCTAGGTTGATATCCTCTGTAACATCGAAGCTTAGACCAGCCTCAACTGCGAATAAATCAACAACATCTTGCAAACCAGCATACCATAGTTGGAAAGATACTGGATCATAAGAACCGATAGCAGCTACGCCCCATAGGTTGTGTTGAACTAATGATTTATTATCTACTAATTTGTTATGTCCGCTATCATTTTTTGTTATACCAAGCTCAGATAAATCTCCGTTTAGCATGACGCCAATATCGCCATCAGCCTCTAATGCATCCATCCACAAAGCTGCAAGAGTTAAGCCTTCGATATCTTGGTTAAGGACTTTGAAACCATCACCATACATATCGTCTGTGAAGAATGTGCCTAGTTTTTGGCGACCCATTTGGATAGTAGTGCCACCAATTTTATATCCTAGGTATGCTTGGTATAGGTCGAAATTTTTGCTAGTTGCATCAGTTCTTGTGCCGTCTGCTGGATCTTCATCGGCACCAAGGCGAACGCCAACTACGCCGAAGAAGTTGTCATCGATTTTTACATTTGTATTAACAACGCCTTTGAATTTCCATGCATGTTTATTGTCGGTTTTTGTACCATTATCACCTTTGTATGAATCAACGCGCATCCAAGCGAAACCGCTTACATCTACATCTTTGATTGCATCTTCTAATGCCACAGCACTTGCTGATGTAGCAAATGCACCTGCTGCTAGTGCAGCTGCTAAACTAAGTTTGAATAATTTCATTTGAACTCCTTGTAAAAGTTATGGTCGTAATAGTAGCACAAAATACTGAATTATTTGCTTAAAACAATCTTAATTTTACTGAAATATAACCATTTTGTTACCGAGTATTAACCAAAATCGCTGAATTTTGCATAAAAAAAGCGAGACGCTCTTGCGCCTCGCAAATATTGAAAGGAGTTTGATTTCGATAGGGTGATTGTAGCTAAATTTGAGTAAATATATGGCAACAAATGAGAATTATTTTTAATAGTGAAAAATTTGCAGTTAAGCTAAATTTGGCTGATAAAATTCATAAAATTTATGCAAAATTTATAATTTTTGGCGCGAAATTTGCCCTTTTTGTTAATTTTGCGTTAAATTTAAAGGGCGAAATTCGGGCGTAAGTTATCAAAAACTGATTTTTTCCTCGGTTGGGGCTTTGATATTTTCGTTTTTGTGGAGCTGTTTTTTGATGATTTTGGTCGGCGTGTAGCTCTCTTTCTTGCCAGGGGTGATTTTGCGAGAGAGTATTTGCGAGCTCAAAACGGTGCCGTTTGTAACGCTGATGAGTGCGACATCGCCTGGGTTGGCGAAGTATTTATTTGATTTGGCACTGCATTGCTCGCTACCATTTATAAATTTATATGTATATGCGACTTTGCTCTGTCTTGTGTAGCTAGAAATCTGCATTTTGCTGGCGGTGGTGTCTGGGCAAAGTGGCGTGGTGCGTGGCGCGAAAAAGGCGCAACCTGTGAAGCTTAGCGCGATTAGGCAGGGTAGGATTAGGTTTTTCATTTTTTTTCCTTTTTTAAATTTTTAGTTTTTAATTTTAAAATTTTTTGGGAAAAATTGCAAATTTTGCCTATTTTGTTATTGCGAGGAGCTGTTTTACAGCGCCGAAGCAATCTATGAGTATAAAATTCCTCGTGCTAAATTTTAAAATTTTGCAAAAAATCGACTTTAAATTTTATACTCGTAGATTGCCACGCCGTGCAAGCACGGCTCGCAATGACAAATCAAGCGTAAATTTTGCCTAATTTGTCATTGCGAGGCGATTTATCGCCGAAGCAATCTACGAAATCAAAATTCCAAATTTGCAAATTTGCTGTCATTGCGAGAAAACGAAGTTTTCGAAGCAATCCAGAAAAATTTAAATTCAAATTTCAACCCAAATTTAGCATTGAACGATTTTTTAAATTTTAGCGAAATTTGAAATTCTCTGTAAGGGGGAAGGGGGCTTGAATTGCGAGGTCGCGCCCCGTCCCCCATACAAACCCCCAACCCCCGACGACGCTTTACAAGGTGGCTAAATTTAGAAAAACGCAGTTTTTCTAAATTTAGCTGGTTTTATTTTACGGAAATGCTTCGCATTTCTTGCAATGATAAATTTGGCGTGCTTACTCGCAATGACAAATTAAAATTTCAGGCGATAGCGCTTTGGAGTTTGTCGCGTAAATTTAAAATTTCATCTCGTTTGATGACAAAGCTGTTTTTGTTGGCGATGAGGTGCGCTGAGCTGTGCATGATAACCTCGGCGACTTTAAGGCCGTTTTGCTTCATCGTAGCGCCTGTTTCGACCACATCGACGATAGCGTCTGATAGCCCTATAATCGGAGCTAGCTCGATCGAGCCGTATAGTTTGATGACCTGAGTAGCGACGGCTTTGGTGGCGAAGTATTCGCGCGTGATATTTGGCATTTTGGTTGCGATTTTGATTCCGGGCGTGTTGTAATCAAGCTCGGTTTCGTTTGGCACGCCAACGCAGACTCTGCATTTGCCGATTTTGAGATCTAGCAGGCGCAAAACATCTGGTTTGTGCTCTTCGAGCACATCTAGCCCCACTACGCCGATATCTGCTGCGCCTCCGACGACATAGGTGGGAATGTCTTGGTTGCGGACATAAAGAAATTTAAAATCACCCTCTTGCATGATTAATTTGCGGTCTTCAAAGGCAAATTCTAGCCCAAAAATGCTTTTGAAAATTTTGAGTGTATCATCGGCAATGCGACCCTTTGGTAGCGCAATCGTAATCATAAAAGTCCTTTTTGTGAGATTAAATTTTTCATAGCGCGGAAAATCAAATCCCTATCATAAACGCCGTTTTTGAAATGTCGCATTAAAAATGCGCCGTCCCCGCCGGTAAAGTGTATGCGCTTATCGCCAGCAATGTCGGCTATGGCTAGGATTGTTGGTTTGAAAATGCCGTAATTCACGGCGTCACTTGTTTTTTGTGGAAGCGAGTCTAGGGAAATTTTCGTCGAGAGATTGACATCTAAGACAGATGAAATTTCGCCATAAGTGCGAAGCATAGCGTGGATTCCAGGCAGGATAAATCCGCCAAGGTGGGTGCCTTTTTCCATGACATCGACCGTGATAGCGCTGCCTGCATCGACGATGACGCCAGTTTCGACCATACTGCACGCGACGATTCTATCTATTCCTAGCCCTTGGTAGGTGGTGTTTATGTGGAAATGGTGCGTAATGTCGATAAATATGGGATTGTTTAGTTTGCGTTGCACTCTGGCATTTACATTTATACAATACACTCTCTCGATTGGTTCGTAGTTCAAAAACTCGTCGATACCCATAGCAAAGGTTGCGCCGTTATCATAAAATTTGGCATTTGTATTGCCGATATCACATAAAAGCATAGGTTTTAAATCCGTTTTCTTCTAAAAATTTTTTACTTTTTGAGCAAATTTGGCTGTTGTGAAACAAAACTCGTTTTTTGATAGTTTTGCCTAAATTTGCGCAAATTTGCTCGGTTAAATTTAATAAAAATTCGCTATCTCGCATAATGAAGCGAGATGATGCCTCGCGCATGAAAATCAGGGTATTAAACCCAGATAAATCCACGCCAAAATAGGCGCTGTATGCGCGGGAGCGAGTGAAAATTTTCAAATCTATGGTTTTGAAATTTTTAAGCAAAATTTCATGGCTAACCATGAGACTAGAAATTTTACTTAGCAAAATTTAGCACTTTATCATCGTAGTAAAATGACGAATTTGCGCTAAATGCGCGAGAGTCAATCTCATCGCTTAGCTCAAAAATCGCCTCGCTTTGCAGATTTTTATCCGTGCGGATAACAAAACCTGTGCGCTCTACGATATAAAGGTATTCCCCGCTAAATACACCCTCTAATAGCTGAGCGAAGGTAAATTTGCGAGATTTTATTAAATTTAGGTTTTTATCCAAAAGCTCGACCGTGCCGTCTTTTAGCAAAAGATAGATTCTATCGCCGTCAAATAGGACATTTCTAATGTCGCGGTTATAGGTTTTGTTGCCATTTGGGCTGATGAGAACTAGCCTTGTGCCTGTGCCTGCATAAAGGTCGTCGCCACGGGCTTGAAGCGTGGTTATGTTGTTAAAAAATGGTTGATTTGATACGACGAAATCCCTCACAGAGCGGCCGCCTGTGCGCTCTACGATATTTACTAGGCCATCAAGGGCTGGGTAGGCTACTAATTGGTTGATAAAAAGCGGAGCGGCTGTGCGTGAATCTATGGCAAATGCGTCGCCGATTTTATCATCTAGCACCATAGCGCCCGAGCTTAGGCGAAAGAGCATTATGCTATTATCGCTCATCACAAGTGCCAAATCATCGCCGTCAATCGCGCCACTTAGGGCATAGCGTTTGAGATCTCGCTCAAATTTCACACTGCCATCGCTACCCAAAACCCTAGTCGTGCCATTTGTGTCTGTGGCGATGAAATTTCCATTATACTCGCCTAAAAATCGTTCATTTTCGTTAAGTTTGATATTTTCATTTACGCCTGATTTGGTGATAACTGCGCCGTTTGATAGCGTGGCGCCCTCTTTGGCAGCATAGACAATCTTAGCTGGAAGCGAGCCGTTAAAGGCCATTTCGCCTGTGATATTGTCATCGCCTGGGTCGAAATACTGGCGTTTGGTCGAACAACCGAAAAATAAAAACGAAAGCAGAAGTGTAAATATGATTGATTTTTTCATTATTTATTTCCTTTGTAATGTTTTAAATTTAACGCTAAATTTCGCACTGGCGAATCTATGGCGATTTTGTCAAATTCGGCGTTTGCGGCCTCGATTTGACCTGTTTTTAAAAGCTCGTATCCCTTTACGATAGCGTCGTAATCGTTAAGTAAAAGCGGGCTTTGCTTGCCGTTTTGCACGCTGATAATCTCTTTTAGCAAGTAATCGACCTTGCTATCGTTTCCGAGAGCCGTCAAATCATCGGCTGTGCCGTGATTGAGCATATAAAGAGCATATAGATTGAAATCTTTGTCTTTTAGCTTGGCTAGTTTTGCGTCATCGCGCGCCTCTAAAAGCTCTGAGTATAGCTCGTTCGCGCTGTTTATGCGAGAATTTTGGATAAATTCGTTCGCCCAGTATCCTACGAAAATCACCATTATAAGGGTAGCGAAAAAGATTAAAGGTTTTTTGTATTTTTTAATGAAAATTTCGCTTTTGATAACGCCTTCTAAAAACTGCTCTTCTGTGCCTATTTCTTTTTTAACGCCTTCGATGTCGTCTTTTAAAGCCAAAGTAGTATCCTTTTGTGATTAAATTTGGCGGTAATTGTAGCATAAAAAAATTTAAATATGCCCAAAGACAAGAATTTTTATGATATAATGTCGCATTTATCAGAAAAGTAAAATTTATGATAATAGATGAAATTTTATTATCAAGGCTCGAAAAATTAGCTGCTTTAAAAATCCCTGATGAAAAACGAAATGAGTTTATCGGTCAGTTAAATAAGGTAGTAGATTTTGTCGAAATTTTAAACGAATTAAAATTAGATGGTGAGGAAGTAGCCATAACTACTTTAAAGGGCGGAACTCCGTTTCGCGAGGATGAGCCACGCGCTAGCGATGTTCGCTCTATTATCCTAGGGCATGCACCTTCAAGTGAGGGTGATTATTTTGTAGTGCCTAAAATTATTGATTAGAAAGGAAAAATATGGAAGATCCAAGAAAAAATTTAGTAGATATCGAAACCTTATTAAAGACAGTTGTTTTTAATAAAGCTTCTGACTTGCACCTAGTTTCTCGCTCAGCACCGCAAATCCGAATAGATGGAACGCTTCGTCCTTTGGCTATGGATAGCCTTAGCGGAAGTGATATCGAGTATATTTGCTATGCGATGATTACAGATCAACAAAAAAGCGATTTAGAGGAAAACAAAGAGCTTGACTTCGCGATTGAATTGCCAAATATCGGACGCTTTCGTGGAAACTACTATTACACTATGAACGGCGATTTGGCTGCTGCGTTTCGTATTATTCCTATCGATATCCCTAGCCTTGATGATTTGAAGGCTCCAAGCATTTTTAAAGAGGTTGTAAAACGCGAAAAGGGTATGATTTTAGTCACTGGTCCGACAGGATCTGGTAAATCAACGACTTTGGCAGCTATGCTAAATGAAATCAACGAAAAAGAGCGCAAGCACATTATCACGGTTGAAGACCCAGTGGAGTTTGTGCATCAAAACAAAAAATCTCTATTTTCTCACAGAAATATCGGCACGGATACACACTCTTATGCGCAAGCTTTGAAATTCTCACTTCGTGAGGACCCTGATATTATCCTAGTCGGTGAGATGCGTGATAGGGAGACGATTTCTATCGCGATTACTGCGGCTGAGACAGGACACTTGGTTTTTGGCACACTTCACACAAACTCAGCAATCCAAACAATCAACCGTATCATCGATAGCTTTGACGGTGGCGAGCAACTTCAAGTGCGAAACATGCTTTCTGTTTCACTAACTGCGGTTATTTCGCAATCTTTGCTTCCAAAGCTTGGTGGCGGTCGTATCGCAGTGCATGAAATTTTGATTAACAACAACGCGGTTGCCAACCTAATCCGCGAAAACAAAGTTCATCAAATTTATTCACAAATGCAACTTAACCAACAAAGCACTGGTATGATTACGCAAACACAGGCTATGGTTAAGGCAATCAGAGCAAATCAAATCGCCAAAGAAACAGCATTGCGCTACTCTACAAATTTACAAGAGCTTATCGGCGTTGTGGGTGCGTGATTATGGAAGGTATAAATTGGTTTGACGCCATTGTAGTGGGCCTTATAATCCTTTTTGGATTAAGGGGTCTTACAAATGGCATTATGAAGGAAATTTTTGGAATTTTAGGTTTGATTGGTGGTTTGTGGATCGCCGTGCGCTACAAAGAGATGGCAGGGGCGTGGATAGCTAGTAAAGTCCCTGCATTGCAAAATGCAAATGGAATTTTCTCTGGCGATACTACTCAGACTTTAATCGGATTTTTGGCTGTGCTTTTTGGCGTGTGGATCATCTGCTTGATTTTGGGCGAGATTATCTCAAAACTCTTTAAATGGAGTGGGCTAGGATTTGTCGATAGAATCGGTGGATTTGCATTTAGCGTGGCTAAAATTTTCTTAATTTTTGCCGTTATCATAACCTTTGCAAGAGGTCCTATGATGCTAAATGAGCAGACAAAGAAATTTTTCGAAACTAGTGCAGTCGCTCCGGTGCTACTAAGTGTGGGCAAGTGGATTATGGATTTAAAAGACGACCCAGTAGTCAAAGAAAATTTACAAAGCTTAGAACAAAAAGCTAGTGAAATTTTAACCCCAAGCGAAGATAATGCGACAGAAATTCAAAACAATATTTCAAACGAGGTTTTTGATATCAATCAAAGCTTGGATTTAAATGTAAGTGAAGGGAGATTGTAATGGACGCTAAAATCGAAAATTTAGAATTTGACGCGCTTTTGCTTGAATTTAAAAAAGCACTTAGCGATAATGGCTTAAAATACACAAAACAGCGCGAGGTTTTGCTAAGAACGCTTTATAATAGCAATATGCACTTTACGCCAGAGGCTTTGCATAGCGAGATTAAGGCGAAAAATCCTGAGCTAAATGTAGGTATCGCCACAGTGTATCGCACGCTAAATTTGCTCGAAGAATCTGGCATGGCGACATCGATTACTTTCGGCGCGCAAGGTAAGAAATTTGAACTTGCAAATAAGCCTCACCATGACCATTTAATTTGCAAAAGTTGCAACAAAATCGTCGAATTCCGCGACGCTAGTATCGAGAAAAAACAAATCCAAATCGCCAAAGAAAATGGCTTTGTCCTAACTGGTCATATTATGCAACTTTATGGAATTTGTGCCGATTGCGCATCAAAAAGGAAATAATTTTGTTCGACTCACAATTAGAAATCCAAAGAATAGATAAATCAAACGAATTGCGAAATTTAGGGGTAAATCCATACCCTCATTTTTTAAAACGAGATATGAAAATCGTAGAATTTCGCGAGAAATTTGCAGGCATTGCTGATACAGAGGAAAAAAAATCAGATGAGATTGTCGTTTTAGCAGGGCGTTTGAAACTAAAAAGAGTTGCGGGAAAATCGACATTTGCAAATATCGAAGACGAAAGCGGAAATATTCAAATTTATTATTCGCGCGACAGTATTGGCGAGGAAGATTACGCTAAATTTAAGAAAAACCTCGAAGTAGGCGATATCATCACCGTTACAGGATACGCCTTTATCACGCAAACTGGCGAGTTTTCGATCCATGCTTCAAATATCAAACTAGCTTCAAAAGCGATTTCTCCACTACCTGAGAAATTTCACGGCCTAGTAGATATCGAAATGCGATACCGCCAACGCTACCTCGATATGATAATGAACCCAGAGGTTAGAAGCGATTTTATCAAACGCTCTGTCATAATCCGTGAAATTCGCAACTTTTTCGAGGCGCATGGATTTTTGGAAGTAGAAACTCCGATGATGCACCCAATCGCAGGTGGCGCAAACGCGAAGCCTTTTATCACGCACCACAACGCTCTTGATGTGGATAGATACCTGCGAATCGCACCTGAACTTTATCTAAAACGCCTAATCGTAGGCGGTATGGAAGCTGTTTTTGAAATCAATAGAAATTTCCGCAACGAGGGCATGGATTTAACGCACAATCCCGAATTTACCAGCATTGAGTTTTACTGGGCTTGGCATGATTATAATGATGTTATGGATTTGACACAAAATTTAATCTGGGCTGTGATGGATAAGCTAGGGCTTGATAAAAAGCTTCAATACGATGAGCTTGAAATCGACTTTACCAAGCCTTTTGCGCGCATAAAATACCTTGACGCGCTGGTTGAAATAGGCGGATTGGATCCCGAGATTATAAATGATAAAGACAAAATTTTAGCAAAGCTTAAAGCTGATAAATTCGAAGTCAATGAAAAGCTAGATTTGGGCCACTTGCAAAGCGAACTATTCGATAATTATGTCGAAGCTAAGCTCATAAATCCGACCTTTATCGTGGATTTTCCTATCGAGATTAGCCCACTTGCAAGAAGGAGCGACGAAAATCCAAAAATCGCCGAGAGATTTGAGCTATATATCGTTGGCAAGGAGATTGCAAACGCATTTAATGAGCTAAACGATCCGCTTGATCAATTTGAGAGATTTAAGGCGCAAATCGACGCGAAAAATGCAGGCGATGACGAGGCGCACGAAATGGACGCTGATTATGTCAAAGCATTAAGCTATGCTATGCCACCTACCGCTGGTTGGGGGCTTGGGATTGATAGATTGGTGATGATTTTATTAAATAAAAAATCGATTCGCGATGTTATTTTGTTTCCAGCTATGAAACCGTTAAATTCAGATAAGGAGTAAAAATGTTGGCAGATTTTGATAAAGAAATTTTTGATTTGATGGGCAAAGAGCTAGCTCGTCAGTGCGACCATTTAGAGATGATTGCAAGCGAGAATTTCACTTACCCAGAAGTTATGCAGGTAATGGGCTCAGTGCTATCAAACAAATACGCAGAAGGTTATCCCGGCAAAAGATATTATGGCGGTTGTGAATTTGTCGATGAAATCGAAACAATCGCTATTGAGCGATGTAAAAAACTTTTTGGTTGCGAATTCGCAAATGTTCAGCCAAATTCAGGCTCACAAGCTAATCAAGGCGTTTATGGTGCGTTTTTGAAACCGGGTGATAAAATTTTGGGTATGTCGCTAAGCCATGGCGGACACCTAACGCATGGCGCAAAGGTTTCAAGTAGCGGAAAGTATTATGAGAGCTTTGAATACGGCGTCGAGCTAGATGGTCGCATAAACTACGACCGCGTAGCCGACATAGCAAACATCGTAAAACCAAAAATGATAGTTTGTGGCGCAAGTGCCTATACAAGAGAGATAGATTTCGCTAAATTTAGAGAAATCGCTGATAGTGTTGGAGCTTTTTTGTTTGCCGATGTTGCACATATCGCAGGGCTAGTTGTAGCAGGAGAGCACGCTAATCCGTTCCCACACTGCCATGTAGTAAGCTCTACCACTCACAAAACGCTTCGAGGCCCACGCGGCGGTATCATAATGACAAATGATGAAGAATTCGCTAAAAAAATAAATAGCTCGATTTTCCCGGGCATTCAAGGAGGGCCCCTAATGCATGTCATCGCAGGAAAGGCTGTTGGCTTCAAACACAATTTGAGCCCTGAGTGGAAAGTTTATGCAAAACAGGTCAAAGCAAATGCAAAAATTTTAGGCGAAACTTTGGTAAAACGGGGCTTTGATCTAGTAAGTGGTGGCACGGATAATCATTTGATTTTAGTAAGCTTTTTAAATAGAGAATTTAGCGGAAAAGACGCTGATTTGGCACTTGGAAACGCAGGAATTACTGTAAATAAAAACACAGTCCCTGGCGAGATTCGCAGTCCATTTGTAACAAGCGGTATTCGCGTCGGAAGCCCTGCTTTGACATCTCGCGGTATGAAAGAGGCTGAGTTTGAGTTTATCGCAAATAAAATCGCAGATGTGCTAAATGATATAACAAATACCGAACTTCAAGCAAAAGTTAAAAAAGAGATTGTGGATTTGGCGCATAAATTTATCATTTACGATAAAGCGATGTATTGATTTTAAGGCGCTTCGTGCGCCTTATTACCCTTTTTAAAAGATTTGTTAAATTTTTTAAAAAGGGTAAATAAATTTTTAGGAGATATTATGACAGATAAATTTGATATGAGCGATATCACTATGAACGGAGCGCCAGGAGACGGCACAGCTAGTCTAAAAAAGCTTTTGACTATTGTGGCTGGAATTATAGTTTTGTTTTTGATAGTTCTTATAATAATGAAAGCTATTAACAAAAACGACATTGACACAAACGCAGCCCTAACAATGCCTAGCGAAGAGGAGCTAACTAAAAAAGAAGAGGTAAAAAAAGAGCCAGAGATCAAT
>JAGBJQ010000109.1 GCA_017934385.1 Campylobacter sp. | reverse complement strand
GATGACTTCAACCGTTTTTTTATCATTTAGCACAGGGTGGGCATGGTCGCCGTGAATTTCGCCATGCTCATGCTCGTGCGCATGCCCATGAGAGTGAGCATGAGCGTGATTATGCTCATGAGTGTGCGTAGTGCCGTCACTATGAGTATGGCTGTGAGTGTGTCCTGCGATAGAACATCCGCAATCTTTACACATTTTTTATCCTTTAATTTGAGATTAAATATACAAGAAAAATTAAAACCAAAGCCCACACCACCGACCAAATAACAAATTTTTTCCAAAATTTATTGCTACTTTGCTCGTGGGTTGCGACTTTGTTTTGTGAGTTTTCGTAAAAATCTTTTGCCCTCATATCCGCGCTACTTAAAACAGCGCGCCTGACATCGACAAATTCGCCATTATAGCGCATTGCCCCGTCTGGTTCGATCCTGTAAGAATCTATTTTTTTAACGCTCCATAAAACTTTATTGGTTGCGCTTTGCATTTTGATTAGGGCTGAAATTTGCCCCTCGCTATCGAGGGCGTAAAATTTTAAAATTTTATCGTATGTAGCCTTGTCGATTTGCCCCAAATCCGCTAAATAATCTAATTTTTCTTTAATACTTTTTTGGTGAAAAGTATGTAAAAACATAAAAATTCCTAATCGTAAAATAACTTACGATTTTACCTAAATTTAATTATTTAACGCTGAAATTTAGCCTTTAATGTAATCGCTGGCGTTGTATGCCTTGCCCGCGTCAAAATCCCGCAGTAAGCGCACTACAATGCCACTTAAAAGCAAAATCGCAATCAGGTTTGGAATCACCATAAGTCCGTTGAAAAGATCGGCTAGCTCCCAAACAAGGTCGATTTTAAGCAGTGAGCCCATAAAAACAAAGCCGATAACCAAAAGCTGTAAAAATTTCACCCCTTTTGGTCCAAGCAGATAGCGGATATTTATCTCAGCGAAATAATACCAGCCCATAATCGTGGTAAATGCAAAAAACAAAAGACAAATAGCCACGAAGCTATATCCAAGCTCCCTGCCCAAAAAATTCGACGAAAACGCCTCTTGCACGAGTGCAATCCCGCTAAATACAGCCTTGCCGTCTGCGCCAAACTCCACCACGCCCGAGGTCAGTATCACAAAAACCGTGATATTTAGCACGATAAATGTATCGATAAAAACGCTCATAATGCCAAGCATTGCTTGATCGACTGGGTGAGCGACATTGGCAGCGGCGTGAGCGTGAGGGGTAGAGCCCATACCGGCTTCGTTGCTAAATAATCCCCTAGCCACGCCATAACGCATAGCCATAGCGATACTCGCTCCCGTTGCTCCTCCCCATGCAGCACTTGGATCAAAAGCTGATTTGAAAATCAGCGAGATTGCACTAGGAAATTCAGAAATATTTGCGCAAATTATGCTAAAACCAACCAAAATATATAAAATCGCCATAAGTGGCACGACCTTTTCAGCCACGCGCGCGATTGCACGCACGCCGCCGATAAAGATTATCGCGCAAACCACAGCCAAAATTTCACCGACATAGACTTTATCGATATTAAAAGCCTTGCTAAATCCGTCTGAAATGGCGTTTGCTTGCACCATATTTCCCATGCAACCAAGCGCTAGTATTATCGCTATGGCAAAAACCACAGCCAAAATTTTGCCAAATTTCCCGCCAATACCGCGCGAAATATAAAACGCAGGACCGCCGATAATATGACCACTTTTATCCTTTGAGCGATAAATTTGAGCCAGACAGATTTCGGCGAAATTTGTCGCCATACCAAAAAACGCAGCCAACCACATCCAAAAAATCGCCCCAGGTCCGCCCATAATCAGCGCAGTCGAAGCTCCAACTAGATTGCCCGTGCCAACCTGCGCCGCAATCGCAGTCGAAATCGCCTGAAACGAGCTCATACCGTGTTTGCCCGCCTTTTTGCCATGGAGCGAAAAATCGCCCAAAAGTCTATTTCCGGCAAGTTTGAATTTCAAAATTTGAACGAATTTTAATCTGATTGTAAAATAGATGCCAGTTCCGCAAAGAAGGGCTATGAGAAAGTATGGCCCCCAGATAAATGAGTTTATGTCGGTTACGATTTTGATAAAATTTTCCATTTTGTCCGCCTTAATCTGCCTCAAATTTGTTAAAAATCGATTATTTTACTTTTTTCGCGCTTAATAAAACTTAAAATTTTATAAATTTCAGTGAAATTTAAAGGAAGTCAAAGTGATATTATCACGGAAATAAAATTTCGAATTCGGTTAAATAAACGATAAAAATTATTAAGGAGAAAAAAATGGACAGGCGAAATGCACTAAAAATTTTCGGTGTTTCTGCGCTCACACTAGGCGCAGGTAGTGTTGCTACGACAAAATTGCAAGCTGGCGAAAATAGCGATATCAACGCAAAAATCGTGATTTTGGGCGCAGGGCTTGCTGGTATTAGCTTGGCTTCAAAAATCAGGCGAGAAATGCCAAAAGCAAAGATCGTGCTAATCGACAAAGACGAGACCTTCATCTATCAGCCAGGACTTACGCTTGTGGGTATTGGGTTTTATACCAAAGATGACATAACTTTTGAAAAATCAAAATATATCCCAAGTGGCGCAGAGTGGATTAAACAAAATGCAAGTGCAATTTTGCCAGAGAAAAATCTGGTCAAGTTAGAAAATGGCGAGAATATAAACTATGATTATCTCGTAATCGCTCTTGGCATAAAATACGAATTTGAGGCTGTTCGCGGGCTAAATATCGACGATATAAACAATCCAAACGGAAATATTTCATCTATTTACACACCGGAAGGTGCCGTCAAAACAAACGAACTAATGCAAAAATTTGCAAAAAACGGCGGAAATGCGATCTTTATCGATCAAAAAACCCCTATGAAATGCTCTGGCGCAAACAAAAAAATGCTAGCGATGAGCGAGGATAGATTGCGTATCGCAGGAAACCGCGATAAAGGTAGTCTGCATCTATACGCTGGTGGCGGCAAGCTTTTTGGTGATCCGACTTACGCGGCAAAGATGAGCCAAATTTTCATAGAAAGAGATATAAAATTTAGCCTAAGACATCAAATCATCGAAGTCGATAAAGCCCGAAACATTGCTGTTTTTGAGCATTGGATGCCATATCGCCAAGACGGCGAAGACAAAATTGCAACCGAGCAAATAGAAGTCAAATTTGATTGGATGCATATACCGCCAAAACAGGTCGGAAATCAAATTTTAGCAGATGCTGGACTTACCAAAGAGGACGATAAACTAAACTGGCTAGCCGTAAATAAAAGAACACTTCAAAGCACAAAATTTAAAAATATCTTTGGTATCGGAGATATCGTCGGCACTCCTATTGGCAAAACAGGGGCAAGTGTCCGCAAAATGTATCCTTTGGTGACAAAGAATATCGCAAACGCTATCAAAGGCAAAGAGTTAGAGGCTAGTTACAACGGCTACACAGCTTGTCCATTTATTACCAAATACGGCAAAGCGATAATGGTCGAGTTCGATTTGGACGGCACAGCCTCGTCGGCGCCTTGTTTTGGGGCGACAAGGGAGAGTTATCTAAGTTGGCTAACAAAGCTTTATGGATTTAGACCGATGATTATGAACGGTATGCTAAGAGGACTAGTTTAAGGAGGAAATAATGAGTAATTTGGATAAAACTATAAGATTAATAATTGCAGGGATTATATTTTTTATTTTTGGATTTATGTGCCAGTGCTGGCTTTGGACTATCGGGCTAATTCCGCTTTTGACAGGGTATTATGGATACTGCCCGCTATATAAAATTTTAAAGAAGAAAAAATGAGTGAGTTAAATTTAAAAGAAAGTTCGCGCCTTGCGAACTTTCCAATTATGTTTTTTGCTGTTATAATGGGGCTTGGCGGACTAGCTATCGCATATCGAGCGATAAATGAAGCTTTTGAATTATCGAATTTATTGTTTGAAATTTTACGATATTTTGCACTTGGCGTTTTTGTCGTTATTACGATTTTCTATATTGCAAAATTTATCAAATTTAGAGATAGCGTTAAAAAAGAATTTTCTCACCCAATAAAACTGAATTTTTTCGCTGCTTTTCCGATAAGTCTGCTTTTGCTTTCTATCGCATTTAACGATGTTGCGACTATTCACGATCCGTTTTTTTGCGTGGCTGTTATTTTGCAAACTTTTATAACACTTTATATCGTGTCGTTTTGGATAAAAAACAATATGATGATAAATCACTCAAATCCTGCTTGGTTTATTCCGATTGTCGGAAATTTGATTGTAATTTTAGCAGCAAATAATAAGGATGGGTTTTTATGGTATTATTTTAGTGTCGGCATTTTCTTTTGGATTGTTCTTTTTACGATAATTTTTTATCGCATTATTTTCCACGATCAGTTGGCACAAAAATTTATGCCTACGCTTTTTATTATGATTGCACCGCCGGCGATTGCGTTTTTGGACTATATAAAATTAGTCGGAAGTTATGACGCCTTTGCTATGATTTTGCTAAATTTGACGATATTTTTTACTCTTTTGATATTTTTTATGTTCAAAAGCTTTTTTGGGCTTAAATTTTTCCTTTCGTGGTGGGCTTTTACATTTCCTACTGCCGCAGCTAGTATTGCTTTTATGAAGGCTTACGGGGCGACAGAAGAAAGCATTTTTGCATATTTTGGCGTAGGTATGTTTGTGATTTTGTTCGTTTTGATTGGTATCGTTGGATTTTTTACTATCAAAAGCATAAAAAACGGCGAAATTTGCATAGAAGAATAATTTTCGAATAGAATTTTTGATAATTTTATTAAAAGGCAGTGCGCACATTTCACGTCTTGGTCTCCTTAACATGCGCACTGTCGTTTATTTTTTTTGAATTTTTAAATTACAAATTTTAAATAAGTTTAAAATTTACTAAATTTGATAAAATATCGAAAAAGGGGGACCAAAATGCAACTAAAACAAGAAAAAATTTCTCAGCTTTGTAACTTTCCGATTATGTTTTTTGCCGTAACAATGGGGCTTGGCGGGCTTAGTATCGCTTATCGTGCCATTAGCGAGGCGTATGGTGCGCCACATTTTATCTTTGAAATTTTGCGATTTTTCGCCCTTGGTGTGTTTGCGCTAATTTCGGCGTTTTACACGGCAAAAATCATCAAATTTCCACGCGCTGTGCAGGCAGAATTTACCCACCCAATCAAGCTAAGTTTTTTTGCCACATTTTCGATTAGCCTACTTTTACTAGCCATTGCATTTAACGATATGAGCGCGCTTCATAGCGCATTTTACGGCGTAGCAATGATATTTCATGCGTTTTTGACGCTTTATATCATTTCGTTTTGGATACAAAAAAACATGCTCATCACCCACTCAAATCCAGCGTGGTTTATCCCGATCGTAGGCAATCTCATCGTGGTAATCGCAGCGACCGAAAAGGGCGAATATCTGTGGTATTTTTTTAGCATTGGGATTTTCTTTTGGATTGTGCTTTTTAGCATTGTTTTTTACCGCATTATTTTTCACGACCAGCTCGCCCAAAAATTCGTCCCCACGCTTTTTATAATGATTGCGCCCCCGTCTGTGGCGTTTCTGGGCTATATCAACATCGGCGGCGAGTTTGATATGCTCGCTAAAATTTTGATAAATTTGGTGCTATTTTTCACGCTTTTGATATTTTTCATGGCAAAAAGCTTTTTTGGGCTTAAATTTTTCCTATCATGGTGGGCTTTCACTTTCCCGACAGCGGCTGGGTGCATTGCCTTTATGAAGGCGTATTTTTTAAGCGCGGAAGTATGGTTTGCAAGGCTCGGGCTTGGTATGTTCGCGCTTTTGTACATTTTGATTTGCATAGTTAGTTACCACACCATAAAGGGGCTAATCAACGGCGAAATCTGCGTGCAGGAGTGAAATTTAGCGCAAATTTCGCCAGATTTATTATCTATAAAGCTATTTTGCAAAATGCACATTATCAACTTTAAAATTTAGTAAAAGTAAATTTATAAACTTACAAATTTTCTTAAAATCCACTTATAAATTCGCTATTTTTATTGACTTTTAAGAATTAATATTATATTATAACGCCAAATTTTCACAAGGAGCAACCTATGGCAGTAGATGTTATAAAAGTCGAGCAAATGGTCAAAGACGCTGAATTGTTAGAAAATATCAGAGGCAGAGAAAGTTACAGAAAAGCTCTAAAACTCTTAGGAATTGCTAAAAATTATAGCCTTTTGAATAGCGAGAAATGGGAAGCTCTCCATAATAGCGTGCAAACAATGGCTTCGCTCTTGGGCCTAACAAGGGCAGAAATAGATGAGGTTTATACCCCTAAACAGCAGGTTTTAGCCGGCCACACTATGGAAATCATAGAGTTACTCAAAAAGGGAAAAACCACGCTTCAAATCACAAAAATTTTGCAAGAGCGAGGCGTGGAGGTGGCTTACTCTCAGGTCAGCCATTTCATATCAGAGACAAGGCTTGGTCAGTTTTCCGCACCATCAACTAGGGACAGGCTCGCCAAATACAAGGACGAAATCCAAGCCAAACTCGAAAACGGCGATAGCTACTACTCGATCGGTGGCGATTTGGCAGAAGCATATCCTGAGCTTAGCAACCTTACATATTCGCAGATTAGCAACTTTATCAAAAGCGAATTTGGCGAAAAATACCTAGCCGAAATAAAGGCGAAATTCGCGGGTCCGACAAGCGAAGAGTTGCTAAGCCCATACAAAGATGAAATTCGCAAAATGCTAGCTAGCGGCGACCAGCTCACGGATATCCGTGCCAAACTAAAAGAATTAAAGCCAGAGCTAGGGAATATTTCATATTCACAGCTTAACTACTTTATCGCAACGAAACTCTCGCAAGGCCGAGAGCCTGCGATAAGGGCGTGAAATTTGGCGCGAAATTCTCGTAATGGCGCATTAGCAGTGCGCGCGATGCTGTCATTGCGAGAATTTAAAATTCCAGCATTGCATTTGCTGTCATTGCAAGAAGCGAAGCGACGAAGCAATCTGCGAACTTGAAATTCCTTACGCTAAATTTGCAAAAATACTGACCTTGAATTTTTAATTCGTAGATTGCCACAAATTTGCCTAACGACAAATTCTCGTAAAGACAGAATAGGCGAGATTTTTAGCACCTCGCGTGCAGTATTCCCCCCAGCCAAAAGCCACGCTTAAAGCGCGGCTAAATTACCAACTAAAACGCCACGGATTAAAACACAATCAAAATTCCAAGCGAAAAAGCATGGCTAAATTCCAAGTCAAGCGCCACGGCTTACAACGCAATCAAAATTCCAAGCCGCGCGCCACGCTCAATCAAAAATCAAATTTTACAGAGCTTTTGCGACTAGTTCGTTGATATTAGCGATAAAAGCGCCCGGATCATCGACGCTTTGGGTCTCGCCTAGCTTAGCCAAATCAAAAGCCAAACGCGCCACGCTAGCAATCATAGTTTTATTATTTTCTAGCTTTTTGATGATTTCATGCTTTGCGTTGATTTCCAAAATCGGCTTAAACTCAGGCAAATTCGTCTGCCCCATTTGGCGCAAAATTTGCTGTGTGGCGTAGTCTGGATCGCTCTCATCAAAGACGAGGCAAGAAAGCGAGTTTGTCAGACGAGTGGAGATTTTCACATCTTTTACGCGACCCTCCAAGCACTCTTTAAATTTCGCTGCCACTTCCAGCGCCCACGGGCTTTGCTCTTCGTTTTGTTCGGCGCTTTTTACGCTAGTTACGCTCTTGATTGCTGTGCCGTCAAACTCGAAAAGTCCTGGCATAACCACAGCGTCGATCTCATCATCACAAAGCAAAACCTCCACGCCCCTAGCGTTAAAATCCTCCAAAAGTGGCGAGTTTTTCAGCATTTTCGCGTCTTTGCCAGTGATGAAATAAATCTCTTTTTGCTCCGCGTTTTGCTCGCTCATACGCGCCTTGTATTCATCTAGGCTGATTAGCCCCTCGCGCAAATTTGACTTAAATAGCGCTAGGTGGCTAATCTCAGCCTTATCAGGGCCGAATCCATACAAGCCCTCTTTTAGCACTTTGCCAAAAAGCGCGTAAAATTTCTCATATTTTTCGCGATCATTTTTTAGCATTTTGGCTAATTCGCCTAAAATTTTCTTTACGCTTTGTTCCTTGACATGGGCTAAAATGCGGTTTTCTTGCAGAATTTCACGGCTTACATTTAGTGGCAGATCCTCCACATCTATCACGCCACGCACGAAGCGTAAATACACAGGCAAAAGCTCTTTGGCATCATCTGTGATGAAAACTCGCTTGACATAGAGTTTGACGCCACTTTGATAATCCACGCGGTATAAATCAAACGGCTCGTTTGATGGCACATAAAATAGCGTTGTGTATTCATGCACACCCTCTGCTTTGGTATGTATATGAAATAGTGGATCTGCGCTATCATGGCTGATTTGTTTATAAAAGTCGTCATAATCGCTCTGTTTTAGCGATGATTTTGGCAGTTGCCAAAGTGCGCTAGCCGAGTTTAGCTGCACGACCTTGGTCTCGCTATGACCCTGAGCGCCGTCCTCACCAGGGATATACTCCTCTTTTTGCCCAAAAATCGGGTATGGGATATGATTGGAGTATTTTTTGATAATGCTCTCTAATCGCGCTAAATTCGCAAATTCATCGTCTTTTAAATGCAAGATTATATCGGTGCCAAAGCTATCTTTTTCGCAGGCAGAAATAGTATAGTCTTTGGCGTTTGACGACCAGATGAAAGCCTCGTCTTCAAGGGCTTTGCGCGAGATGACATCGATACTATCTGCGACCATAAACGCCGAATAAAACCCCACGCCAAATTGCCCGATTAGGTTGCTATCTTTGGCGGCATCTCCGCTCAAATTCGCCATAAATCCCTTCGTGCCAGATCTCGCAATCGTGCCTAGATTGGTCTCTAACTCGCCCTCGTTCATACCGATACCATTATCTGAAATTTTTAAAATTTTATTCTCACTATCGAGCGAAATTTCAATGCGTGGCGTGTAGCTTAAAGCCTTGTAAGCTTCGTCGCTAAGGCATAGATAATTTAGCTTATCAAGCGCGTCTGAGGCGTTAGATACGAGCTCACGAAGGAAAATTTCCTTGTTTGAATACAGCGAGTGGATCATTAAATTTAATAAATCATTGACCTCTGTTTTGAATTTTTTCTTTGCCATAAAATGTCCTTTGGATTGAATTTTGTTTAAAAATTAGCACATTATAGCACCGAGTGCTAAGTTTTGTCAATATTAAACCAAATTTTGTTTTTAAATTTGGCTTAGAATATCGTCGATTATGGATTTTGCGCCGTTTTTGGAGCTGAAATTTACTAGCCCTCTACTTGCACTTGGAGCGTCAAAATTTTGGATTAAATCCAAAATTTTATCCTCACTAGCCTCATTTTGGCGCACGATTTTGCATAAATTTAGATTTTGCAAAAATTTCGCATTGTAGAATTGATGATCTCCTGCCGCGTGCGGAAACGGCACGAAAATCGCAGGAAGTCCGTTTGCCACGAGCTCCCACAGAGTGCTAGCCCCACTTCTGCCTACGCACAAATCGGCCTTTGAGATCAAATCGACCAAATTTTTGCTAAATCCCACAACCTCGACATTTAAATTCGCGTTTTTGTAAAATTCGCTGTATTTTTCAAACTCTTTTTCGCCACATTGATGAATAATCTCATAGCCCATCTCGACAAGCCTTGGCGCTAAATTTGAAGCAAGAGTATTGATAAAACTTGCCCCTTGCGAGCCACCTAGGAAAATTATCGTTTTTACCTCGCTTCGAATTCTAGATTTTTCGAAAAAAATATCGCTTACTGGATAGTCAAATTTATCGCTTATACACTGGGTATTATCCTGCGTAAATTTCGTCACGCAACCACAAGCTGTGGGAAGCTCGAATTTTTCCCTAAAATATGGGCTGTAAATTTTCTTGCAAAACGGCTCTAAAAGGTCATTTAACCGCCCTAAAATAGCGTTTTGCTCGTGGATAAAAAGTGGCTTGAAAAAAAATATCGAAGCAAACGAAGCCGGAGCCGAGCTGTATCCGCCCACGCTGATTACGGCTTTTACGCCGTTTTCTTTGAAAATTTTACGACATTTCAAAGATAGTTTTAAAATATTCATCAGCGATGAAATTTTACTAAATCCTTTTTTATTTACCACGCCAGAGCTTTCCAAAAAATACGCCCGCTCGAAAATTTCGCTATTTTCGAACCACGCCCTGTCTTGGCCGTTGGTCGAACCGATAAAAATCGCCTTTATTCCGCGATTTTTAAGCTCAGCGCCTAAACTTTTTGCGATACTTAAATGCCCGCCTGTGCCACCACCACTGATTGCTATCATTTTCAGCTCCTTAAATTTGCGCGTTTGCTAATCATAAGTATAAACCCAACCGCCATTGAAGCAGCTATGACATGGCTTCCGCCATAGCTTAGAAACGGCACAGCGATACCCTTCATAGGTATTAACCCAGTAATTCCGTAAGAATTTAGACAAAATGAGAAAAATAGCATAAAAGCAATACCAAGCCCAAAGAGAAAATATACGCTATTTACGGATTTTGAGGCTATGCGAAAGATTCTAGCAAGCATCGCAGAAAAGAGCAAAACAACGCCAAGAATTCCAAAAAATCCGATTTCCTCGGCAATGCCAGCTAGCACGAAGTCAGTATGCACCTCGCTAAGATAGCCCAGCTTGAAGCTTCCCTGCCCTAGCCCAGCCCCCATTAGCTCGCCGTTGTTTATGGCATTTAGCGAGTGGCCGACTTGGTAAGGCATATTCGCATCATCTACGCGAACCTTAGCGGCTGTTTCTGGGGAGAGAAACGGAGTGATAGTGTCTTGCACGCCAGCCCACCACGAGCGAATTCTCACGATTCTGTGCGGACTAGTGACGATAAAGGTATAACCCAAAATGCCGATTATTCCCACCACTATGCCAACTAGCCTCATGCTAGTCCCAGCGAAAAACGACATACATATCATCGTCGCAGCCAAAACAGCCACTTGACCAAGATCTTTTTGCCCTATGGCGATAACTATGCCAAAAATCGCGAAAAGAAAGACATACGGAACCCAAATTTTAATCTCTTGCCAAACCGTTTTTTTAGTGTGGTTCATCTTGCGCGAGAAACTCCACGCCAAAAAATATATAAAACCAACTTTGAAAAATTCCACCGGAGCGATACTAATGCCTGCGATTTTTATCCACCTAGCTGCTCCATTTACCTCTGATACGATTGATTTAGGCATGAAGCCCATTGAGATCATCACTAGCCCAGATACCACCCACAAAACCATACAAAACGGCGTCAAAACCTTATCTGGGTTAAACTGCGAAAGCCCCCACATAAGGAAAATGCTAAACATACCAAATATCCATTGTTTTTTGAAAAAATATAGTGGCTCAGTGTCGCTTGCAAGCGTGGTATATGAGGTCAATGATAGCGAAAATACAATGCCTATGGTGATTAATGCAACCGTGAAATAAAACAGCCACTGATCTGTTCTCAAATTTTACTCCATTTAAATTTCAAAATTTAGCCAAATTTATTTGATGATATCTCTTTGCCCTTTGGCATTAACTTCGCTTAAAATTCCCATTTGCTCTAACTGCTCGATGATTGTAGCGGCGCGGTTGTAGCCGATTTTAAGACGGCGTTGCAAATAGCTAATCGAAGTTTTTTCTTCGGTTAAAATGATATTTTTCGCCTCTTCAAACAGCTCGTCAAGCTCCATATTTTGCGGATCCATCATACCTGCGCCCTCTTTTTGGCTATCGTTTTCGGCTAAAAATCTCTCATCATAAACCACGCTTTCTTGCGAACGCAAATACTCAGCTATGGTATTTATCTCATCTTCTGTGCTAAATGGCGCATGTAAGCGAATCGTAGTGCTTCCGCTTGGTGGCATAAAGAGCATATCGCCTTTCCCTATCAGGCTTTCAGATCCCATTTGATCGAGGATTATGCGACTATCTGTGTATGAGCGAACCTTAAAGCTAATGCGACTTGGCATATTTGCTTTGATTAGGCCTGTTACAATCTCTTTGCTTGGGCGTTGTGTCGCGATGATGAGGTGGATTCCGCATGCTCTTGCCTTTTGAGCTAAAAGCACTATGTTGGTTTCGACCTCTTTTCCGCCAGTCATAATAAGGTCGGCAAATTCATCTATCACAACCACAATATAAGGCAAAATTTCGCCATTTTCTTTTGAAATTTTTGCATTATAACTTTCGATATTTTTGACCCTATTATCAGCCATTATGTGATATCTGTGCTCCATTTCAGCCACGACATTTCCAAGGGCGGTTATAGCTTTTTTTGGTTCAGTTATAATTGGCGTTAGCAGGTGTGGGATATCCTCATAAAGTCTAAATTCAACCATTTTTGGATCGACCATTATTAGGCGCAGGGTTTTTGGCGAATTTCTATACAAGAGGCTTAAAATAAGGGCATTTACACCGACACTTTTACCACTTCCTGTCCCTCCTGCGATGAGTAGGTGTGGGAGTTTTTTTAGATCCGTGACGAAAGGCTGACCCACGATATCCTTACCAAGCGCCATAGTAAGCGGACTAGAAGCTGTTTTAAAAACCTCACTTTCAAAAATTTCGCGCAAATAAATTGTCTGAGCCTCTTGATTTGGGATTTCGATACCTACAACATCTTTGCCAGGAATTGGGGCTTGGATACGGATTGTCTGCGCGCGCAGAGCCATAGCCAAATCATCTTGGAGGGTTAGGATTTTACTAACCTTAATGTGCGCTGCTGGACGAAACTCAAATGTCGTAACCACGGGACCTGAGTATGTGCGAACGACATCGCCGTCGATTTTAAATTTGCGAAGTTTATCGAGCAAATCAAAGATTTTTTGATCTATTTCGCTCTCATCGACCATATTTTGTTTTTTGGGCGGATTTTCCAAAAAATCAAGTGGCGGAAGGGCGAAATTTTGCGGTTGTGGGGTTTTGCCCTTTTCTAGCTCATCAAGAAGTTTTTTGTTTTCGGCAACTTCGCTTAAATGCTCGACTTTTTTTAACGAAGATGGTTTTTTGGAATTTGACTTCTTAGAATTTGGCTCTGAAATTTCATTTTGCAAATTTGGCTCTTTTTCTAAATTTAAATCTAAATTTTCACCCTCCAAATCATCGCTTTGCTCGGTTAGAAATTTTTCGATTTTGCTCTCTTGCTTTTCGCTAAATTCGGCTCTGTCTTTTTTAAGCGGTTTTGGTTTTAGTTCGGTTTGCGCCCTTGTGGCTCTTTGGCGAGTTTGTTCGCGCGAAATTTCACTTCTTGCCTCGCTAGTTTGCTCTTTTATAAAAGAATTTTTGATAATATTTGTAAGCTTATCCTCGAAAATCAGCACCAGCGAAAGGACAAAAAGCGTTAGATTAAAAATCCAAATCCCCACACTTCCCACAAACTGCCTTAGCTGATTTATGACCGCGCTACCGATGATTCCGCCGCTATCGCCGATAATGCTTGATTGCACAAAAAGCACGGTGAAAAATAGTAAAATTACGCCTATGCAAAATTCAAAAAATCTAAAATCAAATCCCCTGAAATAGCGATACGCGATATAGACAAGCCCTAGTAAAAATAGCGGATAAATATATGAAAAATAACCAAAAAGCCCTAAATTTACTGAGCGAATTGCATTGCCAGCACTGCCGACAAGAGCCGAATCAGGCGCAATCGTAGCAAATCCAAAAAACAAAATTATAGCCGAAACGATTATAAAATATACTTCTTTTATTATGATAAATCCTTTGAAAATAAAAAGCGCAATTTTAGCAAATTTAAGGTTAAAATTTTATTTGAAAACTAGAATTTTACGAAGTTGAGATAAATCCGCGCCCGATTTGGACGCGGATTTTGTTTTAGCTTTTGACAGCTTTTCCCAAATCCCACATTGGCATAAAGATACCAAGGGCGAGTAGCAATACCATACCAGCCATGAAAAATAGCATAATCGGCTCAACATAGCTAGAAATATTATCGATAATATCGTCAAATTTCTCTTTGTAATAATCAGCGACATTTCCAAGCATTTTATCGAGGTTACCAGCCTGCTCACCAGCGCTAATCATCTGAATAAGCATACTCTCGTAAAGTCCAGTATTCTCAAAAGCCTCTGTTAGGCTAACACCTTGTTGAACAGCGATTTTAACGCTTGAAAGTTTTTCTTTTAGCGTGTGGTTATCGACCATCAAAACAGCCGTATCAAGGGCATCTGCGATAGGAATACCAGCGCGAACTAGCTCGGTAAAAATCAGCATAAAGCGTGACATTGTAGAGTAAAAAATAATCTTACCAAACAAATAAACCTTTAAAATTCCCCTATCCCAGCCGATTTTAAACTGATCGTTGTTTTTATACAGCCATTTAAGACCCACGATTGTAACGATGATACCAAGCAAAATATAGCCACCATAATTGCTAAGCGCACTTTCAATTCCTAGCAAAATTCTTGTAGGAAGTGGCAAATCTGCGCCAAGTTCTTCGAAAATTTCGCGGAATTTAGGCACAACATACATCATCAAAATCGTAAATGCTATCGCCATAACAATCATCAAAGTCATCGGATAGCGCATAGCCTTTTTAAATTTTCTTTGGTTTTCGTAAAGTTCAGTAAGCATAGAAGCTAGCTTGGCAAGTGATTCAGCCATATTACCTGTGGCCTCACCAAGGCTTACCATTGCTACGACGACATCGCCTAGTTGTGGGCGGAATTTCTCCGATGATTCAGTAAGGCTAAGACCTGCATTAAGGTCGTCGTTCATCGCGCTAAAAATGCCTTTTAGCGTCTTATCCTCTGTCGCTCTTGCGACCTCTTTAATAGAATCGTGGATAGAAATACCAGCGTTTGTCATAACAGAAAGCTGTCTAATAGCAGCAACTAATGGCAGAGTTTTTACCTTGCCACTACCGCCCATTAAACGAGTTACTTGGGTTTTAAAATCGCCTGTGATATTACCCAAATTTTGCGTTTGAGCGCGTCTAGAAATCGAACCGCCTGAGCGTTGTTTCATTAGGTTGTTCGCATTGACCTTGTTATTGACTTTTAGTTGCATTTGCTGGCGTTTTCCACCAACATTCATATTTACATTTAAATCTTTCATTGTTTAGCCACCCTATAAATTTCTTCTATACTTGTTACTCCACGAGCTGCACGAATAATGCCGTCTTCAAACATATCGATAAAGCCCTCCTCTTTCGCCAAAGCTCTCATATCGTCTTTCGAGCCACCATTTGCAATCAGGCTTTGCATACGATCTGTAATAGGCAAAATTTCACTTATCATCTCACGACCCATATAGCCTGTCTGACCACATTGATCACAACCAACTGCTTTGAAAAATTTATACTGCTCAGGTAAAAATTCTTTTAACTGATCGAGCATAGATTTTGGCACATTTGTCGGTTGTTTGCAGTGCGGGCATAATTTGCGCACAAGGCGTTGAGCCTCGACCGCAATAAGCGCACCACTGATTAAGTAACTCTCAATTCCCATATCTACAATTCTTGGTATCGCACTAACAGCGTCATTTGTGTGTAGTGTAGAAAAGACCAAGTGTCCAGTAAGAGCTGCTTGAATCGCGATTCTAAGCGTTTCTTGGTCACGAATCTCACCGATCATTATAATATCAGGGTCTTGACGCAAAATCGAGCGCAAAGCCGACGCAAATGTAAGGCCTGCTTTTTCATTAACATGGACTTGTTGTATTAAATTTATCTGATACTCAACAGGGTCTTCAACGGTAATGATTTTTGTATCGACACTTTTGACATCGTTTAGTGCCGCATATAGTGTGGTTGATTTACCACTACCGGTTGGTCTAGTAACTAGGATAATGCCATACGGTGCGTGCATTGCATTGCTAAATTTTTTAAAGCTTTCTGGGTGCATGCCAAGCTTTTCAAGGCTAATGATAACCTTAGATTTATCCAAAATACGCATAACGGTTGATTCACCATTGATAATAGGAAGCGTCGAAATACGAAAATCATACTCGCGTCCGGAAATTTTCATACTAAAACGACCGTCTTGCGGTTTTCTACGCTCTGCGATATCCATATTTGAAAGCAGTTTCAAACGGCTCACAAGTGGCGGATAAATGTCTTTATCAAAGATAAAAATTTCTTGCAACATACCGTCAATTCTGGTGCGCACGACGCAGTTATTCTCAGTAGGCTCGATGTGAATATCGCTACCGCGCATAATGATTGATTGTTTTACAATCATCTCAATAAGCTGCAAAATCGCAGATGTATCATCACCTGTGCCGCTACCGCCCGTGCTAGCAAGCTCTTTTCTAATAGTAGCGACCAAATCCTTGATACTTTCAGAAAGTTCAAGCTTAGCCATATATTTATTTACTTGATTTGGATCGGCTACAACGATTTTTAGAAGGTGTTTGTTAAAAATCGCTTGAATTCTATCCTGAGCTTCCATATTAAACGGATCAGAAAACGCAACATAGATATTTAAATCGTCCGCCCTTACAGGGATTACGCCAAATTTTTTAAGTTGCGCCATCGGAGCGCGCTCAGATAGTTTAAAATCGATATCAACATCATCTAAATTCATATAGGTTAAATTTTGCTTTTTAGCCAAAACTTGCAAAAATTCTTTTTGATCGATTGAAAATTTCTCGCGAACATCTTCGTAATCAATCTGTCTGCGTTTGTAAAGCTCAGCTAAAATCAAGCAAAAATTTTCTTGACTTAAATAGTTGTCACCGACCAAAACTTCGCCAATGGTCAAACCAATATCCATTTTCTCCTGAATTTCAGGGACGATAGCTTGGGTTAGGACATTATTTTTTATTAGAATTGAAACAATCTGCTCTTCTATCTTTGTCATATCAATCACCAATAAATTTTAATCGAGCTAAGTTTTTCACCGGCATAGATTGCCACCACCATTTTTTTTACTCCCTCTTCTTCTTTGATAAAAAGCTCGGCTTTTTCGCCGTCATCTAGGGTAAAAACATACGCATCGCCTTTTTTGGTGTATGTTTTCTCTACAAATTTATCAAAAATTTCAGACAAAATATAATTAATCTTTGGCGTTCTGATATACGAAATATCCACGCCGTCGCAAAGCGCTAAATAAAGCATTTTCTTTTGGAAAACTATGGTCGAATACAAAGAGGCATTTTCCCTAGTTTCCTTCGTTTTATATAGCATTACCATTGGCACGACTAGCTCATTCACCCTATCCATTTTTAGGCAAGCTTTCGCGTAAGTGTTTGCTAGCGCCTCGTTTTGCTCCTCGATAAAGAGATTCCTAACGCTTTCTTGGCAAATTCTATTGTATTGACCGATTTGATCCCAGTTTCGCACATCATCGACATTGACAGCGAAAACAGAGCCGAAAAATAGCGTTAAAAATAAAAATACTCTCATAGCGCACCGCTTTTGATTTGATTTATTAAATTCGCAATTTCGCCATTTTTAGCCTTAGAATTAAATGTTTCTAACGCGTAAATAGCATCATCTTTGCGACCTTTTTTATAATTAGCTTTGGCAAAAATTATCCAGCTATTAATATTGTTTTTATCAATCTCATTTGATGTTAAAGCCCATTTTATCGCATTGTCATAATCTTTTTTATTATAAGCTTCCTCGGCCAATGAAAGCGAATACTCGATTTTATTTGTCGCATAAAATTTACTCTCCAAACTCTGTCGCTCAGAGCTTAAATTTGAGGTGCGAATTTCAAGGCGAGAACTAATCGGAGCCCTATTTACAGGGGCTGGCGCGTTAGAAGCGACATTTTGTTTTGGCGGCAATGGAGCCTTACCAAAATCAATAATCTCATTTCTCATAGGTTGGTTGAAATTCTGAGCATTTGGGTTAAAATTTGGCACATTGTTAGCCTGATTAAAACCCTGATTAAATCCCCCGTTTGCAAAATTTTGGTTAGCAAAATTTTGGTTATTGGCAGAATTTTCGTATGTGTTTGTGATCTTAAAACCGCCAGAATCCTCGCTAGATAGCACACCCACATCGTTGATATTTAGGCTTGGGCGATCAATATTTTGCGCTCGGTTAGTATCGTTTGCTGGGGCGCTGATATTATAATCTGCGCGCGAAATTTCACTATTTTGCGCGACAACCTCAGTTTGCGGGGCAGTATTTATGGTAGGCTGGACCTGCGGCGTAGGGTTTGGCACGACATCGCTTATGGTAGGTTCGTTTTGGATATTTTCGTTTATGCTAGCCATGCTAACTTTGTCGTCGTCTTTAAGCAACCAAAAAATCGCACCAATCGCGATAGAAATCAAAGCCAAAAGCCCCAAAATCGTCTTGTCAAATTTAAATACAAAATTTGGCTTAGATTTCAAAAAGGAAAATTGCTTTTTGTTTTTATTGTATTCTTCCCATTTTTTTTCTAATTCATTAACTTCGTAAAATTCAAGCATCGATTATCCCCGTGCCAATGGCCGCCATTTCTATGATTTTATTATTGATTTGAGCAAAACTAATCTCTGTTGGCTTATTTGCCTCGTAATACTCAAACAGCTCATACATTTTATACATTAATTTGTTTATGTTTCTCATATTTCCATCAGTTAAATTTAGGATTAAATCAAAATTATCATCGCTAAACATAAAATAATATTGCTGAAAACCATGAAAAACTAATTTTTTTTCTATATACAGCTTCACCTCGCCTAAATTTGAGTTTGGAAGCTCTATACTCTCCCAAATTCTAGTTTTAAAATAATCTTTGGCAAGACGATCTTCCTCATCTGTTTTATGCACTGTAAATAAAAATTTAAATAACCTAGAATCCGCCATTAATCTAATTTTTTCAATCAAATTTCCAGGATAAAGTTGAGCTTCATCGAGCAAGATTACCACCTGCTCCACGGCTGCACCTCCACCTGTAATCCCAAGTCTTTCGCGATAAACTCTCATAAAATTTTCGTAGTTATCGATTGGCGCAACTGGGTTAGAGTGGAAAATTTGAGAATAAAGTTCTAAAAAAAACTCTTTTTCATCAAAAAAAGGTTGTGGCATAAAAACTACTTTAACCTTTTTTTCCAAATCAGCTTTTATTTTATTTAGCAAAAAGGTCTTTCCGCAACCTGGTTTGCCATAAAACAAAATCAGTTTGAGCGGTTTTTGTAGGGCATTTAAAATTTTATGGTATGCAAGAGTTGATTTATCGAGATTAACGAAGTCTGAGACTTCGTTATCTTCGATAAATATCTCTTTAATAGAGGTATAAGCGTTACTCATTATTTTTCATAGACAGATTTTGAGTAACCAAGCTCTTTTAGCGATGTAGCCAAAGGAGCGCCTGTATTGTCGATAATATGCGGAGTTACGACGAAAATAAGCTCAGTTGTACTAACAACATCAGCTGTACTCTTGAATAAATTTCCAATTAAAGGAATTTCTGCAAGAACTGGAACTCTTGTATTTCTTTTAGATTTAGTTCCGCCAATTAATCCGCCAAGAATTACAGTATCGCCATCATCAACCCAAACTACACTTGATAGTTTCTTTTGGAGTGTATCAGGAGCAATTGTTCTAGCTACTATATTACCTTCAGAATCGGTCTGTCTATTTTCATCTTCAGCATATTTCAAAGAACTCAAAGATGGATTAATTCTCAACATAACTCTATTATCATCTGAAATTTCAGGCAATATATTCAATAAAATACCAACAAAAATTGAATACTGAGTTTTCTCAACATCAACAGAATCACCTTCGGAACTTGTCACTGATTCGCGTGATTTTATCAAAACATAATTAATAGTATCACCAACAGAAATAATAGCAGGTTGATTGTTCATAGTTGTAACCTTAGGGCTAGATACAACCTTTGTTTTACCTTTGGTTTCCAAGAAATTAATCATGCCATCAATACTAAAATTTAAATTAGCACCAATTGTCCAAGCTCCATTAGTACCACTAGATTTGCCAGTATAACCGTTGCTAATAGAATATGTGGTAGGGGTCAAACTATTACCATTAACATAAGTGTTAAAACCTAATTGAAATTTACTCCAATCGATACCTGTTGTGTATTCATTATTTAACTCAACAGATACAATATTCACATCAAGCAAAACCTGTCTACCAAGGCGTTTTTGCATACTTTGAATATATCTATCTACACGAGCGATTTGCGATTTCATACCAGTTACTGTTACCAAACCAGCATTTTGATTGATGATAGGAGCTACGGCTACATATTTCTCTGTACCGTTATTTAAAATAGAAGTGATTTCTTCACTCATTTTTTCCCAGAAATCAAATTTTTCTGTTGTTGTAATTCTATTATCATTGATATCTACTTTTTCATCACCAGAATCATCTGTCTCGATAGGAGAAGAATCAACAGAGGCTTTCGTAGTAGCTACACCCTCTCTTACAGAAGTGATATAATCTACTTTAAATGTTTTTGTCTCTAATGCAGATACTTTAAGAACATCATTTGAATAATCATAACTAAGATTGTTTTCTTTAATCAACAAATCAAAAACCTCTCTTAATGACATATCTTTAATACTAACACCTTGAAGTTCTTTTGCAAGTTCCTCTTGCGCAATAGCATCTTTTGCAACGACAGAAAATCTACACATATCAGATAATTGTGTTAGCATTTCATTTAGCGTTACAACATCATTAACCTTAATATTCAAAGCCTTTCTATCGCAGTTTGAAGCAGCAGATAAACCTGTGACACCAAGCGATAATGCAAGCATAGCAGCTAAGCTAAGTTTCTTACTTGTATGTAATAGTGACATTTTGATTTCCTTGTTTTAGTTTTAATTCGATTTTATTATCTTCGTTATTAGCGACAATAACGCTATTGCCAGTTATTTGGACAATCTTATATGAACCGATATAATCACCTAGTCCATACCATTTGTCATTTAATTTAACTTTATTGCCCATGATACCAAGCAACTGATAACCTAAACCTTCTGTTTTTTTCACCACAGGTTGAGGGGTATTAGCCTCGCGCGGATAAAACGGATCTGGCAAAGATGCGATTTGAGAATCGCTAAGACCCACCCTTGGCTTGTTTAGGTTAGCAAACATACCATTATATCTATCTTGAAATGCTCTTACTTCATCAGACAGACCCTTAGGCTCATCTGCTCCAAAAAGCACACTAGACAAAACAAACGAACATAAAATTATCTTTTTCATTTGTAATTCACTCCCCAGATAGACATACCAACCGTGCCACCAATTTTACCTTCCTCGGTGCCATTGATATCCATCTTATTAACATCTACAATCATTTCTGATTGTTCAATTAAATTTACATATCTAACAACATTTTGAAAAGCACCTTCGAATTTAACATCGATATTCAACAATGCTTCTGGCTTGAATACATTTTTAGCACTTGGCTCTTTTTTAGAGCTAGTAATGCTATGAATTTTAATATTATTATTCTCGGCCAGTGTTGTTAAACTATCCATAAAGGTAGCCCAGTTTTTCTCATTGTATGTTAGCTTTGAAATCTCTGTCAATTTTACATCTAAATAGTTGATTTTATTAACAGCGTTTTCCAAATTTGTCTCTTCGCGTTTTAAAACAGCTCTTTCTTGTGCAACTTTGCCAGTAGGATTACCGTTAAAGTCAGTATCATACTCTCTTTGTGATTTTTCCAATTTATCAGTCGCGCTAGCTAGATTGCTTTCGCTCTCTTCTAGATACGGCACAGAGTATGTGCTCAACGCAAAGTAAGCAATAACCGCTGCCAAAGCCAAGCCCATATATAAATATGTGTTGGCGCTATTTCCTTTGGCTGCAAACCATTCATCAATTTGATCTAATGAACCTTTTTTTCTCATTAGCGCACCTCCACACTTATATTACTATCATAAACGACACTGTCATCTTTGCCTTGCAAGACGATTGTTTCAGTATATACGCCATATTTTGCTTTTTGGCTTATATCTTCTAGCAACTCTGTCATTTGCTTGTCATTTTTAGTATGAACTTCTACGGTGACATTTCTATCATCGTTGCCTATTCTTACCAATTTTCCTCTGTTTTTAACAATCATATTAGTAAGGTCAAATACAGACATGCCCTTCATAGCATACTCATTTTTCTTACTAAAAATTTCGTTAATCAAACCACTGCGATCGCCTAATTCTTTATTTCTTACGCCAAATTCCTCTTTGACTTTGGCAGTTTTATCTCTGGCTTCTTTGACTTGCGCTCTTGCAGGGACAAGCTCTGATTCTAGCCCCTCATACTCTGCTGTTTTTTCATCAGCTATCATATTGTTGTAATAACCATAGCCGAATTGATATGCAGGATAAGCAGCACCAAGCAACAAACCGCCCAAAATATAGCCAATCAATTTACCGCTATATCTTTGGTTTAATGGTGGTGGGCGCATAAATGGTGAGTAGTTGTGATCATCATCTGGCTCAGCCAAGTATTGTTGTCCGGCTAAAAACATCAAAGTATCTAGTTGAGTAAGCGGATAATCTTTCGCATTAATCGCTACACTAAAATTAAAATCTTTATAGTCGATTTTTAGATTATTTTCTACAAAAACCTCGATAGCAGGGATTTTGCCGATATCTGTGCCGATATAAATACTTTGAATATTTATATTATAGACCTTAGATATACCATTCAAAACATCGTTGATATAGTAGAACATATCATCGAAAATTTGAATCATATAATCTCTCTCAACTGGATTTTCTAAATTTATACCTTGTGTTGCAAGTAATTTAAAGAATTCAGCCTCTTCCATTCTGTTTCCGACCAATTCAGA
The DNA here is from genome assembly GCA_017934385.1 of Campylobacter sp. Taxonomy (GTDB): domain Bacteria; phylum Campylobacterota; class Campylobacteria; order Campylobacterales; family Campylobacteraceae; genus Campylobacter_B. Next base: position 16,781 of record JAGBJQ010000109.1, on the reverse strand, counting down.
AAATTTGTCGTGCAAGAATTTGAGATTGTATCTAAGTTGTCTTGATTGAAAATATTCGCCATTTTGATAGACGACCAAAAACGCGTCATCTCTTTGCAGATAAACAAAACAATCAATTCCGTCTCTTGTCAAAATTCCACGAGCATAGAGATTTTCGTAAAGAAACGGTGCCATAGCGACATAATCGATGTAATTTGTGCGAGCTGCGATAGCATCAAATTCAGCAGTTAATTTTGTGTTATCGACGACGAATACATTAAATACTCTATCATCGCTGTTAGCACCGATAACTTCGCTATATGTAATTTTATAATCCAGAGCAGTGTCAAGACCTAGCTCCTCATAAACCTTAACGACGATAGTGTCTAACAAATCGTCATCCGCGACAGTCTTGCTTATTTCGACTGTTGTTGTCATTACATCCTTATAAGGTACATAAGAAATGTAAGTCTCTTTCGCACGATTTGATTTAGAAAAATCGTGTTCAAAAACTTCATTTTCACTTAGACCGAATATGGTTTGCGTGACTTTGTTGATTGCAACAACCGAAGTAGCATTTTTACTATTTCTTGCCATAACACTCCACTTCTTTAAATGAAATTAAATATCTACGAATAATAATAAAAATAAAATGAAATGTCAATAGATAAAGTGCCTTTTTACGCCATTTTCATCATTTTTCCACCCTTTTTTTACCAAAACTATCAACTTTAAGTAAATTTTAATGTTTTTAAAGGCGGAAATTATTTTTTTCCCTCTAATTCCTATTCTCTTAATTGTTTCACCATTTTTGCCAATTAAAATTTCTTTATGAGAGTTTGTGTCGGTAATAATCTGGGCATAAATTGAGATTAAATTTGGCTTTTCTATCACTTTTTCAATTAAAACATCGCTCGAATACGGCACCTCGCTATTAGTATTTTCGAAAATAGATTGCAGGATAAATTCGCGGTAAATGTCTTTTTCGTTTGTAGTGCTTAAAATTTCAGGATCGTAAAAATACTCGTGCTCGGGCAGAAATTTGCAAATTTCGTCCAAAATTTGGCGTTTGTAGATATTTTTTTTGATACTAACTGGAATTATGGCTTCAAATTTATCTTGAAATTTTTGATATTCAAGCAGTTTTTTAACGATTTTTTCATCATTTACTTCATCGATTTTAGTCAAAATCACGATATGTTTGGCAGTGGGATTTAGCTCTACAAATTTCGCGTAATTTTCCACGCTATCATGCACAGGCGCTAAAAACAGCGTCAAATCGCCGTCCCCAATGGCTTTGAGCGCCACTTCGACCATAAGCTTATTCATCAGCTTCTCGCTCTCGTGAAGTCCTGGGGTATCGACAAAGATAATTTGATCATCTCCATGCATAACTATGCCGTTGATTTTACGGCGTGTGGCGTTGATTTTGTGCGAGACAAGCGAAATTTGCTCACCCAAAAGATAGTTTAAAAACGAGCTTTTCCCGGCGTTCGTGCGTCCGATAAGTGTAACAAATCCGCTTTTCATCGAAATTTCCCGCAAAATTTAAAGAATATATTTTGCCAAATCGTCGTTATTAACGATTACGCCTAGCTTTTGGCTGACTAAATTTTCATCAATCACGACCTTTTCACCGCTGTGCTCATCGGCTTCGAAGCTGATGTCTTCTAACACCTTTTCCATTATGGTATGAAGCCGTCTAGCACCGATGTCTTCGACCTGTGCGTTTGCCTGAGCAGCGTATTTGGCAAGTGCTTTTATGCCACTTTCGCTAAATTCTAACTCCACGCCCTCGGTTGCTAAAAGCGCGCAGTATTGTTTCAAGAGCGAATTTTTTGGCTTGGTTAAAATTTCGCAAAGCGCGTTTTCATCTAAGCTTTCAAGCTCCACGCGAAGCGGAAATCTGCCTTGAAGCTCTGGGATCAAATCGCTTGGTTTGCTTATGTGAAATGCCCCAGCAGCGATAAATAAAATGTGGTCAGTGTCTAAATTGCCAAATTTCGTACTCACGCTCGATCCCTCCACAATCGGAAGCAAATCGCGCTGAACGCCCTCTTTACTCGGATCTTGGCGCGAGCCGTTGGAGCTAACAGCTACTTTATCAATCTCATCAATAAAGATAATGCCCTCTTCCCTAGCCCGTCTCATCGCCTCCGCCTTTACGCTTTCCATATCCAAAATTTTCTCGCTAGCTTCGTTTTTAAGGGCGACTTTGGCGTCTTTGATTTTGAGCTCTTTTTTTGTTTTTTTCGTCGCTATGCCGATGACTTTAATGAAATTTTCTTGCATATTTGCCATTTCTGGCGGTAAATTTGAGTTTGATTCTAGCGTATTTTCGCTGATTTCGATTTCGATTAATTTCTCGTCCAAACTCCCGCTAAGCAGTTTTTCACGCATTTTTTCGTAGCTTTTGGCATACTCTGCGTTTTTCTCTTCACTAGCCCCGCGAGGCAATGGCGGCATAAGCTTTTCTAAAATTTTTTGCTCGATATACTCGTCGATTTTGTCTTTGTTTTTTTCAAATTCTTCATTTCTGACTAAATTTACAGCCGCAGCTGCCAAATCTCGCACCATAGACTCCACATCTCGCCCTACAAAGCCCACTTCTGTGTATTTACTAGCCTCCACTTTGATAAATGGCAAACCAAACATTTTTGATAATCTTCGCGCGATTTCTGTTTTTCCCACGCCGGTAGAGCCTATCATAAGGATATTTTTTGGAGTAACTTCGCCCCTCATATCATCGCTTAGCCTCATACGGCGATAGCGATTGCGAAGTGCGACTGCTATCGTGCGTTTAGCGTCCTTTTGTCCGATTACATAATCATCTAAATTTTTAACAATTTCCTTTGGTGTCATCATCTATTTATCGTCCCAGATTGCGTAAGTTTTAATGTTTTCGTTTGTGTAAATGCAAATTTCACCAGCTATTTTCAGGCTCTCTTTTACCAAATCTTCTTCGCTTAAAATTCCAAACCTATCCAATGCCCTAGCTGCGCTTAGTGCGTAGTTTCCGCCACTTCCAATGGCCGCTAGGCGACCGTCGTCTGGCTCGACGACATCGCCCGTGCCACTTAGCAAAAATATATTTTTTCTATCCACTACAAGCATCATGGCTTCGAGTTTGCGCAGATATTTATCCTTGCGCCACTCTTTGCTAAATTCCACCACAGCTTTCAAAAGTTCGCCCTTTGCGTTATCAAGGCATTTTTCAAACATATCAAAGAGATTAAACGCATCGGCCGTGCTTCCTGCAAATCCAGCTAGCACGCTTCCGTCTTTGCCTATTTTGCGAATTTTAGTCGCATTGCCTTTAAGCACGGTATTTCCGAAGGTTACCTGTCCGTCTCCGCCGATAACAGAGCCACTTTTGCCTTTGTAAGCTAAAATCGTAGTTGCTTCAAACATTACTCTGCTACCACATCTATTTCAAATTTCGCCACAATGCCGTGTTTAAATTTCGCCGAAACATCGTAAATTCCGACACTTTTTATATTTTCGACTTCCAAGACTTTTTTATCTATGTCGAAATTCTTTTGCTCTTTTAGCGCAGTTGCAATCTCTTCTTTTGTAACTGAGCCAAAAAGCGCACCATTTGCGCCTGCTTGTTTTGCGATTTTTAAGCGGACATTTTTTAACGCCTCTTTAAGCTCGGTAGTTTTGTCGATTTCTTCTTTTTCAAGCTCAGCTTCTTTTCGTTTGCCAGCTTCGTATTTGCGCAAAACCTCATTAGTCGCAGCTAGCGCAAAGCCCTTTCCTATCAAAAAATTATTTCCATATCCGTCTTTTACTTCTTTGATTTCACCGGCTTTTCCTAGCCCTTTGACATCTTTTATAAGTAAAACTTTCATTAAAATTCCTTTTAAATTTTAAAATTTTCGACCGCTTTTTCCTGCGATAATAAATCTAAGCGCATTTAGCTTGATAAAGCCGTCTGCGTCTTTTTGGTTAAATACAGCGTCTTCTTCAAATGTGCTAAATTCGACGTTAAACAAGCTATCTTTGCTCTCTCTGCCTCTTACAATCACATTTCCTTTGTATAGCTCTATGCGAACTGTGCCATTTACGCACTCTTGTGATTTGTCGATTAGGCTTTGAAGCATGATTCGCTCTGGGCTAAACCAAAATCCATTGTAGATTAGCTCAGCGTATTTTGGCATAAGCTCGTCTTTTAGGTGCGCTGCGCCACGATCTAGCGTAAGGCTCTCTATCGCGCGGTGAGCTTTGAGAAGGATTGTGCCACCTGGGGTTTCGTAGCAACCTCTACTTTTCATACCGACATAGCGATTTTCGACTAGATCAAGTCTGCCGATACCGTGTTTAGCACCAAGATTGTTTAATTCGTGTAAAATTTCATGTGCTTTTAGTTTTTTACCATTTAGCGCGATTGGATCACCGTTAGCATACTCGATTTCGATGATTTCGCTCTCATCTGGTGCATTTTTTGGATCTGTTGTCCATCTCCACATATCATCTTCTGGGGCGTGATTTGGATCTTCTAGCACCAAACCCTCATAAGAAATATGAAGTAAATTTGCGTCCATTGAATATGGTGATTTGCCCGGTTTTTTGGTGATATCAATACCATGTTTCTCGGCGTAAGCAAGGAGTTTTTCGCGGCTGTTTAAATCCCACTCACGCCATGGAGCGATAACCTTTATATCAGGTTTTAGTGCGTATGCACCAAGCTCGAAGCGAACTTGATCGTTTCCTTTGCCAGTAGCGCCGTGGCTTACAGCGTCTGCGCCTGTTTTTTGCGCGATTTCGACCATTTTTTTCGCAATTAGCGGTCTAGCAATACTTGTGCCTAGCAAATACTCGCCCTCATACACTGCATTTGCGCGAAACATAGGGAAAACATAATCTTTTACAAATTCTTCTCTTAAATCTTCGATAAAAATATTTTCTGGTTTAATGCCTAGTTTTAGGGCTTTGTCTTTGATTGGGGCTAGGTCTTCGTTTTGACCGATGTCAGCGGTGAATGTTACCACTTCGCAGCCATAATTATCGCCAAGCCATTTTAAAATAATACTCGTATCAAGTCCGCCAGAATACGCTAGAACTACCTTTTTTACGCTTTTTTGCATAACCACTCCTTTGATTTGAAAATAACGGCAAGGATTTTAGCTAAATTTTGGTTTAAAAGTTCTGAAATTTGCGAAATTTGCGAAATTTGCGAAATTTTAAGGCGTTAAAATAAAAATTAATATCAAATTTGCTAAAATTGATTTTGAAATAAACTTTCAATAAAGGTAAATAATGTTTTCATCATTTTTCAAAAGCAAAAAATGGCGAATTTTAGCTTGGGGTGGTATGTTTTGCATACTTGGTATAAATTTATTTCAAACCATTTTAAATGTCAAATTTAACGAGTGGTATCGGACATTTTACGATATGGGTGGCGAAATCGACAAACACACAATCGATGAATTTTACCAGCAAATTTGGCTTTTTATTTGGATTGCTGTTTGGTTTGTGTTATCTGTCGTCGCAGAGCGTTATATCACGCGTGTATGGGTGCTGAAATGGCGAGAGGCAATGACATTTTCGTATATTAAATTTTGGCGTCATGTCGAAAAAGATATCGAAGGTAGCTCACAAAGAATTCAAGAAGATATTTATCGATTTACCAAGACACTTGAAGATGTCGGTATGCGAATCGTATATGCTTTTATGACACTGTTTGCCTTCATACCGATTTTGTGGAATTTAAGCTCGGGGGTAAAAGTGCCAATCATCAAAGATATTCCAGGTGGTCTTGTTTGGGTTGCACTCATCGTTAGTATCGGCGGACTTGCGATTTCGTGGTTTGTGGGACGCTACCTGCCACGCCTAGAATACAACAATCAAAAGGTCGAAGCAGCATTTCGTAAGGAGCTAGTTTTCGCCGAAGAAGACAAGCAAAACTACGGCAGCGAAGAGAAAATTTACTCGCTTTTTGACAAGCTTAAATTTAACTACCACAAGCTGTTTTTGCACTATTTGTATTTCGATGCGTGGCTAAATACATACTCACAAATCCTAGTCATGGTGCCTTACCTCATCATGGGTCCGGGACTTTTTACCAAGGCAATCACGCTTGGCGTGCTAATCCAAACAGCAAACGCATTTAATAAAGTGCGCGTTAGTTTTAGCGTTTTTACAAACAACTGGACGACAATCACAGAGCTTCGCTCAATCCACATGAGACTTAGTGAATTTGAAGAAAATATCGGGTATAAGGCGAATTTAGAGTAAAAAAAATAGCGAATTTGGGTGAAATTTTGCCCAAATTCGCAACAAGGAGTTCAATGAAAATTTTAAAATTTAACTTCTAAATCTACCCAAAAATTTCTACCTTTTCCTACCAAATAGCTATCTCTATTCACAGCAGCGTTCATATAAGGTTTATCAAAAAGATTATTCACACCAAAGCCAACTTTCGCCCCGTCAAGCAGATCCACAACGCCATTTTTTATCTCATAACTTCCACTAAAATCAACGATAGTGAAAGGTTTATCTACATAAAAATACTCCGTCCTGCCAGAAATAAAGCTAGATGGATTTGATTTTGGATCAAAATAATGGCTAACTTTAAGTTTCAAATCCAAATCAGTAATAGGCGAATATCCGATAGAGCCGGTAAGCTTGCTAGCTAATTGCTTTAAATCTTCTCTTGTTTGCGCGTCGTAAATTTTGCTGTTTTCGTAGCTTGCGCCAAATTTGAAATCTCCGATTGCGTAATTTGCGCTAATCTCCACACCATATCTTTTGGCTTTATCGACATTTTGGTATTGAGCGTATTGTTGAAAATCACTAGCGCCCCAATCGTTTAGACGATTTGGTGGCGGAGTGCCTAAATCTGGGCGAGCTTTAATCGCAATCATATTATCAATTTTTCCGTCAAAATAGATAGCCTTGAAATTCAAATAATCATTGCCGATAATTTCACTTTTTTCATAGCTAAATCCCACTTCCCACTCTTTGGCTGTTTCTGGTTCGAGGTTGAAATTCGGCACATAATAATACATTCTATTCATTGCGCCCATTTGAGAAGCTTCATTTGGCGTAGGAGCCCTAAAAGCCTCAGCATATCCAGCAAGCAAATTAAACCCTTCAAAAAGCTCAAATCCAAGCGCAACCCTTGGCGAAAATCTGCTATCGTCAGTGTCTGCGTATGGAGCGTGGGATTTAAATTTATCATATCTTCCGCCAAGCGTTAATTCGAAATTTCCCATTTTCATAATGTCTTGTAAAAACGCTGCATAAGTCTTTTGGGTATTTGGCATACCGCCAAATTCGCTTTTTACACCATTTAAAAGATAAATCGCATTTTCTTTTCTGTGTTGATACTCTGCGCCCACTACCAAATCATGATCGATAAACCCAGTTTTGAAAAATGCCTCGTTTTTCAAAGAAAATCCGTATCTATCATCTTCGTTTTTATAGCTTAAATCCTGCCCAGCACCCTCTAAATAATACCTATCATAATGGCTTTTCGAATCGTAAGCTTTAAATGCTAAATTTACATAATCCAAATGCGCTGGATTATATGTGTAATCAAAAATAAAATCTCTTTGGAGAATTTCACCTGTGACGGGATTTACAATACCATTTAAATTTTGATAAACATTTGATCTAGCCTGCCACGGGATTCTCGTATCTTCTTTGTAATCATAGCACTAAATTGCACCCTGCGGCTGTCGCCAAAATCAGAGCCGATTTTTGCAAAAAGCGTTGTGATATCCTCGTCGTTTTTATCTTTTTTTACGACTTCTTCGTAACTATCGCTCCAACGACCGCCGTCTGCAAATTTATTGTCGCCAAAAGTTTCAAATTTACCATAGAGCAAAATATCAATCGGAATATCAGTAGGATTGGCATAAACAGCGCCTCTTGCGCCTTTCATATTGTTACTTTCAATCCTGCCGCCTATCATAGCGCCGATTTCTTTGCCTTCACGCAAAAAATCTTTCGCGCTTTTTGTCTCCATGCTAATAACGCCACCAATCGCACCAGAACCGTGCAAAATCGAACTAGCTCCCTTTACAACCTCTGCTTTTTTAAGCAAATCGGTATCTGTGCGAAGCGTAGAAATCATACCGCTAAAAAGCCCTTTTGAGCGAGATACACCATCTTGTTTGATGATAATTCTCTCATCATCGCTAAAACCGCGAATATAAATGCTTTTCGCTGCCTGTCTGCCCGTATCCAATCCGCCATCAACACCCGGAATTTCGCGTAAAGCATCAACAATATTTGGTTTGGATTTAAAATCCTTTGGCGTCAAAACGCCGACAGAACCGGGGTATTTTAAATTTTCGACCTCCGTCAAGGTCGCACTAACGATAATCTCATCAAATTCATGCGCATTTTGCTTAGAATTTGTTGCGTTATTTTCAGCACCAAAAAGCACACCAGCCACAACAAGAGAAAAATAAAAACTCTTTTTCACGGCAAATTTTCCTTTCATTAAATTTGTGTTTAAAAATGGCTGTGGAATTATATTCATTATCAACTTAAAATATATTGAAAATTTTTATCAATAAAATGTAATATCGATTATACTTTGTTTTTATCGAAGTTTTTATAAAAAATTTAAGGAAAATTTATTGAAAAATTTTGTGAGGATTTATTATTTTATTTTCGTTTATAATTTTAAAATTTATGAATTTTATGCTTTATAACAAAATTGATAACAACAAATTTTGTAATAGTAATTTTTTGATTAATTATAAAAATTTTAAAATTTTTAAATTCGCCTAAATTTCCAAATTTTAAGGCGAATTTGGCTACAATCCCGCCCATGAGAGTCGATAAATTTTTAAATTCAGTAAATATCACAAAAAGGCGCGCTATAAGCGAGGATATGTGCAAAAGTGGCGTAGTCTATATCAACGGCGCAGTGGCAAAAGCTAGCAAAATCCTAAAAATCGGCGATATAATCACCATTAAATTTTTAGAAAAAGATAAAAGCTATCAAGTTCTGGGCTTTCCCGCCACCAAAAACACGCCAAAAAGTGAGCAAGAAAAATATGTCAAAGAGCTTTAAACTCACGCTTGGTGAGAGTGAAATTTCACAAATCGCTGAAATTTTGCCACGCAGTGGAGTGATTTTGCTAAATGGCACGCTAGCAAGTGGCAAAACCACGCTAACGAAGGCTATCGCGCTATCGCACGGCATAGATCCAACCGCTGTGAGTTCGCCGACATTTTCACTAATGCAAAATTACGGCCAAATTTACCACTATGACCTGTATAATGGCGGTAGCGAGGCGATGATGAGTAATGGCTTAATCGAAAATTTATTCGAAGACGGACTTCATATCATCGAGTGGGCGGACGAGAATTTGATAAAATTTATTGAAAAATATGAGCTGGATTGTTGCGCGGTAAATATCAAGGTCATGGGCGACAAACGCGAATACGAGGTAGTTTATGCATAGATTAGAAGTAAAAGATTTGAAAAAGACTATCAAAGGCACCCCGATAATCAAGGGCGTTTCATTAGAGGTCGAAAACGGCGAAGTCGTGGGCTTGCTAGGTCCAAATGGCGCAGGCAAAACCACGACATTTTATATGATTTGCGGGCTGATTTCTAGCACGAGTGGCGAGATTTTGCTCGATTTTAAGGATATTAGCAATGTCCCGCTTCACAAACGCGCCAAGCTTGGCATTGGATACCTGCCCCAAGAAAGTAGCGTTTTTAAGGATTTAAGCGTGGAAGAAAATTTAATGCTTGCCGCTGAAATCACCTACAAAGACAAAAAAATCGCAGCCGAAAAAGTCGATGAAATGCTGAATTTGCTAAATATCGAGCCAATTCGTGAGCGCAAAGGCGTAAGTCTAAGCGGTGGGGAACGCAGACGCTGTGAAATCGCGCGAAGTCTAATGATAACGCCGAAATTTCTCTTGCTTGATGAGCCATTTGCAGGTGTCGATCCTATCGCTGTTAGCGACATACAAAACATCGTGCGAAGCCTAAAAGAGCTTGACATTGGCATTCTTATAACTGACCACAATGTGCGTGAAACTTTGGCGATTTGCGATAGAGCTTATGTCATAAAAGACGGCGAATTACTCACTAGCGGCACAGCTAAGCAGGTCGCAAACGACGAAAATGTGCGAAAATACTATCTAGGTGATAACTTTAAATTTGATAGCGAAATTTAGACTTAAATGAAAAAAATTAAGAAAGACGAAAAATGAAAACAATTTTAGAGAAAGAAAGTAAAAGCGAAAATTTAAACGAATTTTCGCAAAATTTAGAGCAAAATTCACCACAAAATAATCCGCAAAATCACACAAAACTTCTATCCATAGTCGTTCCGTGCTAAAATGAAGAGCTTGTTTTAGATGAATTTTACAAAGTTACACTTGGTGTTTTAAAGCAAATTCAAAATGAAATTTTATCAAATTTAGAGTATGAATTTATTTTTGTTGATGACGGAAGCCGTGATAATACGGCAGACAAAGTCAAAGAACTTCACGAAAAAGATAGCGCCGTGCATTTAGTAAAATTTTCACGCAACTTTGGCAAAGAAGCAGCTATTTTAGCAGGATTTAAACACGCTAATGGCGATATGGTTGTGCCAATGGATGCAGATTTGCAAGATCCACCAAGCCTAATAAGCCAAATGGTAAAAAGCTACCTTGACGGCTATAAAATCGTATATTCTAAACGAAAAGACCGCGTTGGCGAAGGTTATGTAAAATCAAAATTTAGCGAAGCGTTTTATGAAATTTTCAACCGAATTTCAGGCGTAAAAATCGAAAGTGGTGTAAGGGACTATCGCCTAATGGATAAAAGCGTGGTAGATGAGCTACTTAAAATGAACGAATATCACCGCTTCTCAAAATCAATGTTTGCTTGGGTTGGATTTAAGAAAAAATGCTTGGAATTCGACCACGAACCACGAGTTGCAGGAGAGACGAGTTGGAGCTTTTGGAAGCTTTTTAACTACGCCGTTGAGGGCTTTGTGAGCTTTTCGACCGCACCGCTAAGATTTGCCTTTATCATCGGCTTTTTAGTTAGTGCTTTTGCCTTTATCTATGGGGCTTATGTCATTTTGCGAACGCTAATTTTTGGCGCGAGTTTGAGCGGTTGGGCTAGCACGATTGTCATTATTTCGTTTTTAGGTGGTATCCAGCTTATCGTGCTTGGCGTCATCGGAGAATATATCGCACGAATCTATGAACAGGTCAAAAACAGACCGCATTTTATAATCGAAGAAATTATTTAAAGGTAAAATTTATGAATTTAGTAAATTTAAAAAGAATACTAAAATTTGATTATTTGACTTTTTTGGCTATCACTCGCTCGTTTTTTAAAGATAAAAATTTTTTGAAACATTTTGGGTTTATTTTTGGATTATATTTTATTGGGATTTTTAAATTTTTGACTAGCGATATTTTGTATCGTGATGATACAAACAGAATTTTAACCGAAAATCCTGCTTTTACTCATATTGGCAGACATTTAAGCGAACGCTTATCGCATATTTTTCATGCAAATTATCCACTTTTAACTTATATTTCGCCAATAACTCAACTATTAGCAATTTTATTTTTATCTATCGCTTCAATGGCTCTTGTAAAAATCGTAAACAAAAAAATTACTTACTGGGGGCTTATTGCTTCTCTTGCCGTAGGGCTTAGTCCGTTTTTTTTAGAAAGCCTAAGCTATAAATACGACAGTCCATATATGACACTGGCTATTACTTGTGCTATTTTACCGTTTTTATTCGCAAGAAGACTTTTGCTATTTTTTACAACTTCTGTTTTATTCTTGCTTTGTATGTGGAATTTATATCAGTCAAATAACGGAATTTATTTGATTTTATCTATGTTCATTGGCTTAAATTTAATTCTTCAAAAAACGGATTTAAAACAAATTTTTAAATTTATTTTTGTTAGTAGTTTTGCGTTTTTAGTTGCATTACTCATATATAAATTTTTTTTTCTTTCGATACAAAAAGGATATTCCGAAAATGTTACGCAAACTATAACTTCTTTTGCCGAATTAAAATTAAATATCAAAAACTACATCTCACTTTTAGATTTTTATGTAGGCGAACACTATATTAAAAATTTATTTTTTATAATTTCATTTTTATTTGTTTTCACAAAATTTCTACAAAGAAAAGCAAATTTTATTGTATCGATTGTTGCGATTTTGCTATTTTTGTTTTTAAGCTTTTTTGCTGTTTTTGGGACTTACTATATATTTACAAATTTAAACTATGCACCTAGATTATTTAGTGGATTTGGAATATTTATCGCTGTTTTATTAATCACTTTAACAGGGGTAAAATTTAAAATTTTTAGCTTTTGCTTTAAGGCTCTTGCCTTATATTTCTCATATACGCTAATCGTAATAAGCACGGTTTATATAAATGCTATGATTACATATAATAATTATGCAAAATTTAGAATTTCTCAGACTTATAGCTTTATTCAAAATAACGAAGATTATAGCAATTATGCTATAAATATAAAAGAATATATAGGTCTTACAACACCTGTTGCAAATGCCATCACCTATATGCCAGTCATCTCTCACATGATAAGCTATCTCGGAGGAGAAAATTGGCATAGTGGTTGGTTTAGAATTCTACATAACCATTACAATTTATTTCCGAGAAGTTGCAAAAAACCAAATCAAAATCCTATAAAAATAATAGAAACAAAATTTAATAAATTTGAAATTTATGATAATAAATGTGTAGAAATATCATACAAAAAAAGTGAAAATTTTTTGTTTAATCAAATTAGTATCTCAAAGAAAACTTTAAAAAAATCAAAAACTATCTTTAAAGACTATAAACTAAATCAAGAGCTAAATTTAAGCTTATATAACCACAATAAAATGGATTTTTTAGGCTTAAATACCATAATATTCGAATTTGATAAAGAAATCCCAAAAATCGCTGATAAAAACGATACTAAGCTGGGAATTCACATACATATCAAAGACAAAGAAGGCTTTATAAATGCGGATCAAGATATAACAAATTTCAAAAAAATAAAAGACAAATTTTACTACACCGTAGGTCTTGGAAATGTCGATATGAAAGATATAGAAAAAATTTGGATTGGTTTTTTGAATAAAGATGAAAGGAAAAGCTCAGCTTCTTTTAATATAAATTTTGCCGAGATAACGACGGATGAAACAATAAAATCGCTCAAAAAAATACCCGTTCTAAGCAAAATTTCTTTAAATAAAAATTCACATCTTACAATACGCAAAAAAAATTATGACGAAACAAAACACCAACCATTTTTCAAATACAAAAGCAATCTCTTGCCTTTATACGACAATCCTTTGATATTAGAATTCGATAAATCTGTCGAGACTAATATTGATGATAACAAAACGCTAGAAATCAAGCTAAACGGCGTAAATAGCAAATATGGCACATTGGTACAAGCGAATAAAAAATTCTACTATATTTTTGAATTATTTACTTCATATCGTTACGAAGATGACATAAAAACTATATTTTTGCCATCAATCGACCACATAATTGATATTAGGATAAACGAATTTATAAAATCCAAAAAAGAGCCAATAAAATCAAATTTCACACTTAAAAATGACTTAAAGCTTACTATTTACGATGATAATGCATCGTTTTTTGATAAAGATAGTTTGATTTTTGAATTCAACAAAGAAATTCCAAAAATCGCAAATGATGACGACACTACGCTTTATGTGCATTTGAAAGTAAAAGATAAAGAAAAATATGTTAATGCAGATAAAAATATCAAAGATTTTAGCCAAATCGACGATAAATTTTATTATGTCGTTAATTTAAAAAATGAAAAGTTAGAAAATATCGAAAAGATAAATTTGGGCTTTTGGAACAAAAATACCAAGAAAAGCTCAGCCAAATTTAGCATAAATTTAAAAGAGCAAAAATGACACTCATAAAATACCTGCTCGTGGGGGTTTTAAATACGATTGTCGGCTTTGGGCTAATCTTTTTGCTAATGTGGAAAGGACTAAGCCCAGAGATTTCAAACATCATCGGCTACGCTGTGGGGATTTGTTTTTCGTTTGTGATGAATAAAATTTTTACTTTCCAAAGCAAACAAGCTTCCAAAAAAGCAAATTTAGCCGAATTTGCTAAATTCGTTAGCTCCATGCTGATTGCGTGGAGCCTAAATTTTATCACGCTAAAAATTTGCCTAAAATTTGGCGTAAATCCATATATTTCGCAAATCATCGCAGGTGTGATTTACACCATCACAGGATATTTGCTAAGCAAAATTTGGGTTTTCAAAAAGGGCTAAATTTAGCCCAAATTTAGCCCAAATTTTACGTGGCGCAGTATCCCGCGAAACCACGCCACGCGAAACCACGCCACGCGAAACCACGCCACGCAAATTTCCACTAAAATTCCAGCAAATTTCCGCAAAATTTTACTAAAAATTCAACGCAAAATTTTACCAACTATACTTCGCGGTTAGTGTTACTTTCGCTCCTTCGCCGTAATAGCACCAGTAGTTGCACCCTGCGACATACTCCTTATCTGCGATATTTGTAGCGTTTAATCTAAGTGAAAAATCCTTATACGAATACTCTGCCATAGCATCAATTAGCGTATGCGAAGGCACTTCTACTGCGTCGTGGCGAGGCGATGTCCATGCGCTACTCTCACTCTTACTTCTACCCACATATCGCACACCGGCTCCAACTTTCATAGCGTGTCCCGAGCCAAAATCTAACGAATAAACCAAAAAGCTAGAAAGCGTATCTTTTGGAATCAGTGGAGTTGGCGTCATATAATCAAATCCATCTACATTTATTTTAGCCTCATTATAATGAGTATAGGCGTTGATCCAGTTTAAATTTTCGCTTAAATTTACATTTGCACTAAGTTCAAAGCCTTTGGCAGTTTGTTTTCCAGCCTGAGATGAAAAACTAGAACCGTCGGTGTATGGGACATTTTCTTGCTCGATATCAAAATACGCTAGGCTAAATTCGCCGTCAATAAAGCTAGGTAGATATTTCATACCAACCTCATATTGCCTTGCTGTGGCTGGTTTATAAAAATCCCCGCTGCTTGTGCGACCGGATTGCGGCATAAAAGACTCAGAATAATTAAAATACGGCATAAATCCACTATCAAATGCGTATAAAATCCCAGCCTGATATGTCGTTTCGCTTGCATCATAGCTTTTCTCGCCATTTAGCGTAGCCTTAGCCTTGTCATGGCGAATTCCAAGCGTTAAATTTAGCTTTTCAAACAGCTCAATTTTATCATTTAAATAAAATCCAAGCTGACTTTGATCTAAATCATAATTTGGATTTGAAAACGACAGCGCCGGATTTGCAACCAAATGCGCACGCACAGGATTATAGACATTGATTGTGCCTACATAATAGTTATAAAAATACTGTCCTCTTGCACTGACATCTCTATAATCTACGCCAAGAGTTACCTTGTTTTTCACACTTCCCCACTCGTCCTCGTAGCTTATGCGGTTATCGAATATATGCGAATTCACACTCGCATCGACAAAGAGCAAATCCTGCGCGATATCGGTATCGTTTATCATATTATACTCGACACTTGCGCCGATTTGGTCTTTGTTTTCGCGGTTAAATTTATAGCTTGATTCGAATTTTAGCTTATCGTTAAAGCTATGCGCTAACTCGTATCCAACCGAAATTTGATCGCGCGATAGGCTATCGTTTAATGCGCCTAAATTCGCACTTGGCGAAATTTTACCCTGCGCGCCAGGTATCATCGTGCCTACATAAGGGAAAAACCCGTTGCTTCCAGTCCCAACATCGTGCGTATAACTCGAAAGTAGCGTTAAACTCGTATCATCGCCTAGCAAAAACAAAATTGAAGGCGCGATGAAAAAATGCTCGTTCCATGTGTAATTTATGTCGCCACGCTTTTTCTCATAATCGCTTACAATGCGAAATTTCACATTTTCGCTAAATTCGTCGCTGACATCAAAAAACACGCCTCTTTGGTGATTTGAGCCAAATTTCGCGCCGATTTCGCCTTGTGGGGTGAGAGTTGGGCGCTTAGAGATGAGATTTATCACACCACCAGCGTATGATGAGCCATAAAGTAGCGAGTTTGCACCCTTTACCACCTCGATACTCTCATATCCGTATAAATCAGGACTGATACCAAAATATCCGCCCTTATACGCACTAGCGCCGTCCAAGCTCACACTCGCTTCAAATCCACGAAGTCTAAGCCAGTCGCTAGTATCCAAATCAGCCCCATAAGGCTGTCCGATAAAACCAGCCTCGTATTTGACGGCATCGTCTAGCTGTGTCGCGCCACGCTCTTCGATAGCTTTTTTGCTCTCGATTACAGATGAGCTTCCAGCACTCATGAAATCGACCTTGCCACTACCCTTGCTTACCGAGCCTACCACGGCGATTTCGTCTAAAACCTGCGCCTCGTTTGCCGTCTCAGAGACTTCCTGCGCCAAAACAGCCGCCGCGCACAGACTAAGCGCAAACGCGCTACCAAAAATTTTTTGCATAAATGCTCCTTTTATTAAAATTGATTAAATTTTTCTTGCAATCCATAGAAAATAAAGGCTTCCGATTATCGTAGCGACCACGCCACAAGGTATTTCGTAAGGAAAAATCAAATTCCTACCCAAAAAATCAGCCACGCTCATTATCAAAGCCCCGATCAGCGCACTTGCCATGAGCCCAGCACCCGTTTTGCGAAAGCCCAAAAATTTCGCCAAATGTGGCGCGATAAGCCCCACAAAACTCACTGGCCCAACGCAAAGTGCGCTAAAAGCCGACAATACGGCGCAAAATATAAATAAAATTG